>JALOQX010000251.1 GCA_025459265.1 Pirellulaceae bacterium | reverse complement strand
GCTGGCCGATCGGCATGTCGACCTTCGGGGCAGCCCCGAAATCCGACTCGTAATGTGTCATGATCCGCACCGGCTCGTACCGCGACCCGTTCATCCGGCGCGGCGCGGTACAGTGCGCGCAGGTGACCATGGCCCGGTGTGGGAAGGTCGAGTTGTGCATGACGACCGGGTTGCCGGAAATGTAGTGCAGCAGGACCCCCGGCGGCACCACCACGAAATCCGACTCGCAAAACGCCAGGAACCCTTCATCATTGAGCCAGCTGAGCGGCATGCAGGCGGTCGTGTTCGAGGCGGAGAGGATGGTGCCCATGCACTGGTTGATCGTAATGGCTGGCGCGGCGTGCTCCTCCAGCCACTGGCGGAACACGATGTAGAGGGCGAAGGCCCGCTGCACGAACACGGGGTCGGTTTCCAGCCGCGTGTCGGGCAGGTCCAGGTAGCGCTGCGTCCACTGGGCGCAGAGCTGCTGCAGATGCGGGTCCGCCGCGATGGCCTGCAGGCGCGCGGTCAGCTCCTCATAGGTTACTTCTCGAATGTCGAAGCGGTAGCGCTGCCGCGCCACATCCGGAGCGGTCGCATCCCACTTGCCGCCAGGCCCTCCCAGCGCGACGACGCGTTGGCCGACGAAATTGACCAGACCGTGCAGCGCACGCAGGCGCCAGAGCACTTCGTCGTAGTCGTCCACCACGATGTCATCCAGCGTGACGCCGCCGTGCTGATCCGCGCTGTTCTCTGCGCACCACTCGGGCGTCGGGGTCTTGACATGCCGCACACCGAGACATTCGTAGCCGTAGTACGTGGGTCCGGATCGATGCCGCACGAAGATCACGGTGTCGCGCCGCGGATCGGCGGCGAAGCAGGCGGGAAAGAGGGCGGCATTGGAGGCGGCATAGAGCAGCACGACATCGAAACTGCCTTGCTGCAGGCGGGCGGCCTGCTCGGGCGTCGTGACCTTGGCCAGCGGCAGCATCTCGAGCGGAAACTCGGCGCGCCCGGCCAGCGCCCGCAACTCGCCCTCGATCCGCTGCATTTCCTCCGCCGCGGCCGGCTCGTTGACAACCTCGCTCCAGGACCGCCAGGAAGTCTTCTCACGCGGTGCGAGCACGGCGTGCACCAGCACCGGCTGGACGCGCAGCGCGCGACCCGTGACCCGCGGCGGCCGCGCAGGATCCCACGGCTCGATCTCCATGCGCTCCGCGCCGCGTGCGCTGGTAGCGCCCCACAGGCTCGTCGTCAAACCGGCGGCCGCCACGGCATGAAACTCCCGTCGACTCAGGCAGTGCTGGCACATGAGTGGAACCTCTCCCGCCGAGCGGCACGCAACGGCCGACACCGCACGTCGCTCGGCTCAATCGTGTCCGATCAAGAGACTACCGATCCCCCGGTTCGATTAAATCACAGTGTCGCTCACACGGCGACAGTGCCGCGGCAATTTCCCAGCCGCGCCGGGGTACCGGCACAGGGAGGCGGCCGCAGAACGCATGGACTATAATGACCCGTGAACTCGTGTGCAGGTTACCACTCTGAAAGGGAATGGCCGCATGTGGACTCGCCGCAACTTCCTGACTTCGCTCGCCGTCGCGGGTGCCGCCAGCGCTGCGGACAGGACCCTGGGTGCGTGGCGCCCAGCCCCCGGTGCGATCCGCCTGGGGTTCGACAATTTCTCGGTCCGCTCGTGCAACTGGAAAGCGTCAGAGCTGATCCACTACGCCGCGTCCCTGCAGGTCGACACGCTGCTGCTGTCCGATCTGGACGTGTATGAGAGCCTCGACGACCAGCACCTGGCACAGGTCCGCGCGCTGGCGCAGCAGGTGGGGATCGCGCTCCAGGTGGGCACGGGCAGCATCTGTCCCACCTCGCAGTCGTACGACGCTGGCAAGTGGGGACCCGCCGAGCAGCACGCGCGGCTGCTCGTGCGTGTGGCGAAACAGTTGGGCAGTCCGGTCGCGCGCTGCTATCTCGGCAGTCGACGGGACCGCGAAGGCGAGGGCGGCATCTATCGTCACTTCGACCCGATGATCAAGGTACTGCGCGCCGTGCGCGACGAAGCAGTCGAAGCAGGTGTCAAATTCGCCATCGAGAATCACGCGGGCGATATGCAGGCCTGGGAACTGGTCGAGCTGATCGAGGCGGCCGGGAAGGACTTCGTCGGTGCCACGATGGATCCCGGCAATGCCACCTGGACCTTGGAGGATCCGCTGGTCAATCTCGAAATCCTCGGACCGTATGCGGTCACCACCGGCATCCGCGACAGCATGGTCTGGGAGACACCCGAGGGAGCCCGCTCCATGTGGGTCAACATGGGACTCGGCCTGGTGGATTGGCCGGCGTATCTCCAGCGCTATCGGGAACTGTGTCCGGACACGCCGTTTGTCCTGGAGGTCATTTCGTACAAATGGGGTTATGACCTGCCCTACCTGCGCTCCGATTTCTGGTCGATGTTTCCGCGGGCGCGGGCGGCGGAATTCGCCCGCTTCGTGGCGCTGGCCAAGCGCGGCAGTCCCTACGCGCTGCCCGCCGATCGGCCCGCCGGGGCTGAGTCGAGCGAACTCGAAGCACGACAACAGCAGTACGATCTCGAGGCGAGTCTGCGGTACTGCCGGGAGGTGCTCGGCCTGGGGAGTAGGATCGGATGAGCACAGGACCGAGGATCGCAGCCGTGCGCATCGTCGAGTGGTTACTCCTGGGGGGCGGGCTGGCGAGTTTCGTCGTGCCCACCGGCGGAGCAACTTACGCGCGCGCTGACGAGTCGCCACGTCCCGCGTTGCACGACGCGACGGTGACCGGCGACCTGGTCGTGCTGCACACCGTGACCATCACGTTTTCCGGCCCAGCCGCCGGGGAAACGGCCGAACCCAACCCCTTCCGGGACTGTCGCCTCGACGTGGCCTTCACCCAGGGTCATCGCACACGCGTTGTGCCGGGCTATTTCGCCGCCGACGGCAACGCGGGCGAGACAGGTGCGACGGAGGGCAACAAGTGGCGTGTCCACTTCGTTCCGGAAACGGCCGGACCGTGGGAGTATCGCGCCGTACTGGCCGCAGGCCCGGACGCGGCGGTCGTGGACCACGCCGCCATCGTGGCCGCGCTCGGCGGTGCGTTCGTCGTCCAGGACGACGCCGGCAGCGGGCCCTGGCGCAAGGGATTCCTGCGCCATGCAGGAGAACGCTATTACCGGTACTCCGGCTCAGGCGAGTATTTCCTCAAGGGAGGCGCCGACAGCCCCGAGAATTTTCTCGCCTATGTCGACTTTGACGGAACCTGCGATACCGACGGGCTGACGCGGGAAGGTGAGGCCACCGGCGGCCTCTTCCTGCATCGCTACGAGGCACACGTCCAGGACTGGCGCCCAGGGGACCCGACGTGGCGTGGCGAGCGCGGGAAAGGGATCATCGGCGCGCTGAATTACCTGGCCGCCAAAGGCATGAACAGCGTCTACTTCGTCACCTACAACCTGGACGGCGGCGACGGCAAGGACACCTGGCCGTGGATCGATCCCCAATCGCGGACGCGATTCGACGTCAGCAAGCTCGACCAGTGGCAAGTCGTGCTCGACCACATGGACCGCCGGGGACTGATGGCGCATATCATCACACAAGAGACGGAGAACGACCAGGCGCTGGACGGCGGCGAGCTCGGACCGGTGCGGCGCCTGTACTACCGGGAGCTGATCGCTCGCTTTGGCCACAAACGACTGCTTACCTGGAACCTCGGCGAAGAGAACACGAACACGCCGGACCAGCTGCAGGACTTCATCCGGTACTTCCGGAAGCTGGACCCGTACGATCATCCGCTGGTCGTCCACACGTTTCCGGGGAAATACGACGAGGTCTTCGCGCCGCTGCTGGGTGTGCGGGAGTTCAACGGCGCGTCACTGCAGATGAACCAATCCGGTGACGACACGCACGCCGAGACAATCAAGTGGCTCGAGCGTTCGGCCGCAGCCGGCTGGACCTGGCTCGTCTGCCTCGACGAATTCGGGCACGGGGCGCACGGAGTCCAGACCGACGCGCTGGACCCTGGGCATGATCAGGCGCGCCGGAACTGCCTCTGGGCCAATCTGATGGCCGGCGGGGCAGGTGTCGAATGGTACTTCGGCTACCAGTATCCGCACAACGACCTGAACTGCGAGGACTGGCGGAGCCGCGATCACCTGTGGGACCTGACCCGCCTGGCGCTGGGCTTCTTCCACGCCTATCTGCCGTTCACCGAGATGTCGCACGCCGATCACCTGACGTCCGCGGCGGATGATTTTTGTTTCGCGCAGCCTGGTCGGGTCTACGCGATCTACCTGCCCGAGGGCGGCACGACTTCGCTCCAACTGCCGCCGGAGGACCGCGCGTATGACGTCGCCTGGTGGGACCCGCGGACGGGCGGCGAGCTGCAGCGCGGTTCGGTCAGCTCGGTGCGCGGACCGGGAAGCGTGGCATTGGGTGATCCGCCCGGCGAGCCGGACGCGGATTGGATGGTGCTGGTGCGCAGCCGCTGACGACTGTTCGGATACGAACCGACGCTCGTCGAAGATGAGAGATACGATTATGAGCCGACGTACCGGTGAAACCGACGCACTGCATATTTCCTATCGGCCCACTCTGCAGGATGCGACGCTCGTGCTGGCGTTCAGCGGGT
Organism: Pirellulaceae bacterium; assembly: GCA_025459265.1. Lineage (GTDB taxonomy): Bacteria > Planctomycetota > Planctomycetia > Pirellulales > Pirellulaceae > JAAYDI01. The sequence continues at coordinate 3,722 of JALOQX010000251.1, read as the reverse complement.
GGATGGATGGCGGTGACGTATCGACCGGAACCGTGTCGCGCCTGGTGCAGCTCACCGGCGCTCAGCCGTTCGCGGACATCGATCCCGACCCGTTCTATATCTACAATTTCCCCGGTTCGATGGAGATTGCCGCGCTCTTCCGCCCCCATGTGCAGATCGAAAACGGGCTCGTCCGGATGCTCGCCCTGCCGACCAATATCTTCTATTACGACGAGTCGGCCAATGTCGTGCTGTTCATCGGCAAGGAACCGAATCTGCGATGGCGGCAGTTCGGGATCTGTCTGCTGCGCCTCGCGGCGGAAGTGAACGTGCGGCGGATCCTGTTCGTGGGCTCCTACGGCGGGGCGGTGCCCCACACGCGCCAGCCGCACCTCTACGTGACCTGCTCGGATGAAAACCTGCTGCCGGAGATGTCCCAGTACGGCACCGCGCGGACCGGTTATGAAGGACCGGGTTCGTTCATCACGTATCTGATGACGCAGGCGCCCCAAGTCAATATCGACATGATCTCGCTCGTGGCGGAAATTCCCAGCTACCTGCAGGGACCGAATGTGTCGTGTATCGAAGCTGTGACCCGGCGACTGGCCAAGATCCTCCGACTCCCGCTCGATCTCGACTCGCTCCGCGCGGCCAGCACGCGCTGGGAACTGGAAGTGTCCAAGCAGATCGAACAGGATGACTCGCTGGCGCACCAGATTCGTAAACTCGAGGAAGCCTACGACGACCAGTTGCTCGAGGAGGGCATGGACGAACAGTAATGCGCGCCATGGTGCTCACACGAATCGCGTCGCTCCACGACGTCCCGGACCCTCTGGAGCTGATGGACGTGCCGCCACCCGTGCCGGGTGCGGGAGAACTGCTGATTCAAGTCTCCGCCTGCGGTGTCTGCCACACCGAGCTGGATGAGATCGAGGGCCGTACGGCGCCGCCGCGTCTGCCGGTGATCCCGGGACACGAAGTCGTCGGACGTGTAGTCGGCTGCGGTGAGGGAGTGACGCGTGTACGGGTGGGAGACCGCGTCGGAGTCGGCTGGATCCACCGCTCCACCGGCGAACCGGACGAGAACCTCAGCGACGCCTTTGAGGCCACGGGGCGGGATGTGCCCGGGGGCTATGCCGAGTTCATGACCGCACCCAGCGGCTACAGCTACCCGATTCCCGATGCGTTCTCCGACACCCAGGCGGCGCCGCTGCTGTGCGCCGGCGCCATCGGTTTCCGCGCGCTGCGGCTGACGCAGCTCCGCGATGGCGACCTGCTGGGCCTGACCGGATTCGGTGCCTCGGCGCACCTGGTTCTCCAGCTGGCGCGGTTCCTGTACCCTCAGTCGCCCGTGCACGTGTTTGCGCGGGATGCTGCGCAGCGTACGCTGGCTCTCGAACTCGGCGCCGCCTGGGCCGGCGACACAACCCAACGGGCACCCTCCCTCCTGCATGCCATCATTGATACCACTCCCGTCTGGAAGCCGGTCGTGTACGCTCTGGCCAACCTGCGGCCCGGCGGCCGGCTGGTCATCAACGCCATCCGCAAAGAAGACGTCGACAAGGACTTCTTGCTGCAGCTCAGCTACCACGACCACCTGTGGCTGGAACGGGAAATCAAATCGGTGGCCAACATCACGCGGCGCGACATCGCCGATTTCCTGCCGCTGGCCGCACGCATTCCCCTGCGGCCGCACGTGACCACCTACGAGCTGGCGGACGCCAACCGCGCGCTGCGCGAACTCAAACAGGGCAGCACCGCGGGCGCCAAGGTCCTGACGATCGGTGCGGCCGGCACGCTCTAATCGGCATGGCGAGATTCCCAAAAAATGCGCCATCCTGGAATTCGCCAGACCACGCGATTCCATTCAGTCGGGGCTCTTCCCGCCCAACGCATACAGATGGGACGCGGTCCGGAGATACAGAACGCCGTCCGCCACGGCGGGTGTCGCGAAGCTGGGCTCGCCTAACGACACCCGTCCCAACTCGCGGAACGGGCCGGCCGCCGCCAGCACGACCACGTCCCCCTCCTTCGTCACGCAATACAATCGCTCGCCGATGCAGATCGGCGATCCGAAATAGTCGCCCGCCACGCGCTCGCGCCAGACTGGATCGCCCGTGGCAAGATCCAGACAGCTGACGATCCCCGCATCCGTCCACAAGAACAAGCGCCCACCCGTTGCCACAGGTGTGGGCACCAGCGGCACCGAGCGTGTCACGTGGTAAACGATCGCTGGTGCGCGCGGTGGCTCGGCGGAACCAGGTCGCACGGCCACGCACAGATTGCCCACCGTCCCGTGTCCGTAGGTCGCAATCACCAGGGACTCGGCCACGATCGGCGAACCGACGCAGCGATCTTCAAAGATGTCGGGCACTTCCCAGGTCACGCGACCCGTGGCCACGTCGACCGCTGTGATGCCGTGCGACGTGCTGGTGAAGATGATCTCGGGCGCCCCGCCTTCCGGCCGATGCACACACGGCGTGGAATACGCGGCGAGCGTGCTCTTGCGAGGTACTTTCCAGCGGGTGGCGCCGGTCGCGCGATCCACGGCAACCAGGAAGCTCTCGCCAGTCGGGCCTGAGTCGTCGTCGCGTCCGAGAATGCGGGCCAGCACTTTGTAGTCTTCCTGTTCGCTGGCCAGCACCACCAGGTCCTCGACAATGATCGGAGACGCGCCCGCTCCATGCGGGCCAATGAACGGCCCCAGGTCCCGTCGCCACCGTTCCTCGCCTGCATGATCCACGGCGAGCAACATGACGGCATCGTTGCTCGCCCATGTGAGCACCACGCCCCGGCTGTCGGCAGCCGGTGTTGCGCTCGCGTATCCGTTGTCCGGATGCTGCGTGATCGTCCCCAACGCATAGTCACGCTGCCACATCACACTGCCGTCACGAGTGTTAAGGCACACGAGGCGACGAGCTGACGCGGCCTGGTCGGCGCACGTGACGTACACGTGCTGACCCCACACGACCGGCGAGCTGTGTCCGATGCCGGGAAGCTGGACCTTCCAGATGTAGTCCGCATCGGTCCAGTGCGTGGGCACCGTGGTGGCGTCGACGACGCCAGTCCCATTCGGCCCTCGAAATCGATCCCAGTCTTCCGCACGCCCCGCGACGGCCGTCACCACGCACCACAGGCCGACCATGACGTCTACGCAACGCATCAGTCCGTGCTCCCAAGGTCTCCACAGCAAACAGGCAGAGGCTGCTGATCACTGGATTCTGCAGGTAAGTGAGATTGTAGGTTGGATGCCTTCGCGCGGGCAACGTACTCTGGGACCAGAAGGAAGAAGAGACGCAGAAAGAAAAGGAGCGACCGCTCCCCCATCGGCTCGCCCGATGGGGAGCACAGATCATCGGCTACGTGGCAGCAACACCGCGCGCAACCTCCGCTCCCCCATCGGCTCGCCCGATGGGGAGCACAGACCATCGGCTACGTGGGGGAAACACCGCGTGCAACCTCTCCGCTCCCCCATCGGCTCGCCCGATGGGGAGCACAGACCATCGGCTACGTAGCGTCAACACCGCGCGCACCCTCTGCTCCCCCATCGGCTCGCCCGATGGGGAGCACAGACCATCGGCTACGTAGCGTCAACACCGCGCGCACCCTCTGCTCCTCCATCGGCTCGCCCGATGGGGAGCACAGATCATCGGCTACGTGGCAGCGACACCGCGCGCAACCTCTCTGCTCCCCCATCGGCTCGCCCGATGGGGAGCACAGACCATCGGCTACGTGGGGGCCGT
>JALOQX010000250.1 GCA_025459265.1 Pirellulaceae bacterium | reverse complement strand
CGTCCGCGTCCACGTCGACCCAGATGGTCCGACTGTGAACCGCCGCCAGCCCGAGCACGCCGGCCGGCAGATCGTCCACGCGGACCTGGACGTCCGCCCCGCCTTGCTCCGCCGCCGCGTCGGCGGCGATCCAACGCGCGACCGCCGCACCGGTCAACAATTCGACCGCTTCTGCTGTCAAGCCGCGTGCGGACGGCGGGGTCGGGAGCCCCGCGCCGAACTCGGCAACCCCGACCGCCTCCAACGGACTGAGCTGCTCGACTCGCACCGCATCGGCGTACACATAGCCGTTGGCGTTGTCCGTCAGCCGCACCGTCAGCGTTCCGCCGGTGACCTGGAACGTGCCCAAGTCCTCCCAGACAGTTCCGTCCCAGGTCAGATCGTCGGGGGCAACTTGCTGGTTTCGCAGCACATTCGCCGGGCCGCCGTTGACGCCGGTCAGCGTGTACGCCGCATTGCTGGCCCGCGATGTGCCCTTGACCCACGTCGTCGAAATCCGATAACTGCCCGACGGCAAACCGCTGAACGTCCACTGGGCGTAATCGCCCGTGTTGTCGCCCCGCGTGTACTGGATGTCGCCCTGGTAACCGCTGGTCGTGACATACGTCAGCCCGCTGGCGCTGAACCCCGCAACGCTCTGGCCATTGTCAATGACCACGGGCGCACTCAGGGGTGGGGGCGGCGGCGGGGGCGCCGGCGGTGCGGGAGAGCTACCCCCGCTGAGCTGCTCGACGCGGACCGCGTCCGCATACACATAGCCGTTGGCGGCGTCCGTCAGCCGCACGCTCAACGCGCCGCCCGACACCGCGAAAACACCCAAATCCTTCCAGCCGACGCCTCGGTCGGTGCGGTCGTTCGGCGCCAATTGCTGGTTCACGAGCACCGTTTGCGAGCCCCCCGGGACGCCGGCCAACGTGTACGGCGCGTTCGTCGCCCGCGAACTGCCGCGCACATACGTGACAGACACACGATATTCGCCGGCGGGCAGACCGCCGAACACCCAGGTGGCGGCGTCGCCGCTGGCGTCCCCCCGCGTATAGTGAGTATCGCCTTGAAAACCGGTACTGCTGCTGGACGTGAACCCGCTGACCGTAAACCCCGCAACACCGACGCCGTTGTCCAGGATGAGCGGCGGCAGCAGTGCCGGCGGAGCATTGACCACGCCGGCCAAGCCGACCGTGAAGATCGCCTGGCTGGCGGCGTCATACATCACCAAATCGCCCGTGTAAGTTCCCGCCGTTGATGCGATCAAGCTGACGGTAAACGTCGCCGACTCGCCGGGCGACAGCACCGCATCCCCCAGCGGCGAGGCGCCGAACCCGGGACCGGGCACGACAATCGTGCCCAGCAGCAGATCGGCCGCGCCGCGGTTGGTCACCGTCAGGACGCGGTTCGCCGCGCTCCCGACCGTCGTGGTTCCAAAGTCGATGCCGCTCAGCCCGCTGACCAGTGGCGAGGCTCCGTCACGGACCTCGATCAACGGCAAGGCGGGCGCCGGGGCGGGCACCGGAGCCGGCGGGGGAACGGTCGGCGCGGGAGAGACGCTCACAACCGCGCCCACGATGTTAAATGTAAACGGCGCCTCGTCGTTGTCGTTGTTGCCCAGCGTCACTTGCCCGGTGTACACGCCCTGTAACACCGCGCCCAACTGCACCGTAAACGTCGTGGCTTCGTCCGGAGCCAGGACCGTTTGGCCGAGTGGCGCAAACAGGCTGAACCCGTCTGGCAGCGTGATCACACCCAGGTTCAAGTCGTCGCCGCCCGTGTTCGACACCGTGAAGGTCCGGTACAAAGGCGTTCCGGGTACGGTGCTTCCCAGGTTCACCGTGCTGACGTTGTCAATCAGTTCGGCCCCGCCATCCTGCACGACGATTTCGGGCGTGGTTACTTGTATGATCCGCACCGCGTCTGCCAGCAAACAGCCGGTGGTCTGATCGTCGGACAGGCGAACCGAGAGCGTCGTGCCGGAGATCGCGTAGGAAGAATCGACGTCGACCCACGAAAATCCATCGGCGGTGAATGATCCGGGATAGGCACTGGGCGGCAGCCGCTGGTCCAGCCGCCGATCGGCCGGAACCGCCCCGCCGGTCACCGTGAACAGCGCGTTCGGACTCAGACCGCTGGCGGGCGCCCAGGTCGTCGAGACCTGATACGTGCCCCCCGATGCCAACCCGCTGAAATTCCACTGGACATAGTTGCTGCCGGTGCCGGGTGTCGGGCTGCACAGGTAATGAGCGTCGGACTGGAAGAAGATCCAGCAACGGACTCGCTCCCATCCGCCCGCGATCACGAAATCCGGATCCCCGTTGTCGATGATCTGCGGCGGGACCAGATGGTTGCCGAAATCGGTGTCCGCCATGATGGACCCCGGCACGACGATGACGACGGTGTACGATCCATCTCCGACGGGTTCGGTTTGGATCGTGTAATCGGGCCGCAGTTCGCGGACGATGTACGTGCCCGGCAAGAGATTGCCAAGTGTGTAGCTGCCCGAAGCGTCCGTGACCGTGGTCCGTTCCCCGGCGTCCAAGGCCCGGTTGTCGTTGGCATCGATATAGATGCGGACGTTGGCGATCGGCCCTTCGCCCGGATCTCGCACCCCGTTGCCGTTGGTGTCGCTGTACTTGACGCCCGTGATTGTGCTGGGATCCGTATAGCCGAAATCGACGTCCACGCGGTCCTGGCCCGTGCCCAGCAGCACAACCGTGGTAGAATCCAACGTCCCGTCCAGATCAAACGAAGGAATCAGCGGGGCGGGAATATCGGCCGTGTCCACGCTGACTCGATAGTTGCCCGGCGGCAAGGCGTTGAAGAAGTAAATGCCCGAGGCATCGGTGGTGGTGGTCAGGGTCACGTCATCGCCCGTGCCAAGACTTCCGTCCGGACCGGCCCAGACGGCCGTCATGTCGACGTTCGGCAGGCCCGGTTCGCCCGAATTGTAGACGCCGTTGCCGTTCAGGTCGTACCAGACCAGATCGCCCAGCGAGCCCAGCGTCTCGTTGTCGGCGTCCGCCAAGTCGTTGACTCCGCCCGCCCCAGTCCGCTCGCCGTTGGGCGCCCCCGGCGCTCCCGGCGTGCTGGAACCGGTCGGATTCACGGTGGTGCCGTTGAGCCCGGGCAAGCTGGTGGTGGTGACGGCCACGCTGTTCAGCAGGCCGGTTTGGCTCGCAGCGGTCAATGTCACCGAGTACTGAATCAGCACCGTGCCGCCCACGGGTATTTCGTCGATGGTCACCTGCAACAAGCCTGGGGTGGAGCCGACGGTGCTGGCCCCCGTGGCGCCGCCGCCCAGCGCCACGGAGATCGGACCGACGTTCAGCGACGCTCCAGCCGGAATCACGTCCGTGACCAGCGTATCGAACGCCGTCGTGGTCCCGGTATTGGAGAACGAGACTTGGAACGTCCGCTGGTTGCCGGACATCGACACGAACTGCTTGGCCACGTCCGCAATCAGCGGCTCGACGAGCCTCACGGGCACGGACTGCGTGTCGCCATACTGCACGCCGTCCACAAACGCTTGGAATGCGTTGCTCTTGACGTCGCCCGCATTGTCGTTCACCGTGTTGTCCACCAGCACGTTGAATTCCAGCGTGACCAATTCGGCGCTGGCATCATTATCGTTGTTGGTGACGGTGCCCAAGTCGAAGGTCACCTGCTGCCCGGACAAACTGATCCGGCCGGGAGGCAGGACAAAGGTCGGTGGGATCGCGCCGTTATTGGCTCCGGCAAGGTCCGGTGCCAGTCCCATCGCCGTGTTGGACGTAAAGGACACCCGCACCTGACTGGGGTCCAGGAAGCTCATTCCCAGCGGCAGCGTATCGACGAAGGTCAGGTTCGGAAACCTGCCTTCCGTCAGCTCCGCTTGCAAGCGATACCGGACGATTTCGCCGATGGCCAGCAGCGTGGGCGGCGGCGCATCGGGCGTGGAGGACTCGGACGTCACGACCAGGCTCTTGGCGGGATCTCGTAGCGTCGTGCTGCTGGAGACCACCTCCGCCGAATCGCTGTCCGCGTACGTCCGCTCGTTGGGATTGGGGCCCGGCAAGGTCGACCACCCCAGATCCGCGACGTTCAAGAATGTCTGGCCCGGCGTGATCGTCGCGTCCACGGTGACGTCAAAGGTGAACGTGTACGGGACGGCGCCCAGAGGAATGTCCGTCCAGAAGAACGTCACCGTCTGTCCCGCGACCGAGACCGCGGGGCCCGAGCCGGTGATCGGGATGACATTGCCGGCGTAGGTCAACCCCGCGGGCAGCACGTCGGTGATCGCCACGTCGAAGGCGTCCGCCGTCGACGCTGCGGTATGATTCACGGTCATCGTGAACGTCACCGTGTCGCCGCCGTCCACGACCGGCGGCGCGGCATCCTTGGTGACGTTCAAATCCGGTTCGACCACCTCGACTTGCGCGATGTCCACCAGCGGCCCCACCCCGGTTGCGGTGACGGTTGCCGTGTTGGTCAGCAGCATGCCGTCTTGGTTGGCTTCGGTGCCCGGCGCCGCTGGCGGGGCAGGCAGCAGGTTCAGGACTCGGGCCGTGATCCCGACAACCATTTGATCGTCCGCATTGGGGTTCGGGAGTACATCCGCCGCATTGACGATCGTGCCCAAGTTCAGCACGACGCGGTCGATCACGCCGTCGCCGTTGGTGTCCGTCAGTACGGGGGCTGGAAGCGTGACAGGGCCGCCGCCGCCCGCCGTCAGGTCGGCCCCGACAAAAGCCAGGCCTGCGCTGACGTACTGCAACACGCCCGGCGCAAAGGGCAACTGGTCCGTGATCACCACGTTGTCCGTCGTACCGTCGATGAAATTCACGACAATACCGAACGTGACGGTCTCGCCGATCGTCAAGTCCGTGATCGCCGGGTTGTGCTCTCCCGTATCCGTCGAGGGTTCCGACGTGTCGAGGATCTCTTTACTGGCCGCGATCGTTGGCGTCAGGACGATGCCCGAGTCGCTCGCCAGGTAGTCGTTCGCGCCGGGCTGGCCTGGACCGGCGGGATCCCCGGTTCGTTCGACCGAGTACGGGTTCGACGACTGCGGCACGGTGACGTTGCCGGGCAGGCCGGTCCAATTCAGATCGGCCGTGTTGGTTAGAATTTCATTCGGGTTGACGGTGATGTCGAGGGTGACTTGGAAGGTAATCGTGCTGGTAGCTGGCAGCGGGAAGGAACTCCAGGTGATGTTCAAATCGCCCCCCGCCTGGCTTGGCGAACCGGGCGCCAATGTCGCTCCGCCCGCGTCGATGACCGCGACCGAGTTGGGCACATAGGTCATCTTGCCGGTGACCATCGTGTTAATCAGATCAATCAGTTGCACGTCGAAGGCGTCGGCGTCGCTGTCCACCGTGTGCTGGACCAGAATCTCGAACGTGATCACATCGCCGGCGTCGCCGACCAGCGGATCTCCGTTCTGCTTGGTGATCGACAGCGTGGGCTCGACAATCGTCACCGGATCGGCGGTATCGGTCAACGTGCCCTGGCTCCACGTCAACCGTGCCGCGTTGTCCAAGGAAAACCCGCGGCTGTTGGCGAGCGTATTCAGCACCACGGCCCGATACGTGACCGTGATCGTCTCGGCCACGGCGTTGTTGGTGTTCGTATTGGTCAGCGTCCCAAAATTCAACGTCACGCTGCTGCCGCTGACCGGGATCGAGGCGTTGGCGTTGACCAGCACCTGCGGAAACCCTCCGGCCACACTCGTGGACAGCGCCAGTGGGTTGCTGCGCGTGATGCTGTCCACCGCCACGATCGCCAGCCCCGCATCGGGCGTGTCCACCACGATCGCATTGGGCATCGTGCCTTCGGGAACCGTGATCACCGCCTCGTAGGTTACGATCTCGCCGATGGCCACCTCCAGCCCGAGCGTGTGAACTTGATTGGTCGCCGTCAGCGTCTTGGCGAAAGCCGGCGATTGGACCGTCACATTCTCGCTGTCGGTATCCGAGTAATCGTTCACACCGCCCGATCCGTTGCGCTCCCCGTCGCTGGCGCCGGAAGCGCCGGGCGTCGACGACCCGGTCAGATTCTCCAATCCCGCCGGCGTGCCGTTGGGGCCGGGTAGGCTGGTGTACGTCAAGTTGGCCGTGTTGGGGATCACCAGGCTGGGCTCGACCGCGGCCGTCAGCGTCGCTGCGTAAGTGATGGTTACCGATCCGCCCACCGGCACGCGATCGACCGAAACATCGAGCGTGTTACCGACCGAGTTGTCGTGCGCCAGCCCCGCGCCACCCGCCAGGCCAATAGCGGGTGGCAACGCGAGCGCCAGGTAGGTCGAGTTCAGGGTGTCCACGACCCGCACGTCAAACGCATCCGTCGTGCCGGTGTTCGAGTAGGTGACTCGATACGTGACCGGATCGCCCGCATCGACGGGCGGCAAGCCGATGACTTGCTTGTCCAGATTCGTGATCGACGGCTCGCGAATCCTCACGTTGATCGGATCCGAGGTGTCGATCAGGTTTCCCCCGACACGGAGGTCGAAGACGTTGGATCTGTTGTTTCCGTTATTCGTGGCTGCCGTGTTTCGCACCAGCGCGTTAAATTCCAGGACCACGATTTCATCCCCGGCATCGTTGTCGGTGTCGACCAGTGTGCCAAAGTTGAATGTGACCTGCTGGCCGGCGACCGTGATCCGGCTGGCCGGCATCACGAAGGTCGGCGGCAGCCCGCCGACGTTGGCGCCCCACATGTCGGGTGGCGCACCAATCGGCGTGTTGGAGAGGAACGAGACTTTGACTTGGCTGAGATCGAGGAAGCTCAATCCGTTCTGGAGCCGATCAACGAACGTGTAATTCGGATTGATCCCCTCGATCAGCGTCGCCCGCAACCGGTAACGCACGATTTCGCCGATCGCCACGTCCGCGCCGCCGGTAAAGCTCTCCGATGTGTGCACGATCGTCTTTTCCAATGCCTGGGGATAGATGATGGTCACACTCGCCGGGTCGGTCGCGCGATAGTCGTTGGCGGCTCCGCCCGGATTGGCCGGATCGCCCGTGCGTTCGGTGGACAGCGTGTTGTATGCCGACTGCGCTATGGTCACGTTTCCGGGAAGACTGGTCCAGGTTGCAGCCGCGTTGTTCGTAATCACCTCGCCCGGCGTGACGGTGAAATCCAAGGTTGCGTTGAACGTGAGGAACGAACTGCTGTTGTCGGGGAAGGTATCCCAAATCACCGTGATCGTGCCCAGGGATTCGGTCAGCGACGTGGGCACCACACCGCTGGTGTTGCTCAGTGAACCGCCCACATAGGTCATGCGTGCAGGAATCAGGTCGGTCAATACGACGTTGAATGCGTCGGCGTTGCTGAAGAGCGTGTGCCGGACTTCGATGGTAAAGGTGATCGTGTCACCCGCCTGACCCGTTATCGGAGATGCGTCCTTGATCACCGCGAGCGTTGGTTCCACGATCCGCACGTCGGACGCGCTGTCCTGGACGTTCTGCGGGCCGAAATCATCTTGCCACCGCCAGTCGGCCAGGTTGTTCCGCTGATCGCCCCGGTTGTTGTTGGAGCTGTTCAGGACCACCGCGCGGTAGGTGACGGTGATCGTCTCGGGAACCGCGTCATTGGTGTTGGCGTTCGTGACCGTGCCGAAATTCAGCGTGATCCGGCGGCCGTCGTTGATTACTCCGCCGTCCACGTTGGCGACGGCCACGCCCGAGGCCACGGCAGGAAATCCGCCGACAACGCTGGTGCTGACGCCCGGCGACGCGGTGATCCCGACCATGTCCACAAACGCCAGGCCGCTGTCGAGCACGTCGACCAGCACGGCGTTGCTGGTGGTGCCTTCGGGCACGGTGATCACGGCCTGGTACGTGACGATCTCGCCGATCGCCGCGTCGGGATCCGCCGTGAATGCCTGGTTGGTGGCGATGAAACTCTTGTCCACCGTGGGGGCGGCAATCGTGACTTCGGCTTCGTCAAAAGGCTGGTCCGTCGGGGCGACGCGGTTGTCCCCGTCGTCCGCGCCCGCGAATGCCAGCAGCGTCGCCGTATTGGTCATCGTCTCGCGGGGCTGCACGCTGGTGTCGGCGATCAGGTCGTAGGTCAGGACCAGGATGTTCCGCCCGCTGGTGGCGTTGTACGGGTCCAGCGCGCCGTCGTTGGTCCCGTCCGCCGTAGGCGGCGTGGGGCCGGGATCGTGAAGCTCCAGGCCGCTGCCAAACAGATCGCCCCCCGTACAAGCGATGATCGTGCCGGTGCCGTTGTCGCAGTCAATCGCGGCTCCGGTCCCGTCGCGGACCTGCAGATTCAATTGGGCCGCGCTTTCCAGCGCCGTCGGGATGCGGAAACCGGCAGGCAGCGTGTCGCGCACGAGGACATCGAACGCTCCCTTGCGGCTGGAACCCGTGTTCTCGACCACGATGGCAAACGTCACCAGATTGCCGGC
>JALOQX010000249.1 GCA_025459265.1 Pirellulaceae bacterium | reverse complement strand
CGCGTAGCCGATGATCTGGGCTCCCCATCGGGCAAGCCGATGGGGGAGCGGAGAGTACGCGCGGTGTTGCTGCCCCGTAGCCGATGATCTGCGCTCCCCATCGGGCGAGCCGATGGGGGAGCGGAGAGTGCGCGCGGTGTTGCTGCCCCGTAGCCGATGATCTGCGCTCCCCATCGGGCGAGCCAATGGGGGAGCGGAACGACGACTCTGAGGTGCAGCCAGTTCACCGATTCGAGACGGTCACGCAGTGCGCATCTGCCGCATTACCACGACCGTGCGGTCCGGGACGCACATCCGCCGCATGGTTACGAGTTCGCAGTACGGGGGGCGCGCCCGATGCCGCACCGCAGCAACCCCGGCAACACGCACATCGCGGCAACGAGCCCGATCAAGCCCGCGCCAAACGCGAACGCACCCGCAATCGCCGCAGGCATGTGTTCAAGACCGCAGAGGAAGTATTGCGCATAGATTGTCTGTCGGTGGCCCGCAAACTCCGCAGCACCCGAGTCGACGCGGATCGAGGCGACGTATTCACCCTCGCGAAACGGGGCAAACCCATTGAGCATGATCCTACCCTCCCGGTATTCCACAGTCGTGCTGTTGATTTCAACGGTTTCGACGTCGTCGCCATGCGCATCCTTGATGACGACCGTACCGGACAATCCGGCAAAGAGCGTCGCGATGTTTCGTGTGGATTCGTCGTCCAGATCACACTCGAGGTACAGCGCCTCACCGTGGGAAATGCCGCACGTCTGGTGAAACGGCACGCGTGTTTCGCCCGGCTCGGATAGGTCGATCGCGGCTTCCATGGGGCGATCCGTGAGCCATCTCCCGAACTGGGCGTTCCTGCGGACAGCATCGCGCGCGCACCAGACCGAGATGCCCACCCCCACGACCGCGATGAGCAGACCGATGATTCTACCGATTGCGACTCGGCGCATGGCTGTCACACCTCGCTTGGGAGCACAGATCGGTTGCCCTGCGCCACGCTGCAGCGCGGCGTCGGCGTGAGCCGATTGTCGCAGCTCATGCGCGCAACGACCTATTGCCGCAGGATCTTTTCCATCGCCTTCCCCTTGGCCAGCTCATCAATCAGTTTATCCAGGTATCGTATGCGTCGCATCAGCGGATCGTCGATTTCTTCCACGCGAACGCCACATACGACGCCTTTGATCAGCGCGCAATTGGGATGCATGGCTGGCGCTCGCGCAAAGACTGTCTCAACATCGCTTTCCTGTTCGATTTGCTGCTGTAGTCCCGCCTGGCTATAGCCAGTCAACCAGCAGATGATGCGGTCAACTTCTTCTTTCGTGCGGTTCTTACGTTCTGCTTTCTGAACGTAGAGTGGGTAGACCCTGGCGAATTTCATCGCGAATACCGGATGGTTCGGCATCGTCATTCCTCCAGTGTATCGAGACTCGACACGGACGTTCCTCCACCGCTGGCGTCACGCGTCCTGTCGTCTGGCGGGCGGCGTGCCCATCGCGCGCTGGATCAGTGCCTGGTCGAAGTAGTTGATCGACATGCCCGCGTCGACGATCACCGACTGCGCCTGAATGCCCGACGCCCGAGCGCTCAGCAGGAACACGGCCGCGTTGGCCACTTCCTGGGTCGCCAGCGCCTGGCGGCGCGGAATCACCTGTTCGGCGTACAGGTACGCGTCCACGTAGCCGGGAATGCCGGCCGAGGCGGAGGTCTTCAGCAGCGAGGCGGCCACGGCGTTGAACCGGACGCGCGAGAACCGGCTGAACGACTTGGCCAGAAAGGCGAGGGACGAATCCAGCGCCGCTTTGACGGGTCCCATGAACCCATAGCTCTCGCTGGCCATCCGCGTGGTGGAAATCGAAATCGTCACGACCGATGCGTCCGGGTCGAGCAGGTCCTGAAATGCCCGGGCCAGGGCCAGCAGCGAGTAACAGGAAATGTCGACCGCGCGCAGGAACTGTGACTTGCTCGTTTCGTGAAACGGTCGCGGTTCGCCCGCGTAGTCGGCAAACGCGATGGAGTGGACCAAGCCGTGGAGCGTCGTCGCCAGGCCACCGATCTCGGCGCGGACCGCCGCAATCTGTGCCTCGTCCTCCACGTCGCACACCAGCACGGGGGCATCCCCCAGCAGCCGGCGGACCGACTCGCGCCGCTGCGTCGAACGCACCACGTAGATCACGCGCGCCCCGCACTCCTCGAGCGTCCTGCCGATGTAGTACGCCACGCTCTTGCGATTGGCGACCCCGAACACGACGAGCGTCTTGCCGGCCAATCCCAGAAAATCGACAGGTGTGCTCATCAGTTCTCGCATCCGGTTCCGGTCGGCGATATCGCTCACGAAAGACTCTGATCCGGGCGCGGTGCCAGCGTGCAGGCGAACTCCATCCGTGCGGCCATCTGACCGCCGCAACGGATGCGCGCGTCGAGGTAATAGGCCTGGGAGACCTGGTCGCGCAGGTGCACGTCAATCTCGATCGTCTCGCCCGGCCGGACCACGCGGCGAAAACGCACCTGATCCAGGCGAGTCGCCAGCGGCACGCCGGCACTGCCCGCAGGACGCTGCGCCAGCAGGACGGCGCCGGCTTGCAGCGCGCACTCGCACAGGATCACGCCGGGCACAATCGGGTCGCCCGGAAAGTGCCCCTGCAGAAAGTGCTCGTCGGCACGAAACGTCTTGCGGCAGACAATGTGATCCTGGTCGTACGCCACGACCGCGTCGATCAGCAGCATCGGTCCGCGATGCGGAATGGCGTCCGGAATGGAGATCGGGAGTTCGCTCACGGTTCTGCCGACGCGCAGGAAGGAGACGTGGGGGACCCGGCCGCGCTGCGTGTCAACAGCGCATCCACGTCGTTGGCCACAATGACGCCGTAGTTGATGGCTCCCAGCCAGCCCGACATGATAATGCCGACGCTGCCGGCGTGATAGAGCCCGCGGATCTGTTCCGGCAGCCCGCGGCTGATCGCCAGTCCTTCGAACTTGGTCCCGAAACTCGCCCCCGCGCGATGCCGGGTGTAGTGCGCGAACGTGCGCGGGGTGGCCGCCTCGACCCGGACGATCCGCTCGCGGCAGTGCGGGACGTACTTATCCAGCGCCGTGAGTGTCGTGTCGATCAGGTCCCGCTTGCTGGCCTCATACTCCTCGGACGCCAGCCCGGCCCAGTCCTCGTAGCGCGCATTGGTGCTCGAGACGATCAGGCAGGCGGTCTGCGCCCCCGGCCGCGTGCGCGGATAGTAGAACGAAAACGTCCGGCTGGTGATCTGGCGGCTCAGCAACAGGTCGGTCTGGAACGCCGGCGCGACGGAGCTGAACAGCAGGTCGCCCGTGGACTCGTCGAGTTCGTCGCCGGGGCGCAGGGCCATGAACACCTGCGTGCTCGAGTTATTCAGCCGGACCGCCGCGGCGCGGTCGACGAACTCGCGGTCGAAATGCGCCGCCCCCACCAGCCGCTCGACCGTATCGAGCAAGTTGGCGTTGGACACCACCGCGCGGGCCTGGATGTCGCGGCCGCGCACGCGGACGCCGGTCACCTGCCCCCGCTCGACCAGGATGCGCTCGACATCCGCGCGAATGGCGATGTCCACGCCGTTGCGCTGCAACTCCCGCTGCATGAGCTGAATCAGTCGATCGGTGCCCCCTTCGAAAGTGAACACCCCCTTGGACATGAAGTTCGAGAAGACGATGCCGTAGGTGATCGCCGGGTCCTCGAGCGTCGAGCCGTTGGCATACGTGATCGGCTCCATCAGCAGCCGCACGATGTCGCCGCGACCAGGAAAAAACGACTCGAACAGTTCGCGGTTGGTCAGGGCCTGATCGTCGTAGAAATTCATGGCCCGCACGGTGTCGAAGAACCGCCGCACGACGTCAGCGGGGATCCCGAACCGCTCGGTCAGCAGGCGTGTGAAATCGTCGCGCTGGTAGGCCGTGGTCAGCGAGAACATGGGGTTGTCGAACCGGACGTGCCGGAGCTGCACGATCGAGTCGGCGATGTCCGCCGTCCAGTACCGGCGGCAGCTCTTGACCATGCCGTAAGGGAACCCGTGCAGCGAGATGTCGAAGATATGACCGCCGGGGCGGCGGAACCAGGTGGCCAGTCCGCCGAGCTTGTAGTGTTGCTCGAGCAGCAGCACGCGGTGGCCGGCGCGCGCCAGCACGTTGGCCGCGGTCAGCCCTCCCAGGCCGCTGCCGATCACGATCACATCGTAGGCCGGCTGGACATGCTGCAGGAAGTCTTTGGGCATGGTGCGCCGGCGCCTCCTACTGGGCAGCCAGAAGATGGCGGTTGGCAACCAGGATGCCGCTGAGGATCGAACCCACGATCCCCACATACCCCTGGTCCGTGCCGCAGATGTAAAGCTGTTCGTACTTCGTGCGGCCATCGAGCCGTTTGTGCGGCGCGCCGTACACCGCGCCGTTGTCGTGCCAGGTGTAGCGACGGATCGTGCGCGGCGTGAACATGTCCGTGTCAATCACGTGGTGGCGGTAATCCGGCACAAACCGCGTGGCGCTCTCGAGTGACCGATCGTACCACTCCAGCTTCGCCAGGCGGTACGCCTCGTCCGGCAGCTGGCACCAGCGGTCGTAATCGGCCATCAGGGTCACGCGGATGATCCCCTCCGGGAGCACCGCGCCGTCATAGAGAAAGTTGTTGGGTGAGCAGATCACGCCGGAGCGCGTGTCGCACAGCGCTCCCTCGGGACGCTGCCAGTGGAACTGCGGACCGTCATTGTAGAAGACGATGGTCTGGTCGTGACCCAGCTGTTTGGGGAGCCGGTCCAGGACCGAGATGGTCTCGATGAAAGACATCTGGCCTGCGGGCGGGGGATCGATCTCGTCGCCGCAGAGCCGCATCGTTTCCACAATGCCCGCCGACGACAGGATTGCACGACCTTCCAGTTCAGTGCCGTTGTCCAGGACCACGCCGACGGCTCGGCCCTGGTCGAGCCGGATGCGGGCGACACCGGACCGCAGCCGCAGCTCGCCCCCCAGGCTCCGGAATCGCCGCACCAGGTTCCGCAGGATCAGCCGCACACCGGAGAGCGGCCGGGCGAATCCCTCGAGAAAAATGCTGCGGAACATGATGCAGAACTGGCCGAAATCCATATCCCGCTCCCGGGCATTGCCGTACCACATCACCGGGCAGAGGATCATCTCCCGCAGCAGCGGATCGGTGATCACGCCCTGGAGGAACTCGCGTGTCGAGCGATAGAACAGCGCGCCGTCCAGGTCGTCGTAATCCAGCAGCTGCGCGACCATCTGCCGCAAGTTGTCCACCTGGCCGGGAAATTGTGCCGCCACTTCCGACTCGAACAATCGGAAGTCGTTGTTGAACCGGAGCGTGACGTCCGGGAAGGCGATGGCCGAGCCGGCCTGGGGGGCCAGCGCGAAGTCGTCCCAACGAAACCGCAGCTGCCGGAACAGTCGCGCCAGCGGCCCGCGCTTGCTCCCCGGCGGCGTGTAGTTCGTCACCGCGTGCAGGCCAACGTCGAATTCCCGGCCGCGCTGCCGGTAAAACGAGTTCAGGCCGCCGATCGTCGTGTGCCGCTCCAGGATGCACACCCGCTGGCCGAAGTACGCCAGCCGGATCCCGGCCGCCAACCCGGACAGTCCCGCGCCAATGATGATCGTGTCATACATGGCTTGCTCAACGCCGGCCGTTGCGCGGAGACTATCTCACCCGTTCCATGTCCTTCATGATCGGCTCGAGATACGCCACCGTGCTCGCCATGCTCGCCAAGTGCCCGTAATCCTCCTCCGGAATCTGCACGCGATACCGCTTGCGCAGCTCCATGACGATATCCAGGAAGTCCATGCTGTCCAGCTCCAGCTGCTCGCGGAACGCCACCTCGTCCTGCAGATTGCTCAGATCCTCATCGGGCGCAATGTCCGAGAGAATATCCAGAATCTCGTCGCGAATCTCGACAGGCGTCATACCGCGGGTTCTCCTCGGAGGGTCAACGGACAAAGCGCTGGACGATCACGGCCGAATTGATGCCGAGCATCCCAAATGAGTTGTTCAAAATCACGTTGAGCGCGCCGACTTCGCGCGGCTGGTTGAGGACCAGTCCGCGCAGCTCACATTCCGGATCGAGCTCATCGACATTGATCGTGGCGTGACAGACGCCATCGCGGAACCCGACCAGGTTGCCCGCCAGCTCCAGGGCCCCCGCCGCGCCCATCGTGTGGCCGATGAAACTCTTCGTGTTGTTGAACCAGGTCCGGTCCGACCCGCCGAAGACGGTCCGCAGCGCGGCACATTCCTGGCTGTCCCCGCTCACCGTACCCGTGGCATGCGTGCTCACGATATCGACCTGTGCGGGCACCATCCCCGCACGGCGCAACGCCAACTGCATGCACTCGGCCTGCCGCTGAGGATTGGGCAGCACAAAGTCCGTGGCGTCCGTGTTCATGGCGTAGCCGACCACTTCGCCGTAGATCTGCGCGTTGCGGCGGCGGGCATCGGTCAGCCGTTCCAGGACGAACACACAACCGCCTTCGGCGACCACGATGCCGTTGCGCTCCTTGTCGAACGGGCGGGACGCCCGGGCCGGATCCGCGTGCTCGGCCAGTGCCCCCTGGCTGCGGAAGCTGGCGAAGATCCCGAACGTGTGGATGCTCTCCGACACGCCGCCGGCCAGTGCCACGTCGCATTCATCCAGCCGCAGCATCTGCACGCCCTGAATCAACCCGGCATTCCCGGCCGCACACGCCGCACCGATCGTGTAATGCGGACCGTAGATGCCCATGTTCAACGCCACCTCGCCGGCCGGATTGTTGGCCACGGTCCGCGGGTTGTGGTGATGTGACCAGAAACTGGTATCGTAGCCGTACCCCTGCAGCTCGAAGATCTCGTTCTCGGTCTCGACGTTCCCGTGCTCCGTGACGCCCAGGAACACACCCACCCGCGTCGGGTCCAGGTTGGGCCAGTCGAGCCCCGCGTCGCGGACCGCCTCGTTGGCGCTGTACACGCCCACGCTCCCGGCGCGCGTGCCGCGGCGCAGGTCCTTGCGCGACTGGTACTTGGTCGAGTCAAATTCACACACGCCCGCCAGGGTCTTGCCGACGTAGCGGATCTCGTAGGAACGCACACCACTGCGCCCCTCCAGCAGGCTCTCCCGGAACTCGGGCAACGAGTTGCCGTTGGGCGCCGTCAACCCGATTCCCGTGATCACAATCCGCTGCGCTTCTGGCAGCTGGGGTCGTCCATCGCTGGCAATCATCCGACGTCCCCTCATGGTTCGAAAGCCGCTGAGGCTAATTACTTCCGCACGCTTTGGCAAGCGGCGGCTGGTCTCGCGCGCGGACCGCTCCAGCGGCCCGACAGCACCGTATGATCTTACGCCATGGGCTGGGCTTCGAGAACGGTATGCCCGGTCGGAAAGCGCGCTCCGCGCTCGCCTGCCCCGTACCCTGAACCCTACCCCGGCGCGCGCAATGCAATTGCGTGAGTCGGGGAACGCTGCATCCCGGTGTGGCTGGGGACGCACGCAGCGAGCCCCCCAGAACGGAGAATGCCGGGGGCTCGCTCCGCTCGTCCCCAGCCACCCGGAGAATCGGCGAATCACGTAAGTCCATTCACACGCCGCCGGACGGCAGCGGGTGGGCGGCCAACCACTGGCCGAGCCGTTCCATCCCGTCTTGCAGCGAGACCTGGGGCGCGTAGTCGAGATCGTCGCGTGCGCGCGCGATGTTGAAGTAGTGGGATGTCGAGAGCTGGGCGGCCAGGAAGCGCGTCATGACCGGCTCGCGGTCCCAGCCCAGCCCGCGATGGAGACACTCCAGCACCGCCCCCAGCCGCCACGCCGCAACGGCCGAGATCCGCCGCCGCACGGGCGGCAACCCGGCCAACCGCAGGACGGCGTTGATCCAGTCCCAACATCGCACCGGCTCGCCCTGGCTGATGAAATACGCCCGGCCCGCAACCGGCCCCCCCAGCCGCAGTCGGTCCGCCGCCAGCAGGTGAGCCCGGGCCGCATTCTCGACATACACCGTGTCGATCAGGTTCGAGCCGTCCCCGACCTGCCGCAGCCGACCCCGCCGCGCGCGGTCGATCAGGCGCGGGATCAGATGCCCGTCGCGCGGGCCCCAGATCAGGTGGGGCCGCAACGAACATGTCGCCAGTCCGCCCACGCCGTTGGCCGCCAGGACGGCCTGCTCGGCCAGCGCCTTGGTGTGGGGATAGTGGCACAACCATCGCCGCGGATACCCCGCCCTCTCGTCCACCCCGCATTGGTCGCGCCCGTCAAACGTCACACTCGGGCTGCTTGTGAACACCAGCTTGGGCACCCCTGCCCGCCGGCACGCGTCGATCACGTTGAGCGTGCCGTGCACGTTGGTCGCATAGTAAGTGCTCCACGCCCCCCAGACACCGGCCAGCGCCGCCGCGTGGAACACGACATCCACGC
>JALOQX010000531.1 GCA_025459265.1 Pirellulaceae bacterium | reverse complement strand
CTGCGTCGGTTGTGCTTTTTGGAGGGATAAAGGCGAGGTCTACGGAGGGGAGTCAATGGGCTTCCTTCGAGGTCAAGGATGAATTCGGAACGACCGTCCTGTCCGCGGCAACCGGCCAGACCGCAGCGCAATACTGGCCGTATCTTCAGGGGCTGCTGGAAGCGCCTGGGCTTGGCGGAGAGTACAATTTTACTGAGGGCAAAGTCTACAGTGCAACGGTCAACTACTCCTTCAGGGGGATAGGTGCCCCCCGCCAGCTAGACCCGACCGACAAATTCTACGGCCCATCGATATTGACGCTATCTGTTGCAAGGGCTTCCGCCTGGCAGACGCACTACGCTTTCGGGAACAAGTTTGCTGCGGTCGAGTTTCTTCGGGAGTAGTGCCGGCCCTGGTGAACGTCGTAGGCTCAGGCCGCCGATTCTGCGGGCTCTGCGGTCAGCTTTGGGCGAGCAGCAGCCAGGGAGCGGCTCACGAACGTGGCAGCCGCGCCCAGCACCAGCACCGTTGCGATGATGAAGTAGGTCAGCGAATCCGAGCCGGTCATGTCGGTGATGCGCCCGTTGAGCCACGGCATGATCAGACCCGCCAAACCCCAGGCCGTGAACAGGAAGCCATAGTTGACCCCGAAGTTGCGTAGCCCGAAGTAGTCTTTCGAAGCGGAGGGGAACAGCGACAGATTGGCACCGTAGTTCGCTCCGAGCAGTGCAACGATGAGCAGCACCACCTGCCAGCCTGCACCGCTCCGGATGAAGTACAGCACCAGGACCGTCGACGCCTGCAGTACAAATGCCCCGAAGAGCGTCCACTGCCGTCCAATCTTGTCGGACACGACGCCGCCCAGGATGCGGCCGCCGGCGTTGCCCACGGCAAGCACCACCACCGCCACGAACGCCAGCTCTCCCAGCGACTTCTTGCCAAGACTCTGGGCCACCGAGATGAATGTCAATCCCGCTGCCGCGCCGGCAAAGTACATCACCCACAGCACGTAGAACTGCGGGGTCGTGAGCATCTGGGACCATGTCATGTCTCGCCCGCTCGTGCTGGACGCCTTCGCATCCCCGGCTGCCGCTGTCGGCTCCGGCGGATTGCGTATCAGTTGCGCGACCAGCGATACGAACACGACGAATGCGAGACCAAACGTCAGCAGTGTCTTCGATACCCCCTTCTCCAACTGTCCCGCGGCGTCCACCGTCGAGAATGCGTCCAGCAGCCACGTCGCGAGCGGAGCGATGTAGACCGAAGCGAGCCCGAATCCGGCCACCACGATACCGGCGATCAGGCCCGTTCGCTGCGGCGGAAACCACTTCACGGCGGGCGGCGTGGACGCCGCATACCCGAAGCCGATCCCCGTCCCGGCAAGCACCCCGAAACCGGTCACGAACCCGGTGAGCGAGCTGCCCGAAAGCGCTGCCACGATGCCTGAAGACGTCCCGCTGGAATCATCGCCAGCGAGAACACGAGACACGCCACCGAATAGGGGAGCGCCTTGTCTGCATGGGTCCAGCCCCACGAGTCGGGGATTGCAGCTTTGATGACGCTCCAGGCGTAAAGGATCCCGAGCGCGAGATTGATGCCGGTCCCAGCACAGGTCACCAGCCAGCCCTGTGTCGTATGCTTGTCTGCCATCGTGGTGCCTCCAGGCAACGAAACGCTTCGAGTTCATCTACTTCGCCAACGCCGCCGCGTCCAGTGAAACGGGGGAGTCAACAGCGTGAAACTCTTGTGCAGTTGTCGCGCGAGGGCTTCTCGTCCGGTGCCGCGTTGGGGAAAGGTTCCGTGAACACAGGGTGGGGAATGCTCGCTAGAGCACCGATCAGCTTGAAACTCACGGTGCGCAAGGGATTTGCACCCCGGAGAGACGAAGACACCATGGTGATGTCGTTGATCGACCCGCGCCCCAACCGGCTTTCCTTCGACCGCGTGGGGGCAGGCCGCGGGGGAGGTCCGCCGGAAGAATCCAGCCTCGGCGAGGCGGTTTACAAGTCCGACAGTTTCCATGTGTCACATGCCTCGCACGTCGAGGCCCATGACAACCTCAGCGCGTTCATCGCCGGCGCGTGCGGCGCCCGACTCGCCTACGTACGACCACGTCTACGCCTGCCCGCAAGCTGCCAAGGCAAGCTGCCAAGGTCTGATCAGGTTCTCGTAGGGCGCTGTACCTAGCGCGGCCCTCGGTCCGCAACCAAAGGACTCTTGGCTTCGGGCCGCGCTGTCCTTGGTCTTTGGTCCTTGGTCAGGCCGACCCGTGCGGGTACTTGATGAAGCCACCGATGACCCGTCGGGTCTCGCTGGAAGGCCGCCACCCCACAGAATTAGGCGGCGCTGGAAATATGCGTTGACAAGCCGTGCCGTTGGCTATACTAGCCCCACCTGCGCACATGTGCGCACATTCAAGCGGACCCTGTGGCTCTGCTTGCCACGTTGTTGGCCTGATAAACTACCTTCTCCGAAGAGGGGAAGCTCCATGAGCTCGCGAAGGGTTCTTATGCATCATCGATGTCAGTTGCCTGTCCTCTGTTCCGCTCTTGTTCTGGGAAGCACCCTCGGCGCGGCCAACACCGCCTTGGCCGATGAGGAACCCCAGGAAGACCGCACCTTCTATCGTTGCGTAGGCCACAAGAGCACCGCGGATCTGGCGCGCCTGGCTGCCGGCGCTGTCAATCCGGAAATTCGCATGTGGAGTACGACTGACTCGGACACCGATTTTCGACTCTACGAACTTCCTGACGAACATTCTCATACGGATCGGACAACGGTTGTCGGGCGCGTTGCCTATCCCAGGTCCATCGACCACGACGACCTGAAAATCTTCTAGACTGGCTACCGCGGCATCAAAGGCAACCGAGGAGATGAGCTCATCAAGATCCGGGGCACGACGACCAAGCCACTCGTCGTGGGGGCCTATGGTTTTGAGGGTGGCTGCATGAAGGTCAATATTCGATACAGCCTTTCGGCGGCCCAACCTCCAATCGACCATCGGCCGGCCTGCCTGAACAAGAACTCGGCACATGAGGGTTGGTACTGGCAGGACACCGGGGAACTCATCGAGCTAGCCTATTGCCGCGAAGCGGCCGAGCCGGTTTGTGAGACCTGGGGCATGCCAGACAACGACAGCTGGCAAGCCACCGGTTGGCAAGGTCTGGACGGCTGGCCGGCCACCGAACATATGCACAACATGGCCGGCCCCATCGTTGCGGACGAGTGTCATCGCACGGTGGGCATTGCACTGGCAGGTGAACCCTGTGATGAGAGCGTGCAATGCTTTGAACCCTACCACTTGGAATGCCGTCATGGTGTGTGCACCAACGACCTGATCGATCAGGGGCAAGGATGCACAGGCGACGACGACTGCACTGGGGGTTTGGTGTGCTATGGCCGCACATTCAACGGCATGAGCGATGTGGGCCAGTGCATGGTCGATCGAAATCAAGGCCATGGCGATGGCCATGGTGATGATTGCGATACGGACGCGGATTGCCGCGACGGTCTGCTGTGCAGCAATCTTAATCGGGCCGCGCGGTGGGGCAGCTGTTATCCCAGTTGGATGTTCTACGACTCCCGCGAGGAAACGACTTTCAGCAGCCCCCAAGACATTGAAATTCACGATGCGCCAGACATTGGGATCCCCGGTAGAACGGATTCGTACCATTTTGTGACTGGCCTTGCCTCGGTGCCGGTAACCGCATTGGCCTCATTGGTCGTCGAACACGACAATCCTCAGGACTTGCGAATCACGGCCTACGTTCCCGGTGGACCGACCTATCCTTGGGAATATGAAACAGTGCTGTGGGATGGGCAACCGGGCAATGATGGATCGACCCGCATCGTTCTCGAGGACGTGGAGTTGTTTCACACAGGAGACGACAGGGTAGAGGGTTTTTGGTCCCTGAGGATTGTGGATAACAAGCCTGGGGATCGTGGGACACTGGTTCGCTGGGACGTGAAGACGTCCAGCCGCTGGGATTGAGCCCACATTGTCGCGGAATGGGCCAGGCGGCCGCAGAATACGGCCCGCGGAAATCGTGTCCGCTCGGTTCGGCGCGGTCAACTTCGGGAGATCGGGCTCGCGTTCGAGCTGAGTGGATACCACCTTCCGGGGCGACGCGCCGGGCGCCCGGCTCGCTTTTCCCCCCGAAGTGGCAGCGCACCCGGTGAAGCTGGCCCGCGAGCTGCCTGACTGTCATGGCCCCCAACCTCCTGCCGCCAAACAGCCCGAAAATTCCGCAACCGGCAGCCTGAGCCGAGGGGGGCCGCTGGGCGCCTCTGATGCCGGGATAGCCGGCACGGAGGCAACGATGCGATGAATCTTCACGTG
>JALOQX010000248.1 GCA_025459265.1 Pirellulaceae bacterium | reverse complement strand
CCCAGGAGCAAGGCGATCAGCGCGGCGAGGACCGCCCATTGATAGGCTTCCTGACGCACGACCTGCTGCTGGCTGTCGCTGCGGCCGCGCAGCAGTGTGGCGATGTGCGCGCGGTAAATCGATTCGAGGTCGAGCGCGCCGGTGCCCGCCGGCACGTAAGCTCCCTCGGTGATCGTGGCGATTTCCCGCAGCGTGGCCCCGTCCAGGCGACTGGTCACGTCCTGCCCGTGGCGATCCTTGACAAACGACCGCGCACCGGTCCGGGGATCGGTTACTTCAATCTTGCTGCCGGCTTCGTCGCCGAATCCAATGCAGACGATCTTCACGCCTTTCTCCTGGGCGGCCTGCGCGGCCTCCACCGGATAGCTTTCATGGTCCTCCCCGTCGGTCAGCAGCAGCAGCAAACGGTTGACGTCGCCCGCATCGCGAAATCCGTCCAGCGCCTGGCGGATGGCCGCGCCGATCTGCGTGCCGCCCAGTCCGACGCTGGACGGTTCCGTGTCGGCCAGGACCAGCCGCAGGAAGCCGAAGTCCGTCGTCAGCGGGCAGAGCACCGTCGCCTTGCCGGCGAACGCAATCAGCCCCACTTGCTCGCCTTCCCCGAGCAGGCCGAGGAGCGCGTCGAGTTCGATCTTCGCGCGCTCGAGCCGACTGGGGGCCACGTCTTCGGCCAGCATCGACTTACTCACGTCCAGGCACACCATGATTTGCGCATCCACGCGGACGGACTGCTGGACCGTCAGGCCCCATTGCGGCCGCATCAGCGCGCACACGAGCAGGATCCAGGCCAGCATGACGCACATGACGGCCGACAGACGCCGCAGCAGCGAATGCCGCACGACGAGGCGCGCCTGCATCGCGCGCGACACGAAGCGATCCAGGACCGCGCGACCACGAAATTCCAGCCAGGCGAGAAAGCCCGCCAGGGCCAAGGCGCCCCAAAGCAGGTGGACCCACTCACTCTGCGCGAAGCGAAACTGGCTCATGGCAGTCTCCGGAAGAGGGATCCGTTGAGCAGCATCGCACCGGCCAACAAGCTGAGACCCGCCCCGACAAAATAGGGGAAGTGTTCGGCGTATTGCAGATACCGCACTTCACTCACTTCCGTCCGTTCCAGCGCATCGATGTCGCGGTATATCGCGGCCAGCGCGTCCTTGTCGGTGGCCCGATAATACCGGCCCCCCGTCTTCTCCGCGATCTGCTGTAAGACACGCTCGTCGATCTCGACCGGGCGCGGCACAAGGACCTCGCGGCCGAAGAAGTCAACGCCCGGCGTCGGCGCCATCCCGCGCGTGCCGGTGCCGATGCAGTACACTTTGATGTCCAACTCGTGCGCCAGTTCCGCGGCCTTGAGCGGTTCGATCACGCCGGCGTTGGCCACGCCGTCCGTCAGCAGAATGGCCACGCGGTTCTTGGCCTTGCTGCGTCGCAACCGCTCCACCGCCAGACCTAACCCGTCACCCAAGGCCGTACCGTCCTCCTCCTGGCGCGAGACGATGTCGAGTGAAGCGGCAACGCTCAGCAAGCTGCCGTGGTCGAGCGTCAGCGGACAGAGGCTGTCGGCAAAGCGGGCAAACGTGACGATGCCGATCAGGTCGTCGGCACGCCCACGCCCGGCGGTCTGATCCGTCCCGGTGACAAAGCTCCGGAACACGTCTTGGACGACGCTGAGCCGGTTGATGGAGCGGTCCTCCTCGACCATGTCCCGCGCATCCATCGAGGACGACAGGTCGACGATCATCATGATGGCGATCCCCTCGCGCGTCACGCGGCTCTCGCGTTGCGGCGTGCGCGGGCGCGCCAGCGACACGGCCAGCAGGACGATGGCGACGGCCAGCAGCCACGCCGGGAGGCGGGCCAGCCGCTGCCGCCACGACCGGCGCGCACCCGGCAGCAGTCGCAGCGAGGAATAGACCAGCGGCGTACCTTGATGGGTCGCCAGCCAATACACAATCGGGGCGAGCAGTGCCAGCAGCAGGAACCAAGGATCGCGCAGTTCCCAGTCAGGCATGGAGCTCCTCCGTGGCGGCGACGGCGGGCACGCGGGGCGCGACATCGAGCGGCCCGCCTGAGCCGTGGGCGACCGCTTCGGGATCCTCGATCAGCGGCGCGTTTTCCCGCGTTTCCTCCAGGAAGCGTGCGGCCAGATCGCTCGAGAGCCGGATTTCCGCCTCGCCCGCCTGCGCTCCGGCGAACTTGACCAGGTCCGCCTGACGCAGGAAGTCCCGCAGCAAGGACCGGTGTTCGTCCGTCAGGTCCGGGGACGTGCCCGCCAGCGCCAGGAACTCTTCCGTGGTCAGCTCCGGTGCCCGCAGCTCGAACCGATCCTCGAGATACCGCCGCACGATGTACGAAATGCTCACAAAAAAAGCTTCGATCGCCGCCCCGTCCGGCGGCCAGGGCCGGGCCAGCAGCTGATCCAGCCGACGGCGCGCGACCTCGTAGGCGTTGCGCCGCCGCGCCCGTCGCCGGCGCCGACGCAGCAGGACCACGAGCCCGGCGGCCGCCGCGATGGCGGCAAGCCCAAGGAGCACGCCACCCCAGAGCAGCCCGCGGGACCCGGTGCCGAGCAGACTCAAGGCACCCAGCGGAGGCATGAGTTCGCGGGCGGCACCCTGCGGAACCACGGAGGCCACCTCGAAATCGATCCGATCGGTCAGGATCTCGTACGCATCGAAATCGTCCGGCGCCGGTTTCTGGCCCGGCCGATGATCCACAAACTCGACCAGAATCGGCGGAATATACTGCGCTCCGGACATGGCCGGCTGGAGCGTGTACCGCTGCGTGAACACCGACCTGCCCCGGTCGTCGATCTGCTGCCGCGGCACGAAATTCAGGATCGTATAGCGCTGCAGCGATTCCCCGAACTCGGGCATCAAGACCTCAACCCCCGCTTCGGCCTCGACCTGGATGTCCAGCGTGATCTCGTCGCCAATCGTGGGTTGCGCGGGAGCGAGCGTCGTCGTGACCTTCACGGGTCCCAATTCGTTGACCCGCGTGGCCCCCTCCCCGGCAAACAAGACCAGACTGCACACGAGCCACGGCGTCATCGCTGCCTCCGTTTCTCACGCATGCGAAAGAACCGAGCCAGCGGGTCGACGACCGAACCGGACAGATCAATGTGAATGAAGTCGATCCGGGCGCTGCGAAACGCATATTCCAACTCAGCCACGCGGTCGGCGGCCGCACGATCGAACGCCGCCCGATAGGCCGCCGAACTCGTGTCGATCTCCGTCGTCTGGCCGGTCTCTGGATCTTCCACGCTCACCAGTCCGACGGGCGCCAGGGCCAGCTCGCGCGGGTCGGTGAGCAAGACGGCGATCACGTCGTGCTTGCGGTTGGCCATCTTCATCGCGCGCAGGTAGCCATCGTCCAGGAAGTCGCTGACCACGAAACAGACGGCCCGCCGCTTGGAGACGGACATGAGGAACTCCATCGCCCCGCCGATGTTCGTCGCCTGCCGCCGCGAGCGCGCCCGCCCGCGCCACGCCGGCCACGTCCACCAGCGGCGGCGACGCAGGATCCGTGGCGGTACGGCGGGTACCGCGTCCAGACGCGTCTCGTGCGTCAACACCTCGCGGACGACACGCAATGCGTGCTTCTGGCCCTTCCGCGCCGGAATGTACTGCTCGATGCCGCCATGAAACAACGTCAACCCGACTTTGTCGTTGTTGAAGGTGGCGGAAAACGCCAGCAGCGCACACAGTTCGGCCGCCGCCTCCCGCTTGGAACGAGTCAAGGACCCGAAATCCTGGGACGCGGAGATGTCCGCCATGAGCATCAGCGTCAGCTGACGCTCTTCAACAAACCGCTTGACGTACGGCGTCCCCAGACGCGCCGTCACCTTCCAGTCGATCGTGCGGACCTCGTCGCCCGGCACGTACGGACGCACTTCGTCGAACTCGATGCCGCGCCCCTTGAACACCGAAACGTACTGGCCGGCCAGTACGTCCGCCACCTGACGCCCGGTCCGCACCTGAATCTCGCGTACGCGTTGTAGGACTTCTCTTGCCAACATATGCGGTCAACGTGAACACTGCATTACGGCACCGGCACGTTGTCCAGTACCTTGCGAATGATGTCGTCGTTCGACTTGCCTTCCGCTTCGGCTTCGTAGGTCAGAATCACGCGGTGCCGCAGGACCTCCAGCGCGACACTCTTGACGTCATGCGGTGTGACGTACCCGCGACTGTGCAGGAACGCGTGTGCCTTGGCGGCCTTCATCAGACTGATCGAGGCGCGGGGACTGGCACCCACTTCGATCATCCCCTCGAGATCCGCAATCCCAAACTCGGCCGGCGCCCGCGTCGCACGCACTACGTCCACCAGATAGTCCCGCACCTTGTCGTCCATCCAGATGCGGTCGACCGTCACCCGTGCCGCGAGAATGTCGGCCGGCTTGGCCACCTTGCGGACCTGCGGGATCGGCTGGCCGCTGGCCATCCGGTCGACGATCTTCCGTTCTTCCTCCCGCGATGGGTAGCCGACCACCACCTTGAGCATGAAGCGATCCACCTGCGCCTCGGGCAGGGGATAAGTCCCCTCCTGCTCGATGGGGTTCTGGGTCGCCAGCACCAGAAACGGCTCCTCGAGCGGGAACGACTCGAGCCCGATCGTCCCCTGACGCTCCTGCATGGCTTCCAGCAAAGCCGCTTGCACCTTGGCCGGCGCCCGGTTGATTTCGTCTGCCAGGACCAGGTTCGAGAAGATCGGCCCTTTGCGGACGTGATACGTCGACTCGCGGGGATTGAACACCTCTGTGCCAATCACGTCCGAGGGCAACATGTCGGGCGTGAACTGGATGCGGGAAAACCCCGTGTCGATGGCCGTGGCCAAACTCCGCACGGTCAGCGTCTTGGCCAGACCGGGCAGCCCCTCCAGCAAAATGTGGCCGCCGGTCAGGAGCCCGATCAGGAGCCGCGAAAGCATCTGTTCCTGGCCCACCAGCACCCGCCCCACCTCCTCTTTCAGGTGGTTGCAGACCTGAGCGTGTTCGGAGATCTGTTCGTCAAGTTTCTCGATCACCATGGATGCTGTTCCTCACCGAAAGCCGACGTCATTTCTGGACTCCATCTGGGGGGGATTATAGAGGCCAGTTGTGTTGCGTTTAAGCGGTCGCGTTTCTTGTGTGTCTCTACGCTCGCCTGTTGCCGTCGGGTCGCCGTTCTTGCTGGTGGAGCTCATGATTCACCCGCTTCGACGCGCAATCCGAAGCGTAAGCGAGGGAAGCACTTGGCGGAACCTGCCCACGCCGACGCGGCGGGCTGCGATTCACCTGCGTCCTGGCGCTGTTTCGACGCCGGCAGCGTGATATAAGGGGTGATGTGCGATCGCCGCTCGACCGTGCGATGACCTGAGCTGATGGGAGGTGGAACGATGTCGCAGACGTGCTTGTCCGGGATGTGTCGTGGTTGTTGCAGCGGCATGCATCGCCGTCGCTTTCTGGAGGGATGCGGTATCGGCGCTGCCGTCTTGGCGGCGGGCGCGCTCCGGCCGCGCACCATCCATGCGGGTACGCCCATGGAACCGCCGCGTGTCCGTGTTGGGGCCGTGTTCCTCTCGAGCATGAACACGCACGAGATCTGGCCCTACCCGGGTTTCGACACCGCGGGTCGCCAGCAGGAGGTCCTGGCCGCCCTCCGCGCCGGTTGTCCGCAGGTGGAGTTTGTCCCGATCACGATCAGCAACCCGGCGGATCTGTCCGCCGTGACGGCGGTGGCGGATCAAGTGGCGGGCATTCTGGCGTACGTGATGACGCTCGATTGGAACCAGGTCCAGTCCGTGACGACCATCGTCCAGCTGCAGAAGCCGACGGTGGTGGTGGACGAGTACTTGGGAGGGTCCGGTGCGTTTCTAATTGCGTGCAGCGCGTTGCCGTCACGAGGGCTGGCGGCCGCGGCCGTCTCCACGGCGCGTCTGGACGATGTGGTGCAGGTCGCTCGCGTGTTTGGCGAGCTGGGGGAGCAACAGCTGTCCCCGGCCCAGTTCGCCGAGCGCTGCGAAGCGGTCTATCGCCCCACGTTTGCGCGGTGGGATGCAAAGACGCGGTGCCGCGACGACGCGGTCCGGCTCACGGAAATCGGCGAGTGTGTCGAGCAGTTTCGGCGCGCCAAGTTCCTGGTCGTGGGTGCCGGTCAGGCTGGCCAGGAGCTGAAGTACCTGGGGGCTACGGCGCGGTACATCGATTTTGACGAGCTGCAGGCGCTCTACGACGCCGTCGATTCGGACGCGGCGGCTCAATGGGCCGACCGGTGGAATCACGCGGCGGTGCCCCTGCCGACGGGCTCGTACGTGGAACCGCGCCAACCGGTTCCGGAAGCGGTCCACAGCGCCGGCGGCGTGTACCTGGCGACGCTCGCGCTGCTGAAAAAATACGGCACCGACAGCGTGACGATGAACTGCCTGGGTGGTTTTGCCGCTGGAAAACTGCCGTCCTATCCGTGCCTCGGCTTCATGCAACTGCTCAACGACGGCGGGCAGGGCGTGTGCGAGGCCATGCCGGATGACACGGTGAGCATGCTCATGGCGCGGATCCTCACGGGCCGTCCCGGGTTCGTTTCGGATCCCGTGCTGGACACGTCGACGAACCAGATTGTGTACGCCCACTGCGTCGGCACGACCAAAGTGTTCGGGTCCGACGGCCCGGAGAATCCCTACCGGATTCGCACCCTGCACAACCGGGATCCGCGTGGTGCCTGTGCTGAGTCGCTGCTGCCGGCGGACTACATGACCACGAGTTTCCGGACGAACGTGGCGCGGGGCCAGATGGTGATTCACCAGGCCAAGTCGCTCGGCGCCCTGGATACCGAGCGCGGTTGCCGCACGAAGCTGGTGGGGGAGGTGCGTGGCGACATTGGCAAGCTGTTCCGCTACTGGAGCGACTTCGGCTGGCATCGCGTCACGGTGTTCGGCGATGTCCTGGAGCCGCTGAGCGAACTCGGTCGCGCCCTGGGGCTGGAGGTGATCGTCGAGGCATGAGCGTCGCACGGCAGCGTCGGACCCTGATCGATGTGCTGTTTCCAGCCGGAATGCCGCGGCTGTGGTGCCCGCTGCTGACACATTTCCGGCCCGATGGCGGCCTGGACGCGTCACGTATTGCGCGGCATCTGGAGGTGTTGTCGCCGCATGTCCGTGGCATCCTCGTCCCCGGCTCGACCGGCGAAGGGTGGGACCTGAGCGATGCGGAGGTGCGCGATTTGCTGGCGGTGGTGCTCGATGCGACTCAGCCTCTGGGCATCTCGCTGCTGATTGGCGTCTTGCGGCATGACGCGGCGGAGATGCTGGAGGTGATCCGGTCTACGACCGACTGGCTGTGTGCTCGGACCGGCGTGTCGGCTCCGCGGGCTGCGATGGCTCGCTGCGGAGTCGTGGGTTTGACGGTGTGCCCACCGCGCGGCGCGACGCTCGGCCAGGATGCGCTCTACGCAGCGCTGGCAGACGTGTTGTCGCTCGAGCATCCCACGGCCATCTATCAGCTGCCGCAGGTGACCGGGAACGAACTGAGCCCCGAGACGGCGGCGCGCCTGGCGGCCGAGTACGCGAACTTCTTCCTGCTCAAAGACACGAGCGGGGAAGACCGGATCGTACGGTCACGCTGTGATCTCCAGGGCGTCTTTACGGTGCGTGGCGCGGAGGGGGACTACGCCCGCTGGGTCAAGTCCGGCGGCGGTCCGTACGACGGGTTGCTGTTAAGTTCAGCCAACGGCCTGGCGCGCGAGCTGGCGGCCATGTTGCAGTTGCTCGACCAAGGTCGGGCTGATGAGGCACGCCGTGAGTCGGATCGCATTGCGGAGGTGGTCCACGCTTGTTTCGGGATTGTGACTGGCCACCCCGCGGCGAATCCATTCACCAACGCCAATAAGATCCTTGACCACATCATGGCGTTCGGACGTCATTGCCTGAGGGAGCCGGCACCGTGCGTGCGCGGCGGCCAGCGCCTGCCGATCCAGTTCGTCGAACGGGCGCTGGAGGTGGTCGCGCAGTGCGGGTTGCTCCCCGAACGTGGCTACATTCCCAGCAGGACAGGGGAACAGGGGCGGGACGGGGGGAGCGCGGGGACGGGGAGCGCGGGAAGCGACGTGGGGAGTGAGCCGTGAGGTGGGTAGCTGGCGGATCGGGGTGCGCCATATGACATAGAAGTGTCAGACGTGCAAATGCCCCCGGCTTGCCCGGGGGTCGTTTACGTTCTTCGCTACACGCCGCCACGCCCCTCCTCACCTTCTCTTTACTCTCTCCTCTCTCCTCTCTCCTCTCTCCTTCCCGCCCCGGCCGGCCTGCGGGAATGCTCGATCCTGGTGCGGAGAGAACCGGAAGGGTACGCGACGCGCCTGTAGCGGACCAGTCCAGCGAGCCGCCGACACGGGGTCGGCGGGGTGAAGAGTCTTGAGGTGCAGCGCGCTTGTAGCGGACCAGTCCAGCGAGCCGCCGACACGCACGTCGGCGGGGTGAAGAGTCTTGAGGTGCAGCG
>JALOQX010000530.1 GCA_025459265.1 Pirellulaceae bacterium | reverse complement strand
TACAACTGACCGAGTCTGTCGGGGGCGGCCGGTGCCTGGTCCGGTCGCCCTCTCCCCCGCTTGCGGACGCTTCGGCGTCCGCTTTTTTCTTCTTCCCCCATCTCACGGCGAGGCGGTGCACCGTAGATTGTGTGGCGGTGTCGGTGCAGCAATGCTGCCGGACATGGCCGGAACCTTTCGGCATCATGCCCTGATGCGGAACGGGAATCAGGCCATGACGCCTAGGGGCACGTGGTCGCGCTGTCGACCCGCGCGACCGATGTACCGCCGCTCGCCGTGATCCTCACCGTCCGCTTCTGTTTGCCGATCGGCGTCGCACGACATACCGTGAAAGTCGCCGCCGTCGCGCCAACCACGTCCGGAGGGAAGATCAAGGCGCCGAACGTGCCCTGGGCGATCCTGAAATCAGATGGCCGCTTGATCGCCTCGCTGCGCGCGATCTGCGCGCTCGCCACCAGATCGTTGGCGAATGCGGTCAGCCTGCTGGAAAGCGACGCGTCCTTGAATGACGGCACGGCCCAGGCGAGCAGGATTCCCAGGATCGTGATCGTCACCATCAACTCGATCAGCGTGAAGCCGCGGCCGCCGTGCGACTTACGGCGTTCAAACCTTGGTCCGTGCGCGTAGTGAGTCATTCGACGCGCTCCGTCATTTCTCTATGTACCAGTACGTGATGCTCTTCGGCAGCGTCGTCAACGACGGCGGGACTGGCAGGCCGCCCTCGAGAGGAGACCTGGGATCCGCGCCGATGATGAACGGTACGATCGGACCGTCGCCGTCCAGCTTGACCTGGCCAGCAACCGGTGAGGGCGGCAGGCCACCGCCTCTAATCTCCTCGTACCGGTTGGTCGCGTTCGGCTTGCTGGGCGCCGCATTGTTGTAGCGGAGGTTGTAGACCCGTGCAGTGCCGAGATCCGAGGCACAGGCGTCGGGGTCCGGTACGGTCGGCGTATGGGTGCTGAACGTGGTGCCACCGAAAACCGTGATGGCCGAAGTCACCACCTGTTCGTGCGCGTTCAGGCCGAGATACCACCCTTTCTTGTTGGCCAGGTCGGCCGCGACCGGATCGTCGCTTCCGGTGATCCCGTACAGCGAGTCCAGGCACATGACGTTTGCGCTCGGGCAGGTGCCCATGTTCGTCGCAAGCCAGGTGCTGTCCGTCGGCACGTCCTTCAGCATGAAGAAGTAATTGCTGACGCCGTAGGCCGACGTGTAGTCGCGCAGCGGCTTCTCGCGGTCGCCGGAACCGATCAACAGGATGTGCGTCCCGGAGTTCGGCGCAGGCTCGACGACGACGTCCGGCGCGAACATGAACTTGCGATTGGCGGTACAGGTTGCCGTATTGTTGCAGCCGAGCGCAGCGATCTTGGTGATCGTCCAGCTCCCCGGAGCGGTCGAGGCCAGCGCCGTGTTCGCGTTGACACCCGAAATGCGATAGATGTTGCCGCCCAGGTCCGCCGCGTAAGCCCACTGCGCGAGGCCCGTGGTCCGGTTGGTCACCACGAACACGTCACCCACGACCCCGCGATCGGTGTCGAATGTTCTGAGAACGGCACCCGTGTTCGCGTCCAGCACGTAGATCCGGTTGCCCTTGTCGGCCGAGGTGCAGGTATTCGGGTCCGCGTCCTCACAGGAATCGTAGCCGCCACCCATGATCAGCATGGGCTTCGGGACATTCGTATCCACGCCGGCGATCGAGACGACATCAAAGTAGCCCGATGCTTTCAGAACGGTGGGCGACGACCATGTTTGCCCAATGTCGGTGATGTCCACCGCCGTGCAGCCAACGTCGTCATCCAGGTTCGGGCAGCCGAGCCTCCACTTGAGAGACGGGCTGTCTGGATCGTCCGTGATGTCGGACACGTCGAATGCGTAGATCATGCGGCCACCTCGCCGCATGCCCCCGAAGATCCAGGTGTCGCCGGCGTGCGTGTAGGAGGTGAGCGGTCCGTCGAAACCATAAGGTTTCGGCTGCGGTGCCGGCGTCGTGGTCGTATTGCCCAGGAAGGTGATCTGGGTATTGTTGTCACGCAGGCGCTTGATGTACGGATAGAACTCCGGCGCGATGAATGACCACATCTCGTGGCCTGCGGGCACGCTGCCGATGCTGGCGCTGCGGTTGCCGTTTACGGCCCGCAGCACGCCATCGTTGCCGCCGTAGAACACCACGACCTTGGGCGGATCATCGGTCGGCGCGCCAAAGTTGATCGCAACGGGACGCGAGTGCACGACGTCGCCGTGGACGGAGGGGCGCATCGCGGTTGCCGCGGCAAGGGGCAGGTTATCCGGGTCGATCTCGTCGCCCTTGTTGTTCTGTCCGCGAGCCCAGTTGATCAACGCGGTCCTGTCGCCGTCCGACATGGCCGCGTTTCCCAGCAAGGTCTTGGAGATCGCGGTGTTGGACGAATCGAATTCAGCCAGCGACGAACCGCATGAACCGTTGCAGGTCTTCAGGTTTCTGGAAATCGACGTGGCGGTCGGCGAGCCGCGCAGCGTGTAACCCTGCCCGCCTTTCTCGACGAAATTGCCATCCGGCGTGTTGGAGACTGCGAGATAGGGGCTGCAGAAAGGCGGATCGTTCTTGTAGATCTGCCAGTAGGTGTCGCCAACAGTGGGCGTCCAGTAACTGCGCGCGCAGGTCGAGATGAATCCGGTATTGGCACTTGAGATCGCGGGCTGGCCGGGATCCTGTGCGTCGAGGAGTCGCAGCGAACCACCGACCATGCCCAGCCTGTACTGCTTCAGGTTCCCGGCCCAGCGCGGCAAAGCGTAGCGGTCGGGGCGGAACATGCCGATATAGACCTGGTTCAGGTAGGTACCCTGCGTATTCACGCTGACCGGCAAGCTGACCGACGCGAACACACTGTTGACGGCCA
>JALOQX010000247.1 GCA_025459265.1 Pirellulaceae bacterium | reverse complement strand
TCCTTGATCGCTACTCGTCCCTCACTGACGATCCGCTCAGCTGGCGATCTGCTTCTGGAACTCAAACGCCTGCTCGACCGTCTCGAAGCCGAGTTTCTCCAGCACGCGCAGCATGGGCTGATCGGTGGCCGGGAGTTGCACCTCGACCAGCGTCACCCCGTCGAGCACGGCCAGGCGGAAGGCCTCACTGAGCAAGAACACGGCGAACGACTCGCGATCGGGTGTGGCGGGCAGATCGAGATGGGCCACACCCTGCGCGTGCACGCCCCAGCTGCTGGCCAGCGGCTCAATGTCCCAGCACACGGCGGTCCCGCACGGCTCGCCGCCCGTGCGTGGCCGCGCGACGTATGCAAATCGCTCACTGTGCCCTTCGCTGCACGCCTCCCACCACGTAGTCGGTGGCCAGTCCAGCAACAGTTCCACATAATACGACCGCCGAAACTGAACCTGGTGGCGATCGACCGGCTGGCGGAATCCGACCAGGGACCGTTGCAGGATTAGATGCCGCGCGGTCTGCACATAGCCCGCCTCGCGCAGCAGCTCAAGCATGGCCTGGTCACTCTCCAGGACACCCCGCACGGCGCTGCCGCCGTACAGTCCCCGGTAAAAGGGAGCCCGGTCGAGACTGCCGCCGCCGCAGAGCACCGTCGCTCCCCGCTCACGCAGATACTGCTCGCTGCGCGCCAACAGCTCCCGCGCGATCCACGCGCGCCGTTCGTGATGACTCACCATCAGCATACAGGTGGCACCGGTGTGGCAGTCCAACGCCGCGCCGGACGCGTCCGGTCCGAACCCGGCGTGCACAAAACCGACCGGCTGCTGATCGTCGGTGGCGACGATCAATCCGTGGCGGTCAAAGAACGGCAGGGACAGGACGATGTTCTCCAGCAGCGACGTAGTCATCGGCTGGCACAGCCCGCGCAGGGGCGGGTGCTGGCGCCAGATTTCGCACAGCGCCGGCGGATCCGTGTTCCGGAAAGGACGGAAGTCGATCATAACGCCCTGGTGCTCACAGCCAGCCGCACCCGTTGTCGGAAATATAGCTCACGCGCGGCCCCCCGTCGCCTCGTCGTCGTCCAGCCACACGAGGACGTCATCTCCCAAGACTCGGATCGGCAGCACCAGGTGACACCGGGTGGGACTGGCCGCATGCTGGCCGGTCCGCACATCGAACTGCCAGCCGTGCCAGGGGCAGGTGACCATATGGCCCGCGAGCGCACCGCGCCCCAGAGGTCCGCCTTGATGCGGGCAGATGCCGTCCAACGCGTGCAGTCGGCCGCCCACGTTGAACACCGCGACAATCCGCTCCTCCGCTACGCATTCGCGCGCCGTGCCGGGTGGACACTCTCCGACCGACGCGACACGGACCCAACGACCCATGCAGTTGTTCCCATCACGCGGCCTTGGCGTCCCGCGGCCGCTCAACTGGCTTGTCTCGCCGTTGGGGGGGCTGTCCCTTCCAGCGGCGGTGCACCCACCAGTACTGTTCCGGAGCCTCGAGGATCAGCTCCTCCAGCCGCTCGTTATACCAGCGCGTCAGCGGTTTGACACCGGCGAGTCGGCTGTCCCACGTCCGCGGGTCCGCGACACCCGCGACACCGATCTCGAAATGCAGGGGACGTCCCGTGCGGCGCAGGTAGGAGACGATCTGCGGGGCGCCGGAGGTAAGCGTGAAGAGCGCCACGGCTTTGTGGCACGATGCGGGACGGCCCAGAAACTCGACCCAGCACCCCTTGTCGCCCGCATGCTGATCACCCAGCAGGGACAGCGTGCCCCCCATCTGCAGAACCGCTTCCACCTGCGGCGCGCAACCCTGCTTGGGCAAAATGAACTGGCCCGTCGAACCGCGGAACCGGTTGATGAATCGATCCAGAAACGGATTGTCCAGCTTGCGGGCAATCGTAAATGACGGGAAGCCGAACATGCCCAGCACGTAGCCTGCCACCTCGAAATTTCCGTAGTGGCCGGTGACCAGCACCGTGGGGCGGGGATCGAGCAGGTAGCCCACCAGCAGCGGCTTGTCGCGGAACGTCACGAACCGCTTCCAGCTCATTTCGTGAATCGTGCGACGTACCTGCGCCACCTCGGCCACCATCAGGAACAGGTGTTCCCACATGCGCCGGATGAAGTGCTGGCGCGTGCGCGCATCCCAGGTCGGGAACGCGTGTTGCAGGTTTTCGTCCACGACGCGGTAGCGCAACCGCACCACATCGCACGCCAAGATGCTCAATCCATGGGCCAGCCAGTGGCACGTCTCGATCCGCAGCGTCTGCATGACGCAGATGATCACGCGCACCAGGAAGTAGACAAGCCAGTCCGTCAGCAACTTGAGTCGCACGGCGACCCCCACAGCCTTGCCGGAATCCCAGTTCGAGTGCGTGGGAGGACGTCCCACCCTCCTGCGCTACCTCGGGCCGTATTGTGCCAGGATGCGGCCGGAGACGAAAGAGCGAATTTCAGTGGCCGGCGGGCGCGGGCGCCGATGTGTTGTCAAAGGCTTAGTCTCGGGATTGGGTGGCTGGGGTCGAGCGTCAGCTGGGGTCGCTGGGGTCGAGCGTCAGCGCGGGTGGCTGGGGTCGAGCTTCAGCTCGCCCCCAGCTTCTTAGCAGCTGGGGGCTCACTTCGCTCACTTCGTTCGTCCCCAGCCACCCGGAGATGCAATGCCGAATGCTGGGGGGCTCACTTCGTTCGTACCCAGCCACCCGGAGATGCAATGCCGAACGCCGGGGGCTCAATTCGTTCGTCCCCAGCCACCCCAATACGTCGCATTAACGAAGCACTCGCCGTCGCGGACGCGTGGGATAATTTCTAGACGCTGGAGTGAGAAGAAGTCGGGTGGGACGGAGACAGAGCTGTGAGACTGCGATGGCGCATTAAAGGTCGCTCGCCGCTTCGCCCCCTCACCCTAACCCTCTCCCCCATCACGTGTTGCGGTCCGGCCTTTCACGCACGGGAAGATCCGTTCGCGCAACACGTGACGGGGGAGAGGGGACATGAACTTGCCGGTTCGTTATCAGCCCACCCCGACGCCGCGGCGGCGGGCGTGCAGCGCCGGATCGCGGGGCAAGGGCAGCGTCACGGTGCGGCCCGTCTCCGCCGCCTTATAGATCGCCAGGATGATTTCGACCGAGCGCCG
Organism: Pirellulaceae bacterium; assembly: GCA_025459265.1. Taxonomy (GTDB): domain Bacteria; phylum Planctomycetota; class Planctomycetia; order Pirellulales; family Pirellulaceae; genus JAAYDI01. The sequence goes on along the minus strand of JALOQX010000247.1, from coordinate 7,977 downwards.
CCCTTCGTGCCCGTCAATGAGCGGTTTCCCGCCCGTTTTGATCGCCCGCAGCACGTCGCGGAACTGGGCGGTATGTCCATGATGGCCGATGGCCGCCGGGTCCGCCGCGCCTCCGCCGGTCTTGGTCTTGCCCGCCAGCTTCTCGAGCACCGCATCGTCACCGCGGCGCCGGCGCGCAAAACTCCAGGTGGTGATGTCTTCCTCCTGCAGGACCGCCGATCCTTCCGTCCCGTGAAGCTCGATCCGCTTGAGCGCCCCGGGGTAGGCGGCCGTCGTGGCCTCGATGACCCCGAGCGCTCCGTTGGCGAACCGCAGCGTCGCGACGGCCACATCCTCCACCTCGATCCGTTCGTGGGCCAGCGTGGCCCACCGTGCGGACACATCCTGCACCGGTCCCATCAGCCAGGCCAGCAGATCGACGCTGTGGATGGCCTGGTTCATCAGGGCCCCGCCGCCATCGAGTTTCCAGGTGCCGCGCCACGCGCCGCTATCGTAGTACTGCTGCGTGCGATACCACTTGACGTACGCGTCGCCGACGGTCAAGAGGCCGAAGCGGCCCGCGTCCACGGCCTGCTTGAGCAGTTGGGCCGACTGGTGGAAGCGCGACGGGAAAATCGTCGACAGCACGACACCGGCCTGGGCACAGGCCTCGATCAGACGATCGCACCGTTCGAGCGTGATCTCCAGCGGTTTTTCGACGATGACATGTTTGCCCGCCTCAGCCGCGGCCAGCGCCGGTTCGAGATGCGCGCCGCTGGGCGTCCCCACCGTGACCACGTCGACGCGCGGGTCCGCCAGCATCGCCGCCAGATCGTGGTACGCCCGGCAGCCCACCGCCTGGGCCAACCGGTCGGCCGATGCCGCGATCGTGTCGTAGCACGCGACGACCGCGGCACCGCGCAGGTCCTGGATGGCCCGCGCGTGGAAATTGGCAATCATGCCACAGCCGATGAGGCCAAATCCAATGGTCATGAGCGGGGCCTCCAGGGTGATCGGGTCCGCGGGTTCGCCTCGGAGTCGCCATTATAAGCGCTCCGCAGCGCGCGAGAAGCAGTCGACGCGCACGCTCAGCCGCCGCGACCCGCCAGGAAGATCTCCAGCAGGAGCATCAGCATCGAACAGCCGTTGAGCAGGAAGTGCACCACCACGGCGGGCACGATGCGATGCGTCTGGCGGTACAGGTAGCCGAGCCCCAGTGCGAAGAAGAAGAGCGGGATCCAGTCTGGGCCGTGCGTAATGTGCATCAGCGCAAAGATGAAGGCGCTGGCCACCGTGGGCCAGTAAGCCGTCGCGGCCGTCATGCGTACAGCGGGTGGCGATGGGGCCGGGGGTACAAAACCCGCGGCGAACGGATTGCCGTCCTCCACGCGATCGGCGACGACGACACGATCCCACTCTCCGGCGGCAGGCAGCGGTGCGAGCTCGGTCGCCACATCCTCAGACAACACCTCCGCCGGCACGACCACTGGCTCGTCTGTCGCCAGTGGCAGCGGCGGTCCGCCCCACACCAGATGCCATCCGGCACTGCGCCCGGCCGCGAGCCGTTCCAGCCATCCCTGCAGCAATCCGCGAAACAGATATTCTTCCGTCAGGGGCGCCACCAGCACGGCCGTGACCAGTGTCGCCGCGACGAGGCTCAGCCGCGGTTGTTCCCGCAGCAACTCCACCAGTGGATGTTTGGACTCGAAATCCTGGACCAGCAGCATCTGCAGCAGATAGGTTGGCGGCCCGAGTGCCAAGAAGGCCAGGACGCCGACGCGCACATCGTGCGCCAATCTCGCCGCCACGATTCCGAGATCGCGGGCCGTGGTGCGATAGCGCAAACCGAGCGACACTGCGGAAGCCGCCATCACGATGAGCGAGATGACCGCCTGTGCCCAGACGGCGCGCTCATCGAGTACCGGCACCCGCTGCGGCTCGCCGCCGCCGGACTCCATCAGCACCGCCAGCGCGAGCGTGTTGACCGCCAGCAGCAGGGTGACGACCAGCACGAGGTCGAGCAGTCCCCACGGCACCGGGCGACGCGGTTCGAACGGCACCCATGGCTCCCCACGTTCGCGCCGCCACCACAGCGACCACCACACCAGCAGCGAGATGCCTGCAAGGAATGCGACCATCATAAGCATGCGCGGCCCCCGCACCGTCAGCGCTCAGCCCTCAGCGAAAATGCTTCGCGGCGGCCAACACGTAGCCAATCCCGGAATAGACTGTCGAGAGCATGGCCAGCCACACCGCGACGATCAGCGCGACGCTGAGCCACGCCGGAGGATCGTGCGGAGTGAACGTAAGCACCAGCAGACTGGCGACAACCGCAATACACTGGAAGACCATCTTCAGCTTGCCCGCCATCTGCGCGGAGAAATCGCCCCCGCTCTGTTCTATGAAACTCCGCAGTGATGTCACCAGCATCTCGCGACCGACGACCAGGACCGCCATCCAGGCCTGGATCCCGGAGCCGGGTTCGGCCACCAGCAGAATGAATGCGCCGCAGATGATGAACTTGTCGACAAACGGGTCGAACACGCGGCCCAGCTTCGTCACCTGGCCATACCGCCGGGCCCAGTAACCGTCCACCCAGTCGGTGGACGCGGCCACCAGGAACACCAGCATGGCCGACCAGTAATAATGGAACGGGATGAGGACGAAGACCACGCAGGACAGCACCAGCCGCGCCGTCGTCAGTTGATTCGGCACGTTGAAGAACTGGCCGTGGATCGATTGCGGCTTGTCTGTCATCAGCGACCTCGTTCAGACCACGTCATGTCTACCTACCAGGGCTGGCCCACCCCGACTCCGATCAGGTCATAGGACTGCGCCGCCACGATCTCACAGCGCGTGATCGCCCCGGCCCGGAGCGGCTGCTCGCCACCTTCGGTCACGAAGACCAGCCCGTCCACGTCGGGTGCATCCCCCGGCGTGCGACCAATCCAGGCGCGGTCTGCGTCCGGCACCGGGCGATCGATGATCACCTCGCAGGTCTGGCCGACCTGCTGTTGTTGGTGCTGCGTCACAATCTGCTGCTGGATCTCCATCAGCCGGTCGCGGCGTGCCTGACGCACCGCGGGCGGCACCGGGTCGGCCAGTTGGACGGCGGGCGTCTGCTCTTCCGGCGAATAGGTGAACACGCCGAGCCGCTCAAAGCGCTCTGCGCGCACAAAATCGGCCAGCTCCTCGAATTCGCGGTCCGTCTCACCGGGAAACCCCGTGATGAATGTTGTGCGGAGCGTGAGATGCGGGATGCCGCGGCGCAGCTGTTCCAGCAGCGACTGCGTCTGTGCCCGCGTCACGCGTCGCGCCATCCGGCGCAGCATCCGATCGTTGATGTGCTGCAGCGGCAGATCAATATAAGGCACGATCTTGTCGGCCCGCGCGATCGCGTCAATCAACGGCTGATCCAGGTACATGGGATACAGGTACATCAGCCGGATCCAGTCCACGTCGACCGTTTCGAGTGCCGTGAGCAATTCCGTCAAACGGGGGCGGCCGTACAGGTCCACGCCGTAATAGGTCGTATCCTGCGCCACGATGATCAGCTCGCGCACGCCGTCGTCCGCCAGCTGGCGGGCTTCCGCCACGACCTCTTCCATGGGCTTGCTGGCATGCTTGCCGCGCATCTTGGGAATGGCGCAGAAGGTGCAGAGCCGGTCGCAGCCTTCGGAGATCTTCAGATAGGCGAAGTGCTTTGGCGTGACGCGCAGGCGGTCGCGATCGGGCAAGGCGCGAATGGGCGCCGGCCGGAACACGGCACGCTGTTCGGCCAGGTGCCCCACCAGCCGGTCGGCGACCTCGGTCACCTGCTCCCGCGCGAACACACCCACCAGGGTGTCGATCTCCGGCCGCTCGACCAGCAGCGCTTCCTTCTGGCGCTCGGCCAGGCACCCGGACACGATCACCCCGCGGGTCTTACCGTCGCGTTTAAGCTGCAACATTTCGTCGATTGCCGCGAAGGACTCCTCCCGCGCCTGCTCGATGAACCCGCACGTATTGACGACCACGAAGTCCGTGCCGTCGGGATCATCGACCAGCTCATAGCCCTCCAACTGCAGCAGGCCGAGCATGCGCTCGCTGTCCACGAGGTTCTTCGGACAGCCGAGACTGACGAAGGCATACCGGCCCTTGTTGCCCGTCCGCTCTCCGGTCACGCGGTCACCTCGTGCAGAATATTCCACAAATCGGGCAGGAGAAACGGAACGCTCAGCACCGCCGCGACGCCGCATGCGCGGGCGCGCTGCACCTGATCCTGGCGCGGAAAGCCGAACAGCGCGACGACGGGCACGGGCGTCATGCGCCGCGTCGACTGCTCCAACGCGGCCCATCCGCACTCGTCCATCCACGGACGGTGCCACAGCGTGGCCACAACGTCCCGCGCACTGGGCCACGTCGACCGGGCAGCCCACTCGACCTGGTAACCCGCGATGCGGCAGGCGGCGGCGAGTCCGTCGTAGTCGGTCGCCCGCGGGCAATCGATGGCCAGGCGGACCGCGACGCGCGGCGGTACCATGCGCAGCGCGTGATCGAGACGTTCGGGCTCAGAAACCGTTCGGGGCAGCCGGCTGACCCGCCCGCCTCCAGCGGCCGCAAAGAGGCCGGGGGCACGCCCCCGCCACTGGTGCCAGTACACGCGGGTAACACCCGGCCAGGGACGACCGCTACGCGGCTCGCCTTCGCACGCACTTCCCAGCAACGCGGTGAACTGTGCCAGCGGCACATGACAACCCAGGCGATCCACATCGGCCTGCGTCACCTGGCCCGGCCGCGACTGGGCAATCACGACGTGATCCCAGACGGCCGACGCGTCGACCCCGAGTCCGGCCACGGTGCCGAGCGCAGACGCCGTGGTCAATTGCGTATGAGTCTGGAGCCAGCTGACGGCGGCAGCAAACTCGGACCGCTCCCAGTCTCCCAGGAGCAGCACGGTGGGCAGCGAAGACTGCTCCGCGAGCGCGTCACGTGCCGTGCCCCCGGCCGGAGCCGGATTCTGGCAGGCCTGGGCCGGCACCGTGTGGAGCGCTGAATCAGAGGGTTGCGGTCTCGCGGCCATGGGCGTTCAACCAAACTGCTCGCGTTCGAAATCGGCGATGGCCTGATGCACTTCCGCCGCCGTGGGCAGCGCGCGCAGCGCATCGAGGAGCTGCGCGTTACTGATCAGGCGGCTCAGCCGCGCCAGCGTGCGCAAATGTCCGCGCTCGTCGGTCGACAGGATCAAGAAGAACAGGTCGGTCAGGCGACCCTGTCGATCACCGAAGACGACTCCCTGATGCGTGCGACCAAACGCCAGAAACGGCTGCGCGAGCAGGTTGGGCTGCGGGCGGCGGGGATGGAGCAGAGCCACACCGTTGTCCAGCGCCGTGCTGTGCAATTGTTCACGTGCGCGCACCGCCTCCGCCATCTTGTCCGGGTCCCACAGCCAGCCGGTCGCGGCCGCCAATCGAACCATCTTCGTGATGATCGAGGCACGCGAGCGCGCGATTAACGGCACGGCCATCGCCTCACGCGGCAGCACCGTGGCAATCGATATGTCTTGGTCCTGCGGCGCGGCACGCTGCAGGACTCCTTCGACCCGTGCCAGCTCTTCATCATTCGAGGCACCGATCGAGTCCTCCAGCCAATGGTGGATCTCGGCCTCGGCAAACCGCCACTGGCCGCCGATCTTCCGCCCCGGCAACCGCCCACGATCGGCCATCTTCCGCACCTGCGCCGGGGTCAGGTGCAGGTAGACTGCCAGACGGTCAATGTCAAAATCGCCGGTGGACATGGGGCCCATTCTCGCGCGTGCAGAAGGTAAGTCGGCATTATCGCGGCGCCGCGGCCGGCGGTCCAGGGTAGCCGCGCCCGCCGCGTGACGCTGAGCGCACCTCGCGGTCTGTGTGATCAGAGGGGAGATGACGCCGGGTCCGGAAAACCTGCCTTGACACCCGCGGCGAAATAGCCACAATTCGCCCCCGACACGGGCAGGGATGGGAAGTCCGGTGCGACCGGACCCACCCACGCATGCCGAGCGTCCCGCAGGCTCGGCACCGGCAGGAAGTCGGTCGCGTGGCACCTGCAGACGGCGGGGGACGAGCAGCGTCCCCGCGGCACCGCGGCAATCTGAGGCAAGGAGGCCAAGGAGATGCAGCAGTTGATCAACCGCGCCGACGGAGTGCGGTTGCGCGACGTCCTGCCCGAGGGCCGCTACTTCGGCGCGGACGACCTGCAAGTCCACTCCTGCTCGAGCGACCCTCAGCGCTGTCGTCCCGGGGATGTTTTCGTGGCCATCGTGAGCGCGGACGGCGACGGACATGACGACGTGCCTGCCGCCGTGCAGCGCGGCGCCGTGGCCGTGGTCGGCGAACGACTCGTGCCGAGCCGCGTGCCGTGCTGCGTCGTGCCCGACTCCCGCGAAGCGTACGGATATCTCTGCCAGCGTCTGGCGGGGCAGCCTGACCAGTCCCTGCATCTGGTCGGCGTGACCGGCTCGCACGGAAAAACAACCACCGCCGTGCTGCTCGCTTCGGTCCTGCAAGCCGCGCAACAGTCGGTCGGCATGACCTGTTCACTCGGCTACTGCGACGGCCAGGAAACCGAACCTGCCGACGATACAACTCCGCCGTCCCATACGCTGGCCCGATGGCTGGCCCGCATGGTCACTGCCGGCTGCTCGCACGCTGTCGTGGAAGTGTCGAGCGAAGCGCTGGCGACGCGACGCCTGGCCGGCGTGTCACTCGATGCCGCCGTGCTCACGAACGTGCGCCGCGAACATTTGCAGCTGCACGGCAACGTGGCCAACTACCGCCGCGCGAAGCAGCGGCTCTTCGCACACCTCAAGCCGGGTGGGTTCGCCGTCGCCAACGCCGACGATGCGGCCAGCCTGGAAATCGTGCAGTCGCTGCACGCCCCGCTCATCACGGTCGGTATCCGCCACGCGGCACAGGTGCAGGCGCAGGTCATCGAGCGCCTTCCGAGTGAACAGACGTTCCTGATGACCGCAGGCCAGGAGTGCATTCCGGTGCGGACCCGCACCATTGGCGACCCGTTTGTTTACGCATGCCTGTCGGCCGCCGCAGTGGGACTTGTCATGGGATGGGATCTGGCGACTGTCGTCCGGGGATTGGAAGCGGTCGATCGCGTGCCGGGCCGCCTGGAACGGCTCGAGTGCGGTCAGGACTTCAGCGTGTATGTGGACCAGGCACAGACGCCGGGTGCCCTGGCACTGAGCTTGCACGCGGTGCGCCAGGTGACCGCGGGCCGCGTGATCTGTGTCTACGGTGCCATGCACGGCCAGCCGCACGAAGAGCGGGCGGGTTTGGGGCGTGTGGCCGAACGAGCAACCGACGTGGGAATCATCACGAGCAACAACCCGGGCCCCGAACTGCCACTGCAGATTGCCCACGACGTGCTCGACGGCTTCACTAACCCGGCGAAAGCCCACATTATTCCCGACCGCGCCAAGGCGATCGAGTGGGCGTTGAGTGAGGCACAGCCCGGTGACAGCGTGGTCATTACCGGCAAAGGCGATCAAACCTATCAGCTCATCGGCCAGCGCCAACTGGACTTCGACGATCGGGAAGTGGCCTGCGCCTGGCTCTATGGCCGGCGCCGACCCCTGGTGGACCGCCCCAGCACGGTCACGCTGCCGATGCGACTGGGCCCGGAATGGAATTGACGACACGGTGACAGTGGTAAATACCCTTTGCGACACCTGACAGGAGCCCTGCGAAAGAATCATTCGAAGTCCCGTTGTTCGCGTCAGCTTTGCGGGAAGTAGACGCAACCCTCCCTCCTGGGTTGGAGCGATATGCTTGCTGATCCGGCGATTTCTGGGTCAATCGCCCTGGCAAGTGCTTCACGACGGGGCTTGTGACTGTGCACCGGAGTGGCTTCGGCCACTCCGGTGCCAGGGATCACCCGGCGGAGTCCGTTTCAGATATACTGAGGCGAACTCCGCCGTCGTTTCTTGGGGGGCTTCTGCAGGAATTCCCATGACTCCCTTACGCT
>JALOQX010000040.1 GCA_025459265.1 Pirellulaceae bacterium | reverse complement strand
AACCGGCGCATCGGTCAGGTGCAGCGGATCCTGACGCAGGTGGCCGAGATCAACGCGGTCGATCCCGGCCCCACCTGGCGGGCGATGCCGGTCCCGGAGGGTTTTCGGTACGACCTGTGGTTAGGTCCGGCGCCCTGGGCCCCCTATCACGTCGACCGCTGTCTGTATCGGTTCCGGTTCCACCTGGACTACTCGGGCGGACAGGTCACCAACTTCGGGGCGCATTCGAACGACGCCGCGCAATGGGCGCTGGGGATGGACGACAGCGGTCCAGTTGAGCTCGAGGACCTGGGCTCCGAGTGGCCGGCCACCGGGTGTCTCTTCACGACCGCCACGCGCACGGCGTTTCGAGCCCGGTACGTCAACGGCGTCGAGCTGGTCTGCCAGACCGCGCAGCCCGGATTCGGGATACGCTTCGAGGGGACGGAAGGCTGGATCGAATATGGTTATCAGGGACTCAAGACAAATCCGGCCGAACTGGCCACCGCCGAATTAGGCCCCGACGCAGTCCGGCTGGCGGTAAGCAATCCACAGCGCACCGACGATGCCGGCACGTACTATATCCCGGACCACGTGCGTAACTTCCTGGACTGCGTCAAGTCGCGAGCCGAACCGGTGGCGCCGGTCGAGGTGGGACACCGGTCGGCGAGCGTCTGCCACCTGGGAAACATCGCCATGCGGCTCAAACGCCGCCTGCAGTGGGACCCTCAACGGGAGCGGTTTGTGAACGACGACGAGGCGGATCGGATGCTGAGCCGGCCGCTGCGTGCGCCCTGGACCCTCAGCTGATCCAGCGTCCTTGACCGACGTTTGTCCAGGAGCCCGAGATGGCTGGCCGCGACGAACTGATGCACCCGCGCGACGCGATCATGCAGACGATGGAGCGGATCTATCGCTACCGGATGACGACCACGTCGGGGGGCAATGTATCGATTCGAGAAGCCAACGGCGACGTATGGATTTCGCCGGCACGCGTGGACAAGGGGAATCTCACGCGCGGCGATATGGTCTGTGTGCGGGCGGACGGGACGGTCGAGGGCGCGCACCCGCCATCGTCTGAATATCCGTTTCACCGCGCCATCTACGAGGCCCGACCGGATCTGCAGGCCGTCGTGCACGCGCATCCGGTCGCGCTGGTCGCGTTCAGCATCTGCGGGCAGATCCCCGACACGCGGTTATTCCACCAGGCGCATCACGTGTGCGGCACGCCGGGTTTCGCACCATACGCCTTGCCCGGGAGCCCGCAACTGGGAGCGCACATCGCGGCGGCGTTCCGGCAGGGTCCGCAGTGCGTAATCCTGGAGAATCACGGCGTCGTCGTCGGGGGCACGTCACTGCCCGAAGCGTTCCAGCGTTTCGAGGCGCTTGAATTCGCCGCCAAGACGGTGATCAAGGGCCAGCACCTGGGGCCGATCCGGTACCTGACGGAAGAACAACTCGACGGCGCGCGCAACCGACGCGTGGAACTCGACACCTGGGTGGCCCCCGCCGCGACGGCAATCGAAAAGGAACTGCGGCATCAGCTCTGCCAGTTCCTCCACCGCGGCTGCCGGCAACGACTGCTGATCAGCACGGAAGGGAGTTTTTCCGCGCGGATCGACGACCACTCCTTCCTGATCACACCGTCCCAGTGCGACCGCGAACTGCTGGACATCGAGGACTTCGTGCTGATCTGCCGCCATCGGTGCGCGGCGGGCCAACGTCCCAGTCGGGCGACGCTGGCCCATGCGGCCATCTACCAGCGTCATCCCGCGGTGCAGGCGAACGCGGACGATTCCCGAAAGCTACATCCTGCTGCGCGACGTGCGGCGCGTCCCCTACGGCGTGCAGTACCGGGCCGATGGGGCGATCGCGGATTTCGTCTCCACGAACTCCCCTGCGGCGCTGCTCGAAAACGACGGCGTGCTGGTCGTCGGCACCAGCGTGCTGGACGCCTTCGACCGGCTCGAGGTGCTCGAGTCCACCGCGGAAGCGGTCATCAACGCCCTGGTGCTCGGCCCGCTGGCCACCATGCCCGACGACGCACTCGCCGCGCTCCGCAAGGCATTCCTCGACTAGGCGATCCTCGACTAGGCGATCAGACAGGATGAACAGGATTGACAGGATGGGACGACGAACTTCATCCTGTGTATCCTGTGCATCCTGTCTCAGAATCTGCATCAGGGGACGGGTTCGCCGCCGGCGCGCGTGGCCAGCGCGCGCCACGCGCTCAACTCGATCCCGTCGGTGATTGTCTGCGTCGAGCCATCCAGCAGTGCGGTGTGCACGAGCTTTTCGTGGTGACTGCGCGACGTCACGATCGCATACGTGGCGCGGCCGGCACCGCCGTTCCGGCCTTCCTGCCACGCGTTGTAGTCGGCATCCACGACCTCCGTGCGTGTCGCATACGGCACGAATGTGTTGGGCGCCAACGTGGCGGTAAAGCCGGTGTGGTGCACACGACCGTCGGGCCACTCGGTGTGGCCCGTGTTCTTATAGTCCGTGGCCGACGCGACGATCGCGGCGGCCGCGACTGCGTCGTGTGGGATCGCCGGCGACGGAGGCCCACCATTCCGCGTGTAAGACTGCCAGGCTTTGACTTCGGCCGCCAGCAGCGTGTGCGACGTGCCATCGCGGATTGCTGCCAACGGCAGATGACTGTTCGGGAACACCACGCCGTCGCCTCCCCGTCGCGTGGCGGGATCAAACACGAACCAGGTCCCGCAGTTGAATCCGTACGACGTGGGAACCAGGCGCACTTTGCCCCCGCCAGGGTCGCGAATCTGTGCCGCACCGGGATCCGATGGGCAGACATAGACGGGGACGCGCAGGCCGTCAATCACCTGCTGAAAGTCCCACGCCAGGCTCAGGTCCACCCGGTCATAGAGGTTGCCTTGCTCGAGAAACGGGAGAATGCGTCCGTGAACACCCCAGGCGCCGTTGTTGGGCGTGGCGTTGGTCGTCAGGTCCACAATCGTACTGGCCGGGAGCACTGCGTGCGCATTTTCGTAGTTGAGGGTGGCCAGGGCGATCTGCCGGAGATTGTTTTTGCACTGCGTGCGCCGTGCCGCACCACGCGCGGCTTGCACCGCCGGCAACAACAGCCCCACCAAGATGCCGATGATGGCAATCACCACCAGCAACTCGACCAACGTGAAACCTGGAACCGTCGTACGCCTTCCGCTCACGTGGGTACCTCCATGAACTGATTCCTGCTTTTCTGCGGGTCGCGCGGGCAGGCGACGGCATCTGCCTTGGGTCCGCTTGGCCGATCAGAGGCAAATGGCGTGCCGTGCACGCGATGCCCGCCAGTTGTGCCGGGAAGTGCGGAGAGAACGGTCTGAAGCGCCGCCAGCGTGTGCAAAGGAGCGAGGGGAGGCGGCTAGGTGTCGGTTTTCTGTACACCGCGGTGGACTTAGCCGACAGCGGTGGTGGAGGCCATGCGGCGGCGATGCGCGTCCGGGTACCTGGAATCGCGGGAGAGACTCGGCTGCTTCTCCCGCGATTACGCTTCGGGTTACGATGGGGGGACGAAGCGGCGCGGTCCAAATGGGTGGTACGCTGACGTATGGCCTGTGCGTCGCATCGCGGGATGAAGATCATGAAATGGCCGCTCAAGTATCAGGTGCTCTTGCCGATGTCGCTGGCCATGCTCGGTACGATCGCGGCCCTGACGGGCGTGCACACGTATCTGGCGGCTGTCCAGTCGACGCGGCGCATGGCGGATCGGATCGACCAGGTGACAGACGCCCTTACGCGGGCGAACTTTCCACTCACCTCAGGCGTCCTGCGGTACATGCAGCAGCTGGTAGGCGCGGACTTCATCCTAGTGGACGGGCAGCAGGCGGTGGTGGCGGCGACGCGTCCGACGTCGGTCGCGTTGCTGGCGGAGCTGAGTGCCCACCGCGTGCCAGGCGTCTCGCGGCAGGCGGCCGCGTTGCAGGTGGCTGGCGAGCGATTCTTCCATTGCGTCGTGCCGGTGACTCCGTCGCCTGCGACGGGCGGTGGACGGCAGCTGCATGTGTTGTACCCCGAGCAGCATCTCCGCCGCGAGCGGCGCGCGGCGATGATACCTCCCTTGATCATCGGCGCCGTCGCGCTGGTCGTCATGACCGCGCTGGCCACGGCCATCGCGTCCCGCGTGACGCGCCCCCTCGGAGTCCTGAAAGAGCGCGTGAAGCGCATTGCCCAGGGTGACTGGCGACCCGGCGAAGTGACCGGGCCCGACGATGAGATCCGGGAACTCGCCGGCACCGTCAACCAATTGGCCCGGACTCTCGCGGACTACGAGCAGCAGGTGCGGCAGGCGGAACAGGCACGTACGTTGGCGCAACTGAGCGGCGGGCTGGCTCACCAGATGCGCAATGCCGTGACCGGCGCCCGCATGGCCGTGGACCTGCATCGCGCCGAGTGCCCGCGCGGTACCCAAGACGAATCGCTGGAAGTGGCTGAACGGCAACTGATCTTGATGGAGCAGTACCTGGAGCGTCTGATGGCGTGGCACCGCCCGCCGGCTGCGGATGCGACCGACATCGATCTCGGTCCGTTGATCGCGCACCTGCTGCCTCTCGTGCAGCCGGCGGCACGGCACACGGGCGTCGCACTGAGCGCCGAGTTGGCGGCCGAGCCGCTGTTGGTGCACGGCGATCGCGATGCGCTCGAACAACTCGTGCTCAACCTCTTGTGGAACGCGATCGAGGCTGCCGGTCGTGTCCGAGGCGCCACTGAATCCCCTGCGCCAACGGTCACCATCACGCTTGGCAGCACTTCACCCGACCTGATCATGTTCACGGTCACCGATACCGGATCCGGGCCGGAACCCGACGTGGCCACCCGGATGTTTGAGCCGTTCGTGACCGGGAAGCCGGACGGTGTGGGATTGGGGCTGGCGGTGGCCCAGGAGGTGGTCGCGCGGCACGCCGGGACGCTCACCTGGCAGCGGCACGACAACCGGACGACTTTCACGGTACAATTGCCGCGGGCACCCGGGAGTTGCTGACGTGGCCACGCTGCTTGTCGTTGATGACGAACCTTCCATCTGCTGGGGATTGAGTCGCTTGGGCGAGAAGCTGGGACACTGCGTGCACGCGGTGTCTTCGGCGGAGCAGGCACTCGAACTGGTTCGCAGCCAACCGGTGGACGTCGTGCTGCTGGACGTGCGTTTGCCGGGGATGGACGGCTTGACGGCGATCGCGCACTTGCGGCAGCACGTGGGCCACATCCCGATTATTGTGATCACGGCCTACGGCGATCTGCAGACGGCGGTGCACGCCGTGCAGGGCGGAGCGTTCGAGTATCTGGTCAAGCCGTTTGACGTGGCGCGGGTGCAGAGTGTGCTGGAGCGCGCGCTGGAGTCCGGTCCGCCGGCCGCCGCGCCGCGCCCGGAAGCACCGGGCGTGGGCGGTTTTGTCGGTCGCACGGCCGTCATGCAGGAGGCGTTTCACCAGATTGCGTTGGCCGCGGCGGCCGATGCCTCCGTGCTGCTGCAGGGCGAGAGCGGGACCGGCAAGGAGCTGGCGGCGCGAGCGATCCACACTTACAGCAACCGCAGCCAGATGCCGTTTGTCGTGGTCAACGTCGCCGCGCTCAGTACGGCGCTGGCCGAAAGCGAGCTGTTCGGACATGTCAAAGGTGCGTTCACCGGGGCGGACCAGTCGCGCCGCGGACTGCTCGCGCGGGCCGATGGCGGGACGTTGTTCCTCGATGAGATCGCGGACATCCCGCTGCCGGTGCAGGTGAAGCTGCTCCGCGCGCTGGAACACGGTGAGATCACACCGGTCGGCTCCGACAGTCCGGTGCGGACGAATTTCCGCGTCATTTCCGCGACGCACCAGGACCTCTCCGCACGGGTGCAGGCGGGCACCTTCCGGCACGATCTGTATTTCCGCATCGCAGCGTTCCGCATCGTGCTCCCGCCGCTGCGGGAACGCCAGGACGACATTCTGTTGCTGAGCGAGCATTTTCTGGGCAGCTTGCGCCGCCCCGACCGGGCCCCCTGCCGGCTCACCACCGCCACCTGTCAGGAACTGCTCCGCCGTCCCTGGTATGGCAATGTGCGTGAACTGCGCAACGCGATCGAACATGCCGTGATCGTCGCGCGCGGCGGCACGATCGGTCCCGAGCATCTGCCGGCCGTCCTCCCGGCGCTTGCGCCCGTCGACCATGCGCAACCGACCGACGTCGCGGCGCGCATCGACGAGTTGCTGCGTGAGTGGGCGCAGTGCGAATTGCTGCAGCGCAACACGGCCGGTGACCTCTACAACCGGCTGCTGGCCGTCGTCGAGCCGCCGCTGCTCGATACCGTGCTGCAGCACCATGCCGGGCAGTGCGCAGCCGCTGCGCGCGCGCTGGGCCTGCACCGCACGACGCTGCGGAAGAAGCTGGATCAGTACCAACTGTCCCGCGCCGCCGACTCGGATCAACGGTGAGCCAAGATGGACGTGCGTGATCCCGGGAATGCAGATCCTGGGTCGCTGGGGGCTCACTTCGTTCGTCCCCAGCCACCCGGGAAGTCCCGGACTCACGCAAGTCCAGTTCGTCGTGTCCGGTCCCGCGGCGTGCGGCGACGCGCTGGCCGAGGCACGCGCGTGGCACGGTCCGCACGAGTGTGTTACGATGCGCCGGACAAGGAAGCTTCGTAACAACGCGAGCAGCAGCATGTGGCACATTCACGCGCAGACCCAGGTCTGTGCCATTTTCGGACATCCGGTGGGACATTCCCTCTCACCCCACATCCACAACGCCGCCTTCCAGGCGCTCGACTTGCCCTACGTCTACGTCGCGCACGACATTCCGCCCGGCAGCGTGGCGCAGGCGCTCAACGCGATCCGTGTGCTGGGTTATCGCGGGCTCTCGATCACCATCCCGCACAAGGTCGAGGCGCTGGAGGGAGTGGACGAGGTGGATGCGGCCGCACAGGTCATCGGCTGCATCAACACGGTCGTGAACGACCAGGGGCGGTTGCTGGGGTACAACTCGGACGGCCGTGGTGCGGTCCAGGCGCTGCGGGAAGCGGGCGCCGATCCGCAAGGTCGCCGCGTCCTGGTGCTCGGGTCCGGCGGTGCGGCGCGCGCCGTGGCGGTGACAACGGCCCTCGAGGCGCCGCCGGCCGAGCTGACGATCCTGGGGATCGATCGCGCCGAGCTGGAGCAGCTGGCCGGGGACGTGCGCCGCCACGGGCACGCGCAGGTCCACCACGGCCTGCTGACCGACGACACCCTGCGTACCGCACTGGCCGACGCCGACCTGCTTCTGCACTGTTCCCCGGTGGGGATGCATCCGCACGAAGGCCAGAGCCTTGTGCCGCCGGAACTGCTCCGCCCGGCACTGGTCGTCTTCGATGCGGTGTACAATCCGCGGGAGACGCAGCTGATCCGCGCTGCCCGGCAGGCCGGCTGCCGCACGATCCTGGGTCTCGAGATGTTCCTCGGTCAGGCGTTCGTGCAGTTCGAGCTGTGGACCGGCCGCGCGGCGCCGCGCGACGTGATGCGGCAGGTGGTGGAAGCGCGACTATGAACGTGGTGCTCATCGGCTATCGCGGCACGGGTAAGACGTCCGTGGCCGCCCAGCTCGCCCAGCAACTGGGCCTGGAGGCGGTTCACCTGGACGCGGAAATCGAGCGGCGGGCCGGCCGGTCGATTCCCGAGATGGTCGCCGAACTGGGCTGGCCGGGGTTTCGCGATCTGGAAGAGGCCGTCGTCCGGGACAGTGCCGCCCGCCAGGGTGTCGTGCTCGACTGCGGCGGCGGTGTGGTCGAGCGTGAGGCCAACTTCGACGTGCTGCGCCGCAGCGGGCCCGTCGTGTGGCTCCGCGCTTCCGTCCCCGTCATCGTCCAGCGCATCGCCGGTGACAGCCAGCGGCCCAGTCTGACCGGGACTCGGAGTTTCACGGATGAAGTGGCCGAGGTGCTTGCGCGCCGCACGCCGCTGTACCAGCGGCTGGCCCACTACGAAGTCGACACCGACGGACGCTCCATCGACCAGATTGCGCAGGATATTGTGCGCATGCTGGACCTTTAATCGACCTCTTACGCAACGCCAAGGAGATACGTCATGGCTCAGCACACGACTCGCCGTTCGTTCTTACAGCTCGCCGGGCTCGGCGCGGCCGCCGCGGGATTCGGATCGTACACGCTGCACGCGGCCGACAAGCAGGTCCACGCCGTGGACGAGCAACCGCAGGAGGTCGCACCGCAGAAAGTCTGGCAACCGGTCTCGGACCGCAAGATCCGCATGGGCATCGTCGGATTCGGCGTGTGCCAGTTCGGCGCCGCGTTTTCGCTCCAGCACCATCCGAACGTCGAGGTGGTGGCGGTGAGCGACCTGTTTCCCGACCGCTGCCAGGCGCTGGCCAAGGCCTGCCAGTGCGAGAAGACCTATCCGTCGCTCGAGGAGATGGTCCAGGACGATACGATCGAGGCGATCTTCGTGGCCACCGACGCCCCGAGTCACGCGCGGCACTGCATCCTGGTGCTCGAACACGGCAAACACGTCGCCACAGCCGTGCCCGCCTCGTGGGGTGATCTGGAGATCGCGGACCGGCTGTACGACACGGTCAAGCGGACGGGCCTGCAGTACATGATGTTCGAGACGTCCTGTTACCACGAAGAACTGCACGCCATGCGTGTGATGTACCAGGCCGGCGGGTTCGGCGAACTGGTCTACAGCGAAGGCGAGTATTTTCACTACGAGTGCGCGTTGATCGATTCGTACAAGAACTGGCGGATCGGCCTGCCGCCGCAATGGTATCCGACCCATTCGAATGCCTACCACATCGGCGTCACCGGCGGCAGCTTCACCGAAGTCTCGTGCATGGCGATGCCGAGTATCCGCGACGAGCTGCAGCCGCAGAACAACGCCTACGGCAACCCGTTCGGCACCGAGATCGCGTTGTTTCGCACCAATGTCGGCGGCATGGCGCGGATGGGCGTCAGTTGGGATACGCCCGGCTACGGCGGCGAGATGGGGCGTGTGCGCGGCCAGAAAGGCTCCATGACGGGCACGCGCTACCAGGGTTTCATCGAACAACTGCCCGATCTGACCCGGCCCGCCTTGCCACCCACCGTCAATCCGGGCGGACACGGCGGGTCCCACGGCTATCTGGGCCACGAGTTCGTGATGTCGATCCTGGAAGACCGCAAACCGCTGGTCGACATCGCCATGGCCTTGAACATGACTGTCGCCGGGATCGTCGCGCACCAGTCGGCGCTCCGGGACGGCGAGCTGCTGAAGATCCCGCAATACGCCAGCGTGCGCGCGTGAACAAATGCTCTGCTGTGTCAACATGATCGTTAAGGTCGGCGCAAGGCCTGGAAGGCCGACCGTCAATAGCCAAGGGGCCAAAGCCCTTGGTACATGGGCGCAATAGGAATCGGAGCCCTGGCAGGGCGACCGTCGTGTTCCCGCAAGGATGGTCGACTATGCCCCAGTCCTTTGTCTTTGCGAATGAAGGCGAGTAATGAGCCGGCGGCGTTCACGGTCGCCCTGCCAAGGCTCCGCATGGAGAAATGGAACCGGCGCCAGGGGCTGCATGCGTCGCTACGCGACGCCCTTGCCCCTGGCTATTGACGCACGCCTCTCCGAGGCGTAACTGAGAGAACTCCCCTGCTCGGCCGATCGACCGACGCTTCCGGAAAGGCTGAGCAGCCGCGGATCAACTGGCAGTCTGTGCGAAGGATGTGCAGAACATGCCGCAAGTGGTGATGCATGCGCTGACCTATGCTATGGCGTCGTCAACATCTCCAGCACGGCCAGCAGGGGTCGGTGATCGGACGCGATCGGTTCCTGGATGACCTGGACTTCGACCACGCGCCACGCGGTGGCGGGCCGATAGAGCACGTAGTCGAGCGTGTCGCGCGGCTCGTGCGCCGGCCAGGTCGGCTGCCACTGGCCGTCGCTGGCATCGGTCCAGTGCCGGCGCAGCACCAGCAGCGTCGGGCTCGGCGGCGTATCGTTGAAGTCCCCGGCCACGATGACGCGCGGCGCCGGCGCGGGGGCGAGCTTGGAGCTGACTTTCCCGGCCTGGCACAAGCGCAGCGGGGCCCGCGCATGCTCGAGATGCGTGCCCGCAAAGACAAATGCCGGCCGGTCCGGCGGCACGACGCGCGCCGCGACGACGCACCGCGGTTCGCTCTGCTCGTCACAGGGAAGCGCGTGGACCTCGACCGCTTCCAGCGGCCAGCGCGAGAGGAGCGCCTCGCCGTACTGGCCGCCGTCGACATCCATCGCTTGGCCGAAGACGGCGTGCAGGCCGGTCAGCCTGCCCAGTTCGGCCGCCTGGTCGACCCCGTGTGCGCGGCGTGTGCCGACATCGACTTCCTGTAACGCGACCACGTCGGGCGCACAGCGGCTAATGACCGCGGCCAGGCGCGGCAGGTCCACCTTCCCGTCCGCGCCTTCCCCGTGGTGGATGTTGTAGGTGAGGACGCGCACCCGCGGCGGGTCGGCCGCCGCGAGTGGGCGGAGCCCCGCACCGGCGAGAAGGAGGAGGAGCAGCCGCCCGCTGATCCCCAGCCACCCACGACGGTCCTGCGGCCCGCGCTGAAGCGTCCGAAACATGCCGTTCATCCCGTGACCGCACTGAAATTCTGCCACTCGAGATGCCCCAGCTTGCGCAGCGCGTATCCGATCTCGCGCAGGTAGTCCCCGTAACACACCTGGGTGTGGAATCCTTCCAGGTGGGCCTGCAGGCCGCGCCAGTCGCCGTCGATCTGGATGTCCATCTGGGACCGGCACGCGGGGCGCGACGGCGTGTCGATGATCGTCCCGCGGAAGCCCTGCCACTTCGTGCAGCGCAGGTTCGGCACGACCACCGTCACTACCTGTCCTTTGGTGTACTCGACTTTCGTGGCGGCGCCGAAGTCGGATTCGTAGTGCGTCATGATCGCCGCCGGCTCGAGATCCCGGCCGTTCATGCGGCGCGGGGCAGCGCAGTGGGCGACCGTGAAGAGCCCGTCGTGCGGGAAATGCGAGTTGCAGACGAAGGACGGCCGGCTGGCAATCCACCGCATCAGCACGCCGGGCAGCGTGTGCGTCAAGTCCGTGTGGCAGTATGCCGTGTAGCCTTCGTCGTTGGCCAGCGCCAGCAGCAGGCAGGGTGGCGTGTCGAGCATGCCGATCACGTCGCGACCCATGCAGTGCCCGAACCCGAAGTTGGTGGCGCCGGTCTCCTCCAGGAAGCCCCGTGTGACGTGGAGCGCCAGGAACGTGTTGAACACCGCCTGGCGGTCGGTCTGCAGCGTGACATTGGGCTGTGACAGCAACGCGTCAGTCTGCCGCTCGATCTCCTGCAGCACCTGCTGGTCGGCGCGGGCCTGCTGCAACCGCGCTGCGAACGTCTCGTAGGGAAGCGTCTCCAGTTCGTATCCCCACACGTCGCGGGCACACGGCGGTCCGCACTCCTGGCCGGGCTGGCTGTAGGCGACCAGCCCCCCGATGGCGAGCATCTTGGTGCCGCGGGCATTCTTGAGTCCGTACAGCGCGCGAAGTCGCCAGCCGAGTTCCTGCGGATCGTCCACCACCACATCCTCGACCGTCATCTGCGGCAGGCTCATCTCGTCCCCATTGGCCCGCAGCAGCCGCCAGTGCGCGATCTCGTACCACAGGTAATGCGGTTCGGTCCGATGCCGCACGAAGACGATCAGCGGCGGACCGGCCTTGGCCAGTTCATACATCCAGAACCCGCCGGCGGCAAACACCAAACGCACGTCGCAGTCGATCGCCCCGGCAGCAGCCAGCTGCGCCGGGTCGGCCACCAGCGAGACCGGGAGGATCTCCAGCGGAAACTCCAGCGACTGCGCCAGCTGTTCCAGCTCGGCCTGGATCCGCTTCGCTTCCTGCGCCGCCACCTCGGCCGTCTGGATGCCACCGTAGTTGCGCCAGCTCGTCTTGTCCTGTCGCTGGGGACAATCGTAGGTCAAGAGCGGCAGGACCCGCAACGGCTTGCCTGTCGGCAGCCGTTGGCCTGTCAGCGTGACGTGCCCCGCCGCGGCGGCCGGTGCGCGCGACGCCAGCATCAGCGTGGCGCCGCCCAGCAGCGTGGCGCCGCCGACATTCCCGAGAAACCCGCGCCGCGTCAGGCCGTGACTGCAGCCGCACCCGCATCCGGCGGCGTCGCCGGCCACCTTAAGTTGCCGAAGATTTGTCTGCATGGGTTGATGCTCCTTACAAGAGGATTTCACTGCGGTCTTCGAGGATCCGTCGCGCGACGCTCTCCATTGCTCAATCACCACGGCTCGGAGAGCCGTGCGACGCTGTTGCTCAATCACGGCTCGGAGAGCCGTGCGACGCTGTTGCTCAATCACGGCTCGGAGAGCCGTGCGACGCTGCGCCAAGTTTGTTCTGAGCGCGCCCTCAGCCACGGCGGCGCACGCCCTGGATCACACTGCCCCGCTGATTGCGTCCAATATACGATCTGCCGTGCGGCTCGAGCACCAGGGTATCGACCCAGCAGCCATCCGGAGCGTCGGCGTGCGGCCAGCGCAGGAGCAACTGATTGCCCTGCCGCTCCCAGCGGCCGCTGTTGGTCGTGCCGCGCAGCGTGCCGTCCGCCAGGAACTCAACGAGCCTCGCTTCCCCGTAGTTCACGCGATGCTCCCACGCGCCGGTCGGCTCGCCGGCGTCGGTCTCCGCGGACGGCTCGGCCCCCGCGCCACCCACCGGTTCCCCGACGACGGGCCAGCCGTCGGGGCTCCAGTACACCGGCCGAATCTGCAGCACGCGGGCGGCGCGCAGGTCGTGCATGTCATACGTGTGGTGCACCAAGAAATCGCCGCGATCCGTTTGCAGCACCGCATTGTGGCCCGGTCCGCGCCAGCGGTCGTAGCTGGCCAGCACCAACGTCCCACCGCCGTCGACCATCGCACGCCCGTCGCGATCCCTGTACGGACCGCAGGCTTCGTCCGCCCGACCGACCATCACCTTGTACGTGCTGCGTGCCCCGTCACAGCACATGTCGTAGGAGACAAACAGGTAGTAGTGGCCCTCGCGCCAGATGACGAACGGCGCTTCGATCGCAGGGGGATCCGTGCGCGGGGCCCGCGCGGCCACCGCCAGCGGCTGGGCCCCCGGACGCGGCTTGCCGGTCTCGGCATCAAGTTCCACGACTTTGATGCCGCTCCAGAACGAGCCCCAGAACAGGTAGTGCCGCGACGCCTGATCCACGAAACATGCGGCGTCAATGGCATTGAAGTTGTCCACACCCGGATGCGACTCGAGCACCAGCCCCTGATCGACCCAGCGGTACTCGGGATCCTGCGGGTCCAGCGTCTGGTTCGTCACCAGGCCGATGACCGACCGCTGGCTGCCGAATGTCGACACCGAGTAGTACAGCCGCCACTGACCCTCGCGAAACGAAATATCCGGAGCCCAGATCCCGCGCGCACCCGGAATCGCCGCCGCCGCCCAGGCGGGCACATCGGCGTCGAACACGCGTCCCGCGCGGGTCCAGGTGACGAGGTCGCGGGACTGGAAGATCGGGATGCCGCGGCCGGTGGCAAAGACGAAGTAGGGGGACGCCGCGCCCGGCAGCACGGCAATCGTCGGATCGGCCGCGCCAACCAGAATGTCGTCCGCCGCGGGCAGCAGGACACCGGCACATAGGACGAAAGACCCGCTGATGAAGGACAGCCAGACACGACGCATCACGCCACCCTCTCACAACGCCTACTGGTCCAGGCAATACACCACCGCGTCCGCGTCCTGCACGACAATCTCCGCTGTGCCATCGCCGTCCACGTCGGCGATGGCGGGCATGCTCAACCGACTCGGGCCCGTCCAGCGCCAGAGGACGCGGCCGGACTCTCGATCACCGGTCACGGCGATGAGTTCGCGATCCGCCACATAGAGCAGTTCGTCGCCGCCCTGGCCGTCGATGTTCGTGGCGGTGCTGCGCGGACAGGTGGGCAGCGCGGCGGCGAGCCGCCACAGCACGCGCCCGTCCGTCGGATCGATCGCGCGCACCCCGTCGCCGTAGCCGGCCGAGGCAATCTCCCAGCGGCCGTCGCCGTCCAGATCCAGCAGCGCATGGCGGCAACTGGTCGTTTCGCCCGCGTTGCCTTCGCCCGACGAGACCGGGTAGTCGCTCCGTGGCAGCCCGTGCCAGAGTGGTGTTCCGTCCAGCTCGAGCAGGGCCAGGATATAGGGCGAGTCGAGCAGAATCTGTGGCGTGTTGCGACCGAGGAAGTCCACGACCATCGGTTCACCATAGGCCGCCCAGGCCGGCAGGTCCGTGCGCGCCGCGAGGTTGCGGCCACTGAGCAACTCGCCCGTCCCTCCCTCAGCAATCCACAGGCAGACCGGGTGCAGGCAGACCAGCTCGTCGCGCGCATCACCCGCCACGTCCACCACCGCCGGCGGCGCACCGCCCCAGCCCCATCGAAACTCGCCGGCCAGCTCCGCTCGGTCCTGTTGCCAGATGAGCGATCCGTCCGCACCCTGCAGCAGCTGACCAACGTCCGAGTGCATCAACCCGCGCCGCGTGTTGACCAGCACATCAATCGACTCGGACGTGCGATAGTGCCCAGGCCACCAGAACGTCAGCGCGCCGACATTCCAGACGGGGAGCGCACCGGGGATGTGCGGGAACGCCTGCTCCCACCGCGTGCCGCCAGCGCCATCATACGCGCGCAGGACGGCATACCCGGCCGCAGCGCGATCGGCCGCCAGAATCTCCGCCGCCCCATCCTCGTCCAGATCCGCTGCCACGAACCCCAGCACGCGCGAACCATCCCGCATGCCGCGGCCACGCGTCTGCCAGCGCAACCGCGGCACCCCGTCCGGACTCGCCGGCGGGTCGACCGCACACACCGCTTCTCCCGGAGCTTCCACAATGACCGAGCACGCAGCCCCTGGGCCAAGGCGCGCAACGATCGGCGGCGCCGTATCACCACCCAGCGGACGATTCACGACGAGCAACGGCCGCACGCCGCGCCCGCGCAACTGCACCTCCTGTTGGGGCGCCAACTGCAGGTGGATCCGTGCGCTCCCGCCGCCTGACGCGCTGGCGGCGTGCCATCCTGTGACCTTGGTTGAATCGGGGACACCGTCGAGTTGCCACAGCGGGCAGACGGCACCCGCCTCATTCATTTGCAGCGCGCACAGCGTCACGTCGTGATCCTGCTCGCCCTGCCACGTCTTGACAAAAAACACCGGGCGAGCGGCGCTCTGCGTGAGCACGTGCCGCATCCCCTGCGAGGCGGTCGTGGACCACGTGGCGCCCAGCCGCGGCCAATCGGCCGTGCACCACGCGGCGGCCGCCTGCGACCACAGCTCGCGCGGGTCGCCGTCTTCGATGTGCAGGAGTTGACAGTGCCCCAGCTCGTGTACGAGCACACCATCGGTCGTCGTGACAAACAGGGATTCGCTCGACCCGCCGTCGAGCGAGCAGCTGCCCCAGCTGAACCGTCGGGGCAGGTCGACCAGCGTGTGACCCGATTCGGCGTCGAGCACGACTACGTGCCACTGTCCGTCCCCCAGGTCGTTGTACACGTTCAACACGATTTCCAGGCGCGCGTCGCCCGCGACGTTGACCACGGGGCGGGGACCGATTTGCGGCCATTTCGTGCGTTCTTCGATGTTCTGCTCGATGTCACGCCGCCACTTCACGCGCAGCCGCTCCGGTTCCGGCTGCTGCGGGTCGTACTCCAGCACGTCCACGTGGCTTTGAAAATCGCCGATCGTGACCAGTTCCACGGCGCCGTCACCATCAATGTCGGCGATCCCGAACCAGCCGTAGGGTCGACTCGCGTGGTACCGCAGCTCGGTCTCCTTTCGCCCAGTCGTACCTTCAAAGATCATGACGCGGTAGTGCGCCGCGACGCAAATCTCCTGCACGCCGTCGTGATCGATGTCGAAGACCACATTCAACGGCTGAAAAATGGTCCCTTCCGGCGGGTCGGTTTCCCAGACGAGTCGCGGGGCGTCGGGATTTTGATCGTAGGCGAACAGCTGCAGCCGGCAGACCGCTTGATCGGTCCAGGTATGGTTCCAGGCGACGCGCTGAGGGCCAGGCACGTCGGGCAGAATCTGCGCCCACCGTTCGTGAAACGTCTCCGTCACGTCGCGGAGGGTCCCGCGGCCGTCGAGATCGAGTCGCAGCGGCGCCGCCGCGGCGGGCTCGGCCCGCTCCGTCGCAACCGACGCGGCGCTCACGCTCAGCGCGTGCGCACCCTCGACTGGCTCGACGTCCATCGCCACCTGCCGTCCGGCCAGGTCGAACGTCCATGCCACGCGCGGCGTCGCGATCCGGCCACGGATCGGCGAGCGCCCCGTGAGCGCGCCGTCGTGGCCGTAGCGCGTCCACTCCTGGGCGTGCGGCACAGGGCACGGGCCCGCTCCGCACAGCAGCAGGCCGAGGGCCAGTGCCACGGCACGAGGAGTCGTCATCGATTAACCTGCCGATTTCCAGGAGTGGTTGGCGCTTGCCGCGGGTTGCGCCCGACTTCGGGCGGTCGCGCGCTTCCACAGAGGTCGATTCGGGAGACAAGGCGAGATGGTAGAACCCCGTTGGGGTTTCGGAGATCTTGCTGCCCGACGACCCAGGGTGCGCCGCTGCGCGGCGAACCTGGGCTGTGACGTGTGACCGCTTCGCGGTCAGGAGCCGTGATCGCGATGCACAACGCCGCCAGGCGGTCATCTCAACGCCGAAGGCGTTGTACGTCATAGCCCGGGGTCAGCGGAGCGGCGCAGCCGCGCAGCGCCACCCCGGGTGCCGGATGCCCTCAGGAAGCCCGAAACCCCGAAGGGGTTTTACAACGGGTCGCGAGCATGACGCCGTGGCCCATTCGCCCACTTGACGCGACAGCTCAGATGTCTGGGCTGCGACGTTTGCCACGCCGTCAGTTCTCTTCGGGCACGACGCGGGACGAGAGATGCTGGATCAGCAGGCGCGCACGGGCGGCGGGACTTAGCTCTTCCAGCAGCTGGAGCTTGATCGGCGTGTCCAGATCCAGATGATGCGCCACGATATCGGTGAAGAGCCCGAGGGCCAGCTGATGTTTGCCTAGCGCGCTCAACAACCGGCCCAACTGCGGGGCGTGCCGCTGGAGCCGCGCCGTGAGCTGTGGTCCCAGCTCGTCGGCCACGGCATCGGCTTCCATCGTGTCCTGCAACAAATCGACCGCCGCCCGCCGGTACGAGCGGACCGGGGTGATTTCGTGATCGATCCGCGCGCGCTGCAGGCCCAGCAGCAGGAAGTCGTACGTGCCGTTGTCGTTCTGGTGATAGCGGGCGATGCGGCCGACACAGATGATCGGCGCCACCGGCGGCCGGCTGTAGTAATCGATCTCGTAGCCGGGCAGCAGCGTGGCCATCGCGATCAGCTGGTCGCCGGCCAGCGCATCGCCGAACATTTCCCGGTACCGGCTTTCGAAAATATGCAGCGGCAGCATGCTGTGCGGAAACGCCACGACATTCGAGAGCGGGAACAGCGGCACCTGGCCGGCAAAGTCGGCAGGTACATCCGGGATGAGCGGTGCATTCATGGTAGTCCCACCGGCGCGCTATCCGTTGAAGAGTCCCCACGCTTGAGCGACAAAGAAGCAGATCACCACGCCCAGCGTCAGCGGCAGCAGGGTCGCCACCGCCGTCCACCGGGCGCTGCCCGTCTCGCGGTAGATCGTGAAGATTGTCGTCGAGCAGGGATTGTGCAGCAGGCTGAAGAGCATCAGGTTGATGCCGGTCAGGAACGTCCAGCCGCCGGCGCGCAGCACTGCCGCCGTCTCCGCCGGCGACTCGAGCTCGAACAACACCCCCGCGCCCACATCCTGCCCGCTGGCCCCCGCGCCGGTCACCAGCACAGTCAGCATCAGGACCGTCGGGATCACGATCTCATTGGCCGGAATGGCGACCACGTACGCCACGAGGATGACGCCGTTGAGCCCGATCAGGGTGCCGACCGGGTCGAGTGCACCGACGCACCATTCGGCCACGGAACGCCCCGCCACGTGCACGTTGGCGATCAGCCAGATCACGGCGCCGGCCGGCAGCGCGAACGCGACCGCGCGGCCGAGCACGATCAATGTGCGATCGATCAACGACGTGTACAGCGTCTGCACCACGCGCGGCGGCCGAAACGGCGGCAATTCCAGGTGGAACGTCGACGGTTCGCCCTGCAACATCGTGCGGGACAGCAGCCACGAAGCGCCCATGGATGTCGCCACACCCAACACGGCAACGCCCATGACCGTCAGGGCTGCCACGGCCCCGGCCAGATACCCGGGTACCAGCGCCCCGACGAAGATCGTCGCGATCAGGATCTGCGTCGGCCAGCGGCCGTTACAGAGCGAGAAGTTGTTCGTGATGATGGCAATCAACCGCTCGCGCGGGCTGTCGATCACGCGGGCCGCCACGACCCCCGCCGCGTTGCAGCCGAACCCCATGCACATGGTCAGCGCCTGCTTGCCGTGCGCGCCGCACCGCTGGAACATCCGGTCGAGATTGAAAGCCACGCGCGGCAGGTAGCCGAAATCCTCCAGCAGCGTGAAGAGCGGAAAGAAGATCGCCATCGGCGGCAACATGACGCTCACCACCCAGGCCGTGGCCAGATAGCAGCCGTCCAGCAGCAGGCCGTCCAGCCAGCCGGGCACACCCAGAGAGCTCGCCCCCGTCTTGAGCGCCGCGTGCCCCATGTCGATCAGCAAGATGCCGAGCATGCGTGAGGGCCAATTCGCTCCCACCACCGTCAGCCACAATACCAGGGCCAGGATGGCGGCCATCAGCGGGAACCCGGTCCAGCGGTTGGTCAGCAGCCGATCGAGCGGGCGGCCCCAGTCGCGACGCTCGGCCGCCGCATCGCGCTGCACCACCGCATCGGCAATGCCCGCCGCCCGTGCGTACGTCTCCTCGGCCAGCGACTGGTGCACGTGCGGGCCCAGCTCCCAACGCAGGGCGTCGAGTTTCGCCATCAGATCCGTGAACCGGTCGGGCGAACCACTCAGCTCCGCCGACCCAGCGACTTCCGCGCCCGCGCGCGACGTCTCCTTGGCAAACCGCGCCAGCTGGACCAGTTCGCCACTGGCCAGCGCCTCCAAGAGCCGCCGGTCGCCGTCGAGCAGCCGGGTCGCCAGCCACGCGGTATTCGGCAACCCCGGCAGCGACCGCTGCAATTCCTCCTGCAACTTGGTCACCGCGTGGTGCAGCAAGTCCGATTGAGCCGTGGCGCGCACTGGACGGCACACCGTCCGCCCCGTGGCAACGCCGTCGATGGCCTGCAGCAATTCGGCAATTCCTTCGCCGAATCGCGCCGCAGCAGCCACGACAGGCACGCCCAGCGATTCGGACAATCGAGGCGCGTCGATGGTCAGCCCGTGGCGTCTCGCTTCGTCCATCAGATTCAGACAGATGACGACGCGATCGGTGATCTCCATCACCTGCAGGGCCAGGTTCAGGTTGCGTTCCAGACGCGTGGCATCGACGACAACCAGCGTCACGTCCGGCTGACCGAAGAGCACGAAATCGCGGGCGATTTCCTCGTCCGTGCTCGTGGCCAGCAACGAATACGTCCCGGGCAGATCGACCAGCTTGTAGCTGCGTCCCTGAAATACGAATCCGCCTTCCGCGCGGGAGACGGTCTTGCCGGGCCAGTTGCCGGTGTGCTGCCGCAGACCGGTCAGCGCGTTGAACACCGTGCTCTTGCCGACGTTGGGGTTGCCGGCCAGGGCAACGACGAACTCCGAGTGGCCGGCATGGACCCCCATGCGGATCAGTTGCACTGCATTGTGCGCCGGACACGTCCGGCAACTGCCGCTTGCCATCCGCCTGCCTCACGGCTCGAGGTATATCGCATCCGCCTGCAGTTTCCGCAAGGCGATCAGCGCGCCGCGGATGCGGTACGCCACGGGGTCGCCGGCGGGGCTCGGAAATTCGGCCACGACGCGTGTGCCGGGCACCAGCCCCAGATCGAGCAGTCGGCGTCGTTCCACGCCGCGGCAGGCTGGGGCGATCGTGGCCACGATCCCCGCCTCGCCGGGCGCCAGGGACGACAGCGAACGGGCCGGCAACGGGGCCGCCGCCTCCTGCGCCACGGGCTGGACCGTCACCTGCGCCGCCACCAGCGGCGAGAGCTGACGCCGCTCCAGGCCCGTGTCCAGCTGGACGCCCCGCGCGTTGGACGCGAGCACATTGACGGTCATCCCCGGCTCGAGTCGCGCCGCCAACAACTCGCGATACGTCGACTCGGGCTCGTCCTCCACATGCACCACGCGGACCTGGCACCCGGCTTCGAGCGTGTTCAAGGGCTGGCCTTCCGGCACCGGCATGTCGCCGCGGGCTGAGGGGATCGGATCGCCGTGCGGGTCGAACACCGGATTGCCCATCCGCGCGGACAAGGCATCGACCTCGGCCGGCGAGAGATCGTGCTCCATGCGGTCCGCCTGCTCGTGCCAGGCCGGTTCCGCCACGCCCGTCTCGTGCGCCAGGTAATGTTCCCACAGCCGATGGGTCCGGATCACGCGCAGGGCGTACGTGCGTCCGGCATCGGTCAGCTCCAGACCGCCGTCCTGCACCGCGACCAGCGCCCGACGTTCGAGCGTCTGTGCCAACTGCGCGGCGCGGTCGCAGTCGATCTGCAACGCACCCGCCAGACTCTCGATCGTCCCGCCGCGGCCTGCCTCGCGCGTGTGATAGAGGTGCTTGAGCGCATCCTCCATCTGCGCCCGCTCGACGTCCCGTGGCCGGCTGTGCCACCGCCAATACCACCCGCGACCGCTGCGGAAGGCACAGAACAGCAGCACCAAAGCCACCACGCCACAGGCCAGATTCAGCAGCGGTCCCATCGTCGTCGCCCCGCACCCGCGGCCGACCGGCTCGGAGCCGCAGACCAGCCCCACCGAGGGGCTGGGAATGCGAGCGGTCGGTTCCCCGCGGACCTGTAGGATTCTATAACAGGGGGGTCAGTGTCGCCAAGTTTGCGGGCAGGATTGCCGGGCGGAGGCCGGGAAGGACGCACGATGGTCGTGTTGCTGTTTGATATCGACGGAACGTTGATCGTCACCGGCGGGGCCGGGGGGGACGCGCTGCTGCACGCTTTTTCCGAGCTGTTTGGCGTGGCGGAGCCGCAGGAGGTCCCCTTCAGCGGGCGGACAGACCGCGGGATTGCCAGCAACCTGTTCCGCGCGCACGCGATTCCCGATACCGACGCGAACTGGCGGCAGCTGCGCAGCGCCTACCTGCAGCGGCTCACGGCGTATCTGCCGCAGCGCGAGGGCAAGATCCTGCCCGGCATCGCCTCGCTGCTCGACCGACTGTCCGCCCGCACGGATTGTGCCGTCGGCCTGCTGACCGGCAACGCCCGCGACGGCGCCCGGCTGAAACTCGAGCACTATCAACTCTACCACCATTTCGCCTTCGGCGGGTACGGGGATGATCACGTGGATCGAGACGACGTCGCGCGCGAGGCCCTGCGGGCCTGCCGGGCGCACCTGCGGAGCGAGCCGGCACCGGATCGGGTGTGGGTCATCGGAGATACACCGCTGGACGTGCGCTGTGCCCGCGCGGTCGGCGCGCGGGTGGCCGCCGTCGCCACAGGCTGGGACAGCCGCGAACAGTTGGCCGCCGCGCAGCCGGACCTGCTGCTCGATACGCTCGAAGAGCCCGACGCCTTGCTCGCGCAGATCGGCTAGCGCGGTGGCTAAGCCATCTAGTGGGGTGGCTGGGGTCGAGCTTCAGCTCGCCCCCAGCATTCGCCGCTGGGGGCTCACTTCGTTCGTCCCCAGCCACCCACATTTGTTACCTGGACAATGCGCCCGCCCACCCCTTCCGTCCGGGAGGTGAGCCGGTACATTGACAGGGTTTCGAGCAGGTAATGAGCGGACATTGGCGAGTCGCCCGGATGGACATGGACAAACTGGTATCGCTCTGTCGGCGGCGGGGGTTTCTGTTTCAGTCGAGCGAAATCTACGGGGGGCTGAACGGGTTCTGGGACTATGGTCCGCTGGGCGTGGAGCTGAAGCGCAACGTCCGCGAGACCTGGTGGCGGGACATGGTCACCAGCCACAACGAGCTGGAGGTTCCGCCCGGCGCGCCCTCGGCGTACGAGATGACCGGCCTCGACTGCACAATCATCATGCACCCCCAGGTGTGGAAGTGCTCGGGGCACTACGACCTCTTCCACGATCACATGGTCGACTGCCGCGAATCCAAGCGGCGCTACCGCCACGATCAGGTGCGCGGCCGCTGGGTCGAAGCCAAGGGCCAACGCGTGTTCGTGGCGACGGTGGCCGAGACGGACGCCGAACAGCAGGATGTCGAACACCGCGCGCTCAAGTTCTTCCACCTGCGGCCCAAGGACGCGGACCAACTCGTCTGGCACAGCGCGTTCCTGACGCTGCCGCACGTCGACGACCTGGCACAGGTCCTGGGCCCCGACGCGAAGGAACTGGGCACGCTCACGCCCCCCCGCGAGTTCAACCTGATGTTCAAGACGTTCGTGGGGGCCCTGGGGGGGGAGGACAGCGCCGCGTTCCTCCGCCCGGAGACCGCGCAGGGCATCTTCGTCAACTTCCGCAACGTCGTCGACAGCACGCGCGTCCGCGTGCCGTTCGGCATCGCCCAGATCGGCAAGAGCTTTCGGAACGAGATCACACCGCGGAACTTCACGTTCCGGTCGCGCGAATTCGAACAGATGGAGATCGAGTTCTTCTGCCATCCCGGCGCCTCGGCGGACTGGTACCGCTACTGGCGCGATCGGCGCATGAAGTGGTATACCGACCTCGGACTTGCCGGCCAGCGGCTGCGGCTGCGCGAACACGACCAGGAGGAACTGAGTCACTACTCGACCGGCACGGCGGACATCGAGTATGCGTTTCCCTTCCTGCCGGAAGGGGACTTCGGGGAGCTCGAGGGGATTGCGCATCGCGGCGATTTCGATCTCCGCAGCCACATGGAAGGCAAGCTTGACCCCAAGACCTGTCCGCTGGAGCTGGAAAAGGGCGCCGATGGCAAACCACGCTGGCGCGGCAGCGGCAAGGACCTCACTTACCGCGACGACCTGACCGGAGAACGATACACCCCGCATGTGATCGAGCCGTCGGCGGGGGCGGACCGGGCCACGCTGGCCTTCCTCTGCGAAGCGTATACCGAGGATCAGGCGCCCGATGAACACGGCGTGCTGCAGTCGCGCACCGTGCTCAAGCTCCACCCGCGGCTGGCGCCGATCAAGGCCGCCGTGTTCCCGCTGGTCAAGAAAGACGGCATGCCGGAAATCGCCCAGGAGATCTACCGCGCGCTCAAGCCGCACGCCGTCGTGTTCTACGATGAGAAAGGCGCGGTCGGACGCCGCTACCGCCGACAGGACGAGGCTGGCACACCGTACTGCATCACCGTCGACGGCCAGACGCTGACGGACCGCACCGTCACGATTCGCGATCGGGATTCGCTCGAGCAGTGGCGCGTGCGGGTCGACGACTGCGTCGACCAGCTGCTGCAACTCCTGTCGTCGGGGAACCGCGCAACCTCATGAAACTGGCTGTCAGTCAGGTCTGCTCGTTGGCGGCGCCGGTCGAACGCGATCTGGAAGAGTATGCTGCCAGCGGCGTGCAGCACGTCGAAGCGTGGTTCACGAAGCTCGAACAGTACCTGGCCGCGCACACGACGGACGACCTGCGCCGGCTGCTGGGGCGCTACGAGCTGCAAGTGCCGGTCGGGAGCATGCAGGGAGGACTGTTCACGCCCGACGCGGCGGCGCGGGACGTCGCCTGGACCCTCTTTCGGCAGCGGCTCGAGCTGTGCCAGTCCCTGGGGATCACCACGATCGTCGTGGCCTGCGACGTCCCCGGCCCGTGTGCGCAGCGCGACGTACAGCGTGTGCTCAGCGCGCTGCGCACGATCGCCGCTTGGGGACGCGAGCACGCGGTGCGCGTCGCGCTCGAATTCCAGGCGACGTCAGCACTGGGGAACAACCTGCAGACGGCCGCCGCCCTGATCCAGGACGTCGACGATCCGTGGCTCGGGATCTGCCTCGACGCGTTCCACTTCGAGATCGGACCGAGCAAACCGGACGACCTGGCGCATCTGACCGCCGCGAACCTGTTTCACGTTCAGCTGAGCGATCTGAGTGGCCGGCTGCGTGAGTTGGCGACCGACGGGGACCGGATCCTGCCGGGCGACGGCGAGCTCTCACTCGGGCCGCTCGTCGCACGCCTGCGCGCGATCCACTATGCGGGCGTCGTCTCCGTGGAAGTCATGAACCCGCAGATCGTGCAGATTTCTGCGCGGCAGGTCAGCGAAACATGTCTGGCCGCGTTGCGCCGCGTCATTCCCGACCACGCGTAGCCGCTTACCCAGCTTGCCGCGCGCAAATTTCATTGCCCCTGGGTCACAATCGGTAGATAATGTCGGCGGGGGAAGTGACGGACGGAGTCGATGCCATGGCCACAATCCGCTCTCTTGTGCTCTTGGGTAGTCTGTGTCTTGTGTGCGGCAGCCCGCAGGTCTGGGCGGAGCGGCCGGGTTTCTATCCGGGCGACATGCCGATGGGCCGCTCCGGACGCGGCGGGGGCGGCGGCGAGGCCCACGCACAATCCCCTGGCGGGCACCACGCACCGTGCCGTCCGCACGGTTTCGCGGCGTGGAACACGTTCGGGAATGTCGGCTGGCCCTGGCTGGGGGGCGCGACGTGGATTAATCCGCTATTCGTGCCGGCCTGGAACGTCGGGGCGTTCTGGCCCACGGGCATCTATTTCAATCCGGCCACGAACACCGCCGAGTATTATCTGCCCCCGACGTACGCGCCGGCGGAGTTGAGCTACGGTCCGCTGGCGGTCGAGCGGTTTCTCGGCGTGCGGCGTGACTTGTGGCCGGCGGTGCCGCCGGGCGCCGTGGCCGTGGAGGCTGCCTTGGACGCCCACGCGGTCGCAGATCGGTTGCGCCGGAGCAACGAGACGTCTCGTGCGCGCGGCCGGCGGTTCGTAGAGGCCGGCGATGCGCTGTTCCTCCAGCAGCGGTTCCACGAAGCGCTGCAGCGCTACAAGTCAGCCATCGTCGCGGCACCGGATCTCGCCGACGCGTACACCCGCCAAGGCTGCGCGCTGATCGCGGTCCGCCAGTATCGACTCGCCACCAAGGCCTTCCGCATCGCACTGGAACTTGACTCCGCTTCCCTCGTGTCCCGCCTGCGCTTGGATGATTTGTACGGTGACAACCGGCTCGCCAAGCTGTCGCACCTGGATGAGCTGGCTCGCGCGGCGCTGGCGGCACCGGATGATGGGGACTTGTTGTTCCTGGTCGGCGCGCTGCTGCACGCCAACGGTGAGATGGACCGCGCCGTCCGGTTCTTCGAAAAGGCGGCAGAACTGGGCGGCGCTCCCGCGGCGCGGCTGCTCGCCCCACTGCTCCCGGCGGATGCCAAAGCCGCCGCCGCGCCTGACGCGGAATGGGACACGTAGAAGAACGTGCCGATTTCATGCCCGTCGCTCGACTCTCCGAGTCGAGTATTCACCCCCGTCGCTCGACTCTCCGAGTCGAGTATTCACGCCCGTCGCTCGACTCTCCGAGTCGAGTATTCACGCCCGTCGCTCGACTCTCCGAGTCGAGAAATCACGGCCCGGCGAGCCGTGCGACAGTGCCGCCAGTTCAGCACGCAGGTGCGCCAGCAGCATGTGCGGACTGGTCGGCTCGGTCACGGTGCTCGCAGCCGGCCGGTCGCAGCGCGAATTGACGGCCAGCGGAGCCACGTGCGGCCGGAGCTGGCGGACCTGCTCATCCACGGCGTGTAACGCCACGAACGTCGCGCGGTGGCTGTGCCAGACCACATCCAGATGCCAGACCACGATCGACAGGACGGCGAACTGTCCAACCAGCAGCAGCGGCAGCCCGAGGTGCCACAAGGGCGGCGCAGGTTTGAACAGGCCCATCGCGGTCAGGGCTCCGCCGCAGGTCGCCACCGCCAGACCGCACGCGACCACACCCCACGCCCAGGCGTTGCTCGACTTCGACGGCGGACGCACGGTCGTAGCCGGATGCTGCCCCCCGCCGATCGGATCCGCGGCGCCGGCTGACGCGCCGGCTGGCTCGCCTCGCGGTCGCTCGGAATCCGCGAGGCCCGCCCGCGCCATGCAGTCGACCCGCTGCCGGCTCTGGACCAGCGTCTCCTCGAAATCCCACTCGTCCAGCTCGGCGAAGTCCTCCAGCGTGTCCGCGTCCGCGGCCAGCCAGGGATCCGTCGTGCTGGCTGCACGGCGACGCGTGCCATCCCGTCCCCGCCGGTTGAGCCCTTCCGCAGCGGGGTCGGGAGCGGAGCCGCTGCTGCTCAGCGGTGCGCCACACCGAGCGCAGCCGATGCGGACGTGCGGCGATGAGGAGACGACCGCCGGAACTTCCTGCTGGCACACACCACACCACATAGGCCCACCACACTGTTGCTCGTGCACAGGTCGCGTCCATGCGCTACCGGCAGACGCCCTGTACATCATCGGGCAATTCCCCCCTGACCCTGTATGGATTCTGGCGAAGGCCGCACAAGCTGAATCGATCAGAGAAGCCCGGCAAAGTGTTCCATCACACCGCCGCTGACCACACGCAGCGGCATCCGCCTGAGTGCGTCAGCGCAATTGAGCGCGCTGCAGCAGCACGCAGTAAAAGTGGATCAGCAGCGCGACGACCGCCAGCAGGCCGGCGTAGCGGTGGATGTCAAGCAGGATTTCGAGCCCTTCCGTGCCGAAGAGCGGCAACATGCTGACGAGCATCGTGAGCATGACACCCAGTCCGGCCACGAGGAACAGCCAGAACATGACGCGCGGAAGCCAGAAGAACCGCGGCACGTACGCGGCGTCGCCCGCCTGCGGTCCCGATTGCCCAAACCGACTCGCCCCACACCAGGTGAGCGCCGCCAGCGGCAAGACAGCGGTCAGAGCCCCGGCGCCGAACATGTGCGCGAAGAGCCACCAACCATGCATGCCGCCGAACCGCAACACGGTGTAGAACGACGTGACTCCCAGCACGGAGACGGACGCCAACGCGCCGAGGTACACGAGTTTCTCCCACCAGTTAAATCGCTTCCGCGCTCGCGGCGCGCGTCCTCCGAGCAGTGCCAGAATGAGGTGCAGGATGATCACGACGACGACCGCGATGAGCGTGACGGCCACCACCGTCGGATACACCTTGCCCGGATGCTCCAGCAGGTTGGCAAGCGAGGCGGGTACGTTGTTCAGCATCAGTCATCTCCCATCAACGCGCGCCAGCGGGTTCCCGCCGACGATCAGCTTCTGCGCAAGAACCCGAAGAGTCCGTTCAAGCCCACGAACAGGAACGACACGAGAATCAGGCCGACCACACCTGCCGAGACGAATCCGAACCATTTGAAGGCGGATCGTCCCTGGAACGAGAGATTCCAGGCGTCGATCTGCAGGCGGTCGTAGCCGGCCAGTTCGGCCATGCGTTGCGTGGGCGGCTCGGGATCCGGGGCGGGGCCGATCGCCGTGACTTTCCCGTCGAAGATCGGCGTCCCCAGGGCGTGGCATTCGTAGCACCCGGTCGCGCCGCTGGACCACCGGGCCGGACGCACGTCGTGGCCGAGTTTCCAGGCGTACGGTTGGGTCGCCGGATGCGAGAACGTCTCCACGGCCCCGTCCGCCGTGCGGCGATAGGCGCGGCCGCCGGCCACATACACCGCCTGGCTGCCATCCGACGGGAGCGTTTTCTGAAGGGCTTCGAGTGCCCCACCCAGCTTCTCGCGGAACGCCTCGGCGCTCTTCGTCGTCGCCAGGCGGGCCAGCTTCGCCCGCTCCTCGTCCGTCAGTTCGGCGTCCGCTGCGCTGGCCCGATCCGCGCCGAGCACAGTGGCCTTGTCTTCGGCGCTGAGGGTCACTTTCCCCAGCGTTTCGGTGAACGTGGCGTTGCGACGCACGCGGAGCGTCGAGCGGAGCGCTTCCTGGGCCGCATCCGGATTGAGTGGTGTGAGCTGGTCGTCGCGCAGCTGTCCCCAGAACGCCGGCCAGACCATGCGGTGCGGATAGAGCACGCCGTCGGTCTGCAGCATGACCGGCACGACCATGCCCGGTTCGGTCTCGGCCGTCAGGCTATGCGTGGGCAGGCCGAGCGCATGGGCCATGGACGTCTGCACGCGGAGCGCTTCGGGGCTTGGGCGAGGCCCGGCATGGCAGGCAGTACACGAGAGGGTTTCCAGATGGATCGGCGGCAGGCCGCGGTGCAGCGGTTTGGGCGCCCCCAGACGGCCTCCCGCTTGGGTGACCGCTTCGTCCGTGCCGTCGAGGTGGCAGCCGCGACAGCTCAACGAGGCCACGCTCTCTCCACTCGGATGCTGCTCGCCTTCGTAGCCGCGCACCGTATGATGTTCCAGGTCGTTCCGGTGGCAACTGGCGCACGACATGCCCGCCCGCAGATGCACGTCTTCGTCGTGAGTCCAATCCGGACCCGCGGCAGCATCCGCGCGGCGCGTGGTGTGGCAGTAATAGCACACGTTGTTCGATGGCGTCCGGACCACATCGAAGAAGACCTTCTTATCCGCGCTCAGCTGCAGGGCGCGATAGCGCGTGCGCGGCAGGCTCGGGCCGGTCGGTTCCGCCGGTTCCGCTGGAGCGTTCTCGGCCGCTTCGGTCGTGGCCGCATCCGGGCTGGGCACCGCCTCGTCGGGCGCCGCGGCCGCGTCCGGTGGCGTCGGTTCGCGCTGCGCCGCCGGGTCGAAATCCGCGGGCAGGTTCGACACGGCACCGTCGACATCGGCAATGCCCAGCGCCGCGACCGGCGCCCAGGCAAAATTCTGTTTGGAGATCTGATCCCACCACGCCTCCGGACTGTGGGCCGTCGCGCGACCGTGGCACGCCATGCAGTCGATGGCCAGCTGCCCCGACAGCGGCCAACGGCCGTTGTCCGCCCCGGGCGGCACCGGCGCGTCACCGGCCGTCGTCTCGACCGCGGTCTCGTCCGTGGCGCGCAGCGACGGATCCTCCGCGGGCGCCTCGGCCAGTCCGCCCGGCATGTGGCGGCCGAACTTCAGCAGGAAGTCCCACGTGCTGATCCCCAGCGCGCGCGGATCATAGGTCCCGGGCCAGCCGCGATAGGACAGCGGCAGCTGCGTGCCGGTGCGCGTGTCGGTCCAGATCCACGGTTCCCCGGGCCGTCCGGCCGCGGCCTGCGGCTGCAGCGCATTGAAATGATGCCCGCGGGAAATGGCCGCGTAATCGTGGCAACGACCGCACGTGAACACGGGTGAATACGGCGGGGCATGGGGATCGGTCGGATCAATCTTCGTGTCGGTCGCATCGTAGAGCTCGATCCAGTGGACGTACTGGCTGCGGCTGAACGTCATCGCAAACCGCGACTCCTCCGCTTGCGCAGCCAGACCGACCAGCAACATCGCCGCGATTGTCCCGGTGATGACAACCGCAGTCTTCCCCCTGCCTCGCTCACCACCGACCCCGTGTCGGTGGGAGCATGACTGGTCAGCTACATCCGCACTCGTCACGCGCCACGCCATGGCAGAGTCTCCCCCTTCGGCATGAGTAACTTTCGACTGGCCGATTGTACGACGTTCTGGCGTCGTTGTCAGCGATACCTCAGGCCGGTTCTTGCCGCGCGCCGGCCCGCTCCACGCTACGTGGGATTCGGGGGTGCCGGCGCATGTTCATTGGCCAGCTGCGGCCGCAGGGACTCGATCACCCGCCGCCGCACGTCCGCCAGGGGACCGGGAATGGTGGCGCCGGCCGCAGCGCGATGGCCGCCGCCGCCGAAAAGCGCGGCAGTACGATTGCAGTCGACCGCGTCGTCGCGACTGCGCAGGCTGAGTTTCACGGTCCCGCCAGGCTGCTCGGTGAGCATTACTGCAGCGCAGGTGCCGTCGAGCATCAGCGCCATATTGACAAAGTCTTCGGCGTCGCTCCGGTCGGCCTCCATCTCTTCGAAGTCCCGATTCAACAGGTAGGTGTGTGCCAGGCGTCCGTCGAGTTCGAGCGCGAGGCGCGCCAAGGCGCGACTCCGCAACTGGGCGCGGCTCCACGAGTCGCGTTCGTAGAGCTGCCGATAGATCTCGCTCGGGCAAGCGCCGGCCTCCAGCAACCGCGCCACCACCTGGTGCGTGCTGCTGCGGGTGGACGGGAAGCGGAACCAGCCGGTGTCCGTCGCGATCGCCACGTAGAGCGCTTGGGCCATCGACGCCGACAACGGCACGCCCAGGTACTCGGCCAGGTCCGCCACCAGGCGGCCGGCCGCTTCCGCCTGGGGATCGTGGAAGAGCATCCCGGCCACTTCGGCGGCCCCCGCGTGATGATCGATGACGACACACGGGGCGCGGGAACCGCGCAGCACATCCGCCATCCGCCCCAGCTGGCCCCAGGCGCTGGTGTCGACGACGACAATCACGTCGGCGAGCATGTCGGGGGGCTGCTCCACGGGTCGCACCGGTGCGCCGCCGACGGCGTCGGGTGGTGTCTCGGCAGTAAGGACAGCGATCCGCTGGTGCGGGTCCAGGAAGGCGAGCCGGGGCGGTACCCGGTCGGCGTTGAGAATCCGCACCTGTTTGCCGCACACTTCCAGCAGCTCGGCCAGGGCCAGCTCGCTGCCCAGCGCATCCCCGTCCGGGCGGACATGCGTGGTCAGGAGAAATCGCTCATGCCGATCCAGCAGAGTCCGCCAGGCAGACCAGTCGATCGCCGCGTGTCCTGCGCTCATGGTGCACTCTCCCCTGCAATGCGGCTGGCGGCAGCCACGTCGCGCTGCAGCTGCTGCTGCAACGCCTGGGTGTCGCTGAAGGAACGGATCTCCCGCAACCGCGCCAGGAAATCCACGCTGAGGGTCGCGCCGTAGAGCGGCTGGTCGTACCCGACCAGATGCACTTCGAACTTGACGTGCGATTCGCCGAACGTCGGATTGGGACCGAGATGGATGGCCGCGGCATAGGCGGTGTCAGAGTGCCAGCCGCGTCCGGCATAGACACCCAGCGGCGGCAGGACCATGCCCGCCGGCTCGATGTTGGCCGTGGCGAACCCCAGCTGCGCCCCGCGCCCGGCTCCACGCACCACGGTGCCGCTGAGCCGATAGGGCTGGGTGAGCAGCCGGTCGGCGGCGCTGACGTCGCCGGCCTGAATGAGCTCGCGAATCCAGCTGCTGGAGATGCACTGGCCGTCGATCAACACTGGCGCGACGACTTCCAGGGCCACGCCCGCCGCCTCGCAGAGCGCGGTCAGGGTGTCGATCGAGCCGCTGCGCTGCCGCCCAAAGAAGAAATTCGGGCCTTCGACCATGGCGCGCACGTCGAGCCGCTGGCGCAGCATGCGGTCAAAAAAGTCCTGCGGGGACAGGGACAGTACGTCGCGCGTGGCCGGGCAGGCCACGACAGCCTCGACCCCCAGCAGCCCCAGCAGCTCGGTTTTGCGCTCGCTCGACGTGAGCGGCGGCGGGGCCGCAGCGGGAGTGAGCACGCAGGCCGGATGCGGGTCGAACGTCCACACCACGGCCGGTCCGCGCACGCGGCGCGCGCAGGCCACCAGCCGCTCAATGAGCCGTGCATGACCAAGGTGGACGCCGTCGAAGTTGCCCACCGATACGGCCCCCGACCGCAGGTCGGCCGGGAGGTTGTCCAGATCTCGAATCAGTCTCGCCATAGGTCCGCCGTCGCGCGTCCACCAGCCGATGCCGCCGCGCAGCCCGCCGCCCGCTCAGTACCCCAGGGCTCGCCAGGCCTCCGGAAGGAACTGCACCAGGTCCCGCGCGGTCATGCCCAGTTGCGTTTGCTGCCGCGCTGCCAGATCGCCCGCCAGCCCGTGCGCAAACACCCCGAGCCGGGCTGCCTCCCAGGCAGGCACCCCTTGGCCGAGCAGGGCGGTGAGCACGCCGGTGAGCACGTCACCCGCGCCAGCCGTGGCCATGCCGGGATTGCCCGTCTCGTTGCGCGCCGTGCGCTGCCCGTCCGTCACCAGCGTGCGATGTCCTTTCAGCACGACCACGATCCCGTGCGCGCTGGCGAGATCCATCGCCCGCGTCTGCTGCCCCGCCGCGTCGCCCTCCGCCACGCCCGTCAAGCGACGAAACTCGCCCGGATGCGGCGTGATGATGCGCTGGCCCCCCGCGCCAGCCAGCGCGTCAGGGGACTGGGCCAACGCGTTGAGCGCGTCGGCGTCCACGACCAGCGGCTGACGCAGGCGGGTGTACAGTGTCCGCGCCAGCGTCACGAGTCCCGGGTGCTGTCCCCAACCCGGTCCGCAGCCGACCACGGTGGCGCGTGCCGCCAGTTCCAGCATGACCAGCCCGGCCGATGCCGCAAACCGCCCCGCGTCGTCGCTCTCCAGCGGCACGGTCATGCAGCACGGGTCCCACGCCGCCACCGTCTCCAGACACGGGTCGGGCACGCCCAACGTGACCAGTCCGGCGCCTGCGCGGAGCGCGGCCATACCGGCCAGCGCAATCGCGCCACTCATGCCGCGCGATCCGCCCAGCAGCAGCACCCGCCCGTAATCGCCCTTGTGGCTGTCCGCCAGGCGCGGCGCTAACCGCGGCAGGTCATGCGGTTGAGCAACCATAACTGTCTCAGCCTGTCCTCGGTTCGCTCCGCCGATGCGCGATCAGTCCCGCGACGTAGCCCGCCTTAAACCCGGCATCGATGTTCACGACGGTGACGTTGGCGGCGCAGCTGTTGAGCATGCCCAACAGGGCCGCCAGTCCGCCGAAACTGGCGCCGTAGCCGACACTGGTCGGCACGGCGATCACCGGGCAATCGACATGGCCCCCCACGACGCTCGGCAGCGCACCCTCCAGGCCGGCGACGACCACCACCGCGTCCGCTCCGCGCAGCTTGTCCAGGTGCCGCGGCAGGCGATGCGGGCCGGCCACGCCCACGTCGTGGATACTGGTGACCGCCACGTGCATCCACTCGAGCGTTTCCAGCGCCTCTTCCGCCACCGGCAGGTCGCTGGTGCCCGCCGTGACCACAACGACGCGTCCCACCGTGCGGTCCGGGGCAGGCGCCAGGCGAAAGGTCTGTGCGACCGGATTGTAGCGCCCGTCGGGAAACTCGCTGCAGAGCCGCTCGGCCTTCGCCGCATCCACTCGCGTGACCAGCGCCCGCATGCGTTCGCTCTGCAGCTGCGCGACGATCTTGACCAGCGTGTCGGCCGGTTTGCCGGCCCCGTACACGACTTCCGGGAACCCGCACCGCCGCTGGCGGTCCAGGTCCAGACTCACGTCCCCCAGGTCGGCCGTGCTCGCCTGCCCCAGCTCGCGAACAAACCCTTCCAGGGTCAGGCGACCGGACAGGAGCTCGTGGGCCAACGCTTCGATTTCGTGTGGTGTACGATGCATGACGCTCCATCGTAACGGCTGCCTCGTCGCAACTCCAGCGGCGGGTCCACCGGGCGTGGAATCGCGACCGCCAGCCTTGCCACGATTGTCTGCCCGGCCCACAATGTCGGCACCACGTGGGGTTTCGTGATCCAAGAGGAACCGGTTGCCATGCGAAGTTGCGTATTGGCCTATTCAGGCGGTCTGGACACTTCCGTGATTCTGGGCTGGTTGCTCGATCAAGGCTACCAGGTCCATTGCCTGTATGTGGATCTGGGCCAGCCGTGCGAGGACCGTGAGGCCATCCTGGCCAAGGCGCGACGCACCGGCGCCGAGTCGGCACGGATCGTCGACGTGCGGGACGAGCTGTGTCGGGATTTCGCCTTCCCGGTACTGGCGTGGCGGGCCAAGTACGAGTCGGTGTATCTGCTCGGGACCTCCATCGCCCGGCCGCTGATTGCCAAGCAGTGCCTGCAGCTGGCGCGGGAGGTCGGCGCCAGGGCGTTCGCCCACGGCGCGACCGGCAAGGGGAACGACCAGTGTCGGTTCCAGCTGGCGGCTGACGCCTTGGCCCCGGACGTGGCAGTGATCGCGCCGTGGCGGCTGGACGCCTTTCGCCAGCAGTTTCCCGGCCGCGCTGAAATGATCGCGTACTGCGAGTCGAAACAGATTCCGGTCAAGGCGTCGGTCCGCAAGCCGTACAGTTCGGACGAGAACTGCCTGCACATCAGTTACGAGGCGGGCAAGCTGGAGGATCTGACGGTCAACGGCGTGGAGACGGTGGAATTCGGCATGACGGTTTCGCCGCAGCAGGCGCCGGACCAGCCGGAGTCAGTGTCGGTGGGGTTCGAGTCGGGCGTGCCGGTCCGCGTGAACGGTCAGGCACTCTCGCCGGCGGCGATCGTGCGTGAACTCAACGCGATCGGCGGCCGCCACGGCATCGGACGGATCGACATGGTGGAGAACCGCTTCGTGGGGATGAAGAGCCGCGGCGTTTATGAGGCGCCGGGGATGACGATTTTGTACGAGGCGCTGCTGTACATCGAGCAGCTGACGATGGACCGGGATCTGCTGCACCTGCGCGATCGCCTCGCCCCGGAGGTGGCCGAGATGGTGTATTACGGTTACTGGTACACGGCCAAGATGGACGCCCTCCAGGCGTTTATTCGCACGGCGCAGCGGCACACGACGGGGGAAGTGCAACTCCAACTGTACAAGGGCAACATCCTGGTCGACAGCCGGTGCAGTCCCGTCAGCCTCTACGACGAGGGGATTGCGACGATGGAGGGTGGCGGTTCGTACAATCAGACGGACGCCGAGGGCTTCCTCCGCATCCAGGGGCTGCCCAGCCGCGTGCAGGGTCGTGTCACACCTCGGCCGTACTGACGCCGCGCGGGGATGCGCTTTCGCGGGGATGACAACGCACGATGTATCTGCTGGAAAATCCCGTACTGCAGCGTGAGTTGCTCGTGAACCTGCGGATGAACCGCGGTTTTGTGCTGATGCTGGTCTATCAGGCCCTGCTGGCGGTGATTGTCTACGTGGCGTGGCCGCCGGTCGAGGTGCTGGACTTGTCGGCACCGTCGGAAGACGCGCGGAAGCTGGTTGACCTCTTCTTTCTCGGCCAGTATCTGCTGGCCTCGCTCATGGCGCCCAGCTTCGCGGCGGGGGCGATCACCGGGGAAAAGGAGCGGAAGACGTACGAGATGCTGCTGGCCAGCCCGCTGCGCCCCGGGGCGATCGTGCTCGGCAAGCTGATCGCGTCGCTCGCCTACATCGCGGTGCTGATCTTCGCCTCGCTCCCGATCGTCATGCTCTGCCTGCCGCTGGGCGGGGTCTCGCCGTACGAAGTCTTCGCGGCCTACCTGGGTCTGATCGTGTCGGTGATCACGTTCGGCGCGATCGGCATCGCCTGCAGCAGCTACTTCCAACGCACGGCCGCATCGCTCGTCGTCTCCTACCTCGTCATCCTGCCGCTGGCATTGGGCGGCATTCTGTTCTGGTACCTGACCCGCACCTGGGGCGAGTTCCGGCTGGTCATGACCGTCACGGTCCTGCCCGGCGTGGCGGCCGCCATCTGCCTCGGGCTGTTCGTCAACACCAGCGCCCGACTGCTCCACCCGCCCGACGTCGGCAGCGAGGGGAATGACGTCGTGAACCTGGAAGACGATGCGCAGCGCGTCGTGGGACTGGTGATTCAGCGCGACCAATTGCCCGACAAACTGTTCGCGCCGGCCAAACGCGAGACCCTGCTGGAAGACGGGGCGAACCCGGTCTATGACAAGGAGATTCGCAGCGAGCTGTTCAGTCAGGGCACGCTGATGCTGCGCGTGGTGATCCAGGTGAGCATGCTGCTGGCCATCGTGTTGATGCCCCCCACGCTCTACATCTGGCCGCGGCTGGTCCCCTGGTACATCACGTATGTGCTGATCTTCAACATGCTGGTCGGGCCCGTGTTTTCAGCCGGGAGCGTCACCAGCGAACGCGAACGTCAGACGCTCGACCTGCTGCTGACCACCGCCATCACGCCCTGGCAGATC
This sequence comes from Pirellulaceae bacterium, assembly GCA_025459265.1. Taxonomy (GTDB): domain Bacteria; phylum Planctomycetota; class Planctomycetia; order Pirellulales; family Pirellulaceae; genus JAAYDI01. The sequence continues at coordinate 8,003 of JALOQX010000040.1, read as the reverse complement.
CTCTCCGGCAAGCTGCGGGCCGGGCTCCGTGTGTCCAGCGTCCTGACGCTCTTCCTGCTCTGGCCCCTGCTGCTGGCATGCATCATGGTCTCCAGCTACTGGGATAATCTGCGCGCGGTGGCCGCGTTCACCCTCATCGTGCTCCTCACCTGCCTCACCACCGCCATGGTGGCCCTGTTCTGCTCGGTCCTGATGCGGAAGACCTCGATGAGCCTGATGACCGCGTACCTGCTCATCACGCTGCTGTTCTGCGCGCCCCTGGCCGCCGATTTCTTCGCCCGGACGTTTCAGGTCCGCCCGCCCATCCGACGTGTCATTGCCGCGACGCAGGTCGCAAGTCCCTTCTTCGCCACGTTTCAAGTCCCACGCTATCGAGAATTGCTGGAACTGAGCGAACGTGAGCGTCAGGTCGACACCCGGTCCTGGAAATGGCTGTTCTATTACGCCGGCTTCACGGGAGTGCTCGCCGCAGCGCTGTTGTGGGCCATCACCGGGCTCTTCCGCACGCGGTGGCGCGTCGCCCTGTGACCAAAGCACTAGCCGCGGTACGTGCCCAACATCGGGCGCAGTGGTTGGAGCGCGGAGTCGATCATGCGGTCGAACATGGTCGACGTGTCTTCGGTGACCTCCAGCCAGTCGTCAGCATGCATGGCGTAGTTGTTCGTTTCCACCACCTGCCGCTTGCCCGCATCGTACTTCACCGGCAGCCGCAGCTTGCCACCTTTGGCCGTCGTCCGCACCAGCACAATGTTCATGCGGCGAAACCGGCTCGTCGCCCCTGATCCCTTCAGCGCGTCCTGCACCAGCATCGAATCGGTCAGCGGCGCCTTGAGATACTCGCGATGGTCGTCGCCATCGCGAAGCTCCACCACGACCATGGCTTGCTGCCCACGCGTCGCATCCGCGGCCGGATCGACCATCAAGTCGGCACCTGAATGCAAGGCACTGCACCCGGCGCACCAGGCCACCACCATGCCTGCTGAGAGTGACCAACAAACCGTCCGAGCGTGTGCCAACGTAACCATCCTTGCAGACCTTTCGTCAGATACCCAGCCCTGCGGCGGGCGGGGCGACACGGCAAAGTCGGCCGTCTTTTCCCAGTCTTCCAGACCGGCACAGTCAGCGTTATCGACAGAGTCACCCAGCAACTTGAGAGATTTTTCCGTCGCGAGCGCAAAACACACCCCGCGGGAAGGGCCAGCACCCGAGAGGCCGGTGTCACGCGTTCATGGCTCCTCCGGTCGAGCGGTCGCGTCCCGTGGTTTTGGCTTGCTGCAGGAACCTGTCGGCAGCGGTCAGGGCCTGGTCGGCGGTGGCTGGTCTGCCGCCGGGCACGGTCACGTACCCGGCGCTGACGGTGACGCGCCGGGGAGTGCCATTGGCCTCAACGCACTGCTGGGCGAGGCCCGACCGGATGCGTTCCACGACGCCGCCTGCGGCCGCGGGCGGCAGTGCCTCCAGGAGCAGCGCGAATTCGTCGCCGCCCACGCGGGCCACCGCATCGCCCGCACGGACGCTCTGCGACAGCCGCGCGGCCACGGCGCGCAGGACCGCGTCACCGGCCGCATGTCCGCCGCGGTCGTTCACTTGTTTGAAGTAGTCGATATCCAACAGCACGACGCAGAGGCTGGTGTCCGGCGGGTGCGCGGCGAGCTCGTCCAGGCGTGCCGTGAGGCATGCGTCCCAGGTCCGGCGGTTGGGCAGATTCGTCAACGGGTCACGGAAGGCGAGTTCGCGCAGCGCTCGGCGCGCGCGGTGATCCTGACCGCGGCGGCGGCGGAGGCGGATGATCTGCACAAGCAGTTGGCAGGCCAGGCGCAGTTCGCGGGTCGAGTAGTCTGCCGGCAGCGACACGTCGGCCGGCCCCTGCGCCCCAACGGCGACAATGCCGATCTCACCGCGCAGCAGCGCCGCTGGGCCGGTGGGCGGGACCTCGGTTACGGGGAGGTGATCGGTGACGATCACCTCGGGCGGCCCCTGACCGGCGGCGATCGCGTCGGGGCCGTGGCACACCGCCCAGGGCTGGAGTGTCTCCTCCCAGCCGCGGCGCTGGTGGGGGTCGGCCGTCAGCAGGAGGATATCGGGCGGCTTGGCCATGCCGACACCATACCGTTGGACCGCAGCGCTGTCACGCCGTCGCGGCGCCGCTCTGCTTGCAGGTCCTTGGGTGGGTGGTAGAATCGTGTGCCCGCCGCACCGCACGCGGCGCCGCAGGAACATCCGCGCACGGGGAATGGAGCGATGACGGGGGAAACGGCGGAACTGATGAGTCATCCGGCGGCCTGGACGCGCCGGGATCTGCTGGACCTGGAGAGCCTGAGTCTGGCCGAATTGACGACGATCCTGGACACGGCGTGCGCTTTCAAACGCGCCACCGACGGCTGCCGCACGAGGCTGCCGCTCTTGGGCGGCAAGACCACCGCGAATCTGTTTTTCGAGAACTCGACCCGCACGCGCACCAGCTTTGGCCTGGCGGCCAAGCGACTGGGGGCGGACGTGGTCGACTTCACGGCCTCCAGCAGCAGTCTGTCCAAGGGCGAAACGTTCATCGACACGGCCAAGAACATCGAGGCGATGAACGTGGATGTCATGGTGATGCGCCACCGCACCCCCGGTGCGCCCTGGCTGCTCTCGCAGCACGTGCGGTGCGCCGTGATCAATGCCGGCGACGGCACGCACGAACACCCGACACAGGGACTGCTCGACATCATGACGATCCGCGAGCATCGTGGGGATGTCCGCGGCCTGACCGTGGCGCTGGTGGGCGACATCGCGCACAGTCGCACGGCGCGCTCGAACATCTGGGGCCTCCTGAAACTCGGCGCGCACGTCATCGTGTGCGGGCCCTCAACGCTCGTGTCGCGCGGCTGGGAGCAGTACGGGGTCGAAGTGGCCTACAGCCTGGACAGCATCCTGCCGCGCTGCGACGTGCTCAACCTGCTGCGGATCCAGTTCGAGCGCCAGTCGACGCGGCCCTTTCCGTCGGTCCGCGAATATGCGCTGCTCTACGCCATGAACGCCGCGCGGATGGCGCGGGCCAAGAAGGACATTCTCATCATGGCGCCGGGCCCGATCAATCGCGGCGTGGAGGTCACGCCGGACGTGGCGGACGGTCCCCACTCCGTCATTCTCCACCAGGTCACGAACGGGCTGGCCGTGCGGATGGCCGCCCTGTGGCTCGTCTGCGGTGTCAAGGACCGGACCTGCCCGCCCGCCACCGGCGTGCCGACTGGTTGTGTTGTGGTGTGACGAGGGAATCCCGTTTCCAGGCGAAGACGCGAGAGAACTGCGATGCCGGCGCTGCTGATCAAGAACGGACGACTGATCGATCCCAGCCAACAGCTGGATCGCGTGGCCAATCTGTTGATCGAGGGACATCGCATTGCCGGCGTGGACGTACCCGATCAGTCCGCGGACGAAGTGCTGGATGCCGCCGGACAGATCGTCGCCCCCGGGCTGGTCGATATCCATACCGAACTGCGGGAACCCGGCCTGGAGGAGGACGAGACGATTGAGTCGGGGACCGCCGCCGCGCTGGCCGGCGGCTACACCTCCGTCGCCTGCCTCCCCAACACGGATCCCCCGATCGACACGCAGCCGAGTGTGGAGTTCGTCCGCCAGAAAGCCGCCCGCGCGCGCCACTGCCACGTCTTCGTGTTGGGGTGCGTGAGCAAGAACCGCGAAGGACGCGAATTGGCCGAGATCGGCAGCCTGGTCGAGTCGGGCGCGGTCGGATTCACCGACGCCGACCGCCCCATCCACAACCCGGAACTCCTGCGCCGCGCGCTGGAATACTGCCTGATGTTCGACGTCCCGATCCTGGACCATCCCGAGGTGCTCGAACTGTCCCACAACGGGATCATGCACGAGGGAGTCACGTCCATGGTCCTGGGATTGCCCGGCATGCCCGCCGACGCCGAAGATGTCATGACCGCCCGCGACCTGCGGCTGGCGGAATATACCGGCAGCCGGCTGCATCTGATGAACATCTCCACGGCCGGCAGCGTGGAGCTGATTCGGCGCTACAAAGCGCGCGGGATCCGAATTACGGCGGAAGTCGGACCGGCCCACTTCTGTCTGACCGATGAGCGGCTGCGGACCTTTGACGCCCACTGCAAGGTCAATCCGCCGCTGCGGTCGCAGCACCATGTCGACGCGTGCCTCGCCGGGCTGGCCGACGACACGATCGACGTGATCGCCAGCTGCCACGCGCCGCGCGCGTCGGAAAAGAAACTCCAGGAGCTCGACCTCGCCCCGTTCGGCATGGTCAACCTGGAGACCACCCTGGGGTTGGTCGTGACGCACCTGATCCGGCCCGGCCGGCTGACCTGGCCGCAGGCATTGGCCAAATTGACGGTCAACCCGGCCCGTGTTCTGAACCTGGACAAGGGCACGTTGCAGGTCGGTGCCGCGGCCGACGTGACGATCATCGATCCCGAGCTGCGGTGGACGGTGCGCGCGGACCAGTTCAAATCGCGCAGCCGCAACACGCCCTTTGAGGGGACCGAGCTCGTCGGGCGCGCCGTCCGCGTGCTGGTCGACGGCCAGACGCGCTTCCAGCTGGCTTAACCCACGCGGCGGTACAACGTGTCGCGTTCCACCGGCTCGCAACCCACGTCCACGATCAGTCGGCGGATGTCGTCGACCGACAGCACTTCGGGCGTCGTCGCGCCCGCATCGTGGTAGATCAACTCGTGGCGGACCGTGCCATCCAGATCGTCGGCGCCGTAGCCCAGCGCGGCCTGCGCCGTACCGATCCCCAGCATGATCCAGTAGGCCTTGATGTGGGGAATGTTGTCCAGCAGCAGCCGGGACACGGCCAGCACGCGCAGGTCCGTCAGCGCCGAGGCCTTGGGGAGGTGGCTGAGCCGAGTGTTGTCCGGGTGGAAGGCCAGCGGCACAAACGCCTGGAAGCCGCCTGTCTCGTCCTGTAATTCGCGCAACCGCAGCAGGTGATCGACCCGGTGATAATCGTTCTCGATGTGACCGTACAACATGGTGCAGTTGCTGCGGATCCCCAGCTCGTGGGCCGTCCGATGAATCTCAAACCACTTGACGGCGTCCGCCTTATGTTCACAGATCTGACGGCGCACGTCGGCGTGGAAAATCTCGGCGCCGCCCCCCGGCAGGCTGCCCAGCCCGGCTTGCCGCAGTTCTTCCAGAATCGCCCGCACCGGACGCTTCGTCAGGTGCTCGAACCAGTTGATCTCCACGGCCGTCCAGGCCTTGAGGTGCAGGGAGGGAAACCGTTCGTGCAGCAGTTGCAGGACGCGGACGTACCAGTCGAAGCCTTTCTGGTGGTGGAGCCCGCCGACAATGTGCATCTCAGTGCAGCCGGTGCGCACCGCCTCCTCGCCCCGCGCAATGATCTCCTGATCGCTCATCACATAGCCTTTGGCGTCGCGCAGGTCGGCCCGGAATGCGCAGAACGTGCAGCGGTAGACGCACACGTTGGTCGGATTCAAGTGCGTGTTGATGTTGTAATAGGCCACGCGACCATGCCGCCGCTCCCGCGCGAGGTGGGCCAGCGCCCCGACATCGTGCAGCGGCACGTCGCGGCGCAGCAGGTACAGGCCGTCATCAAACGACAGCCGCTCGCCCGCCTCCACCTTGGCCCGAATCTCCTGAAACGTCGTCCCCGATTTCGACCCGAGTTGCACGCGTTCCACCTTCTCCCTAGCCCCGACGTTTGGCACCCGCTCCTCCTTGGTCTCAACCGCCGAGTCTAGGGTCCGGTTAACCGGCTGTCCACCTACGGGCCCTGGATCAGACGCAACGCGGCGGACGCCAGGTTGCGGACTTCGGGGTCCGGATCCTGCAGGCGCGCCTGCAGGTCCGGCACGGCGTCGCCGGCCAGCCGGTTGAGTTGTCCGAGCGTCGTCACCGCGCGCCGCCGCACCTGCACGTCCGCGTGGCGGAGCGCTTCGACCAGCTGCGGCACGGCCGGCTTGCCGATGGCCACCAGCGACTTGATCGCTTCATTGCGGACTTCTGCCTCGGCGTCCTTGAACGCGTCAATCAGCCCCGTGATGGCCGGCGGCGACAGCGCCCCCTGCACAAGTCGTTTGGCGGCCAGGCGGCGCAGGTCCTTGTCCGGGGATTGGCTGAGCGCCTCGAGCAGGAACCGTTCGGTATCCTCCGGCGTGGCGACTTTCGCAACGGCATCGAAGGCGGCGCGTTGCAACTCGGGCGTGGCCGGGTCCTGGGCCGTCTGCCGCAGGAACGGCAACGCGTCCCGGGCCGCTGCGCCCGGCTTGGCCATCGCGCGCACCGCGCGCACGCGATAGGCCGTTTCTTCCTGCGCATGTTGCGCCAGCGCCGTCAGCGCGGGCAGGGCCCGCACCACCTGCTCGGGCGTCAGCTTCTCGACCGCCTGCAGCGCATGTCGGCGAAGCACGTCGTCGGTCGCGGTCAGCGCGCCGATCAATGCCGCCGCCAGCTGCTCATCGCGCGGCGAGACGCGACCGATCAGGTAGGCCGCCGCGCCCCGGCGCTCGGCCTCCGAGCCGCGTTCCAACGCCGCCACCAGGTACGGCACGACCACCGGCCCCAGCGCGTCGAGCGATTCCGCAGCCGCCAGCCGCTCCAGGCTCGCGTCACTGCTCATCTGACTCAACAGCGGATTCACTTGCGCCGCGATGGCCGCGTCCAGTTCCGGGGCAGGTTGGGCCGCGTCGGCCGGGGCGGCAGCAGCCGCTGTCGCGGCCCGCGGCGCGGACTCAGCGACCGGTTCGCCCGGCGCGGCCCCTTCCGCCGGCGCGTCCGCCACCGCATGCCCGGGCGGTGCCTCCGCAACCACCTTGGGTGCGTCCACCGCGGCCGGCACGGCCGACTGCCCCTCTCGCCCGCTCGTCCGTTCGGGGCTGGTCCGCTGGGAACAACCAGCCAGCCCCACCGCCGCCAGCATCGCGACAATCGGCATCATCCTTCCCATCGCACTGCACTCCCCTGCGCTCGCTACCCCCTGAGGCCGGCAGGCGACGCGCTCCTGCGCGCACACCCACCCCGTTACTTCTCCCCGCAACTGTAACATGTTCGCACAGCACGGGCGGTTCTGAACAGAGCAAAATCACTCGGGGCGCCGGCTCATGTGTACAGGTCGAGCGTCACGACGGCGAACAATCCGAGACTGATGATCGCGTTGACGTGGAAAAACGCGACGTTCGCGCGGGACAGATCATGCGGGCGCACGAGCGAGTGCTCGACGGCCAGCAGCACCGCCAGCACGATCAGACTTGACCAGTAGATCCAGCCGAGCGCCACCAGCGGGCCACCCACCAGGTGCCCGAACGGCAGCCCACATAACACGAGCACCATCAGCAGGTGGCAGCCCGCCGCCAGCCGCAGGGCCGCCGGCACGCCGCAGCGCGCGGGAATGCTGTACAGCCGCGCGCTGCGGTCATGCGCCGCGTCCTGACAGGCATAGATCATGTCGAAGCCCGCGACCCAGCATAGCACCGCCAGCCCCAGCGTCACCGCCGGCGTCGCATCCCACGGCGTCTGCAGCATGACCTGGCCCCGCAGCGCGATCCACGTGGCAATCGGAGCGAGCATCAACGCCGCGCCCAGCCAGAAATGAGCCAGCGCCGTGAATCGCTTGGCGAAACTGTAACCGAAGATGAAGACCAGCACCGGGATCGCCAGATACAGCGGCAGCCGGTTGGGAAGGAACAACGTTGTGGCCGCCAGGAACCCGGCCGCACACACCACGGTAAACACCAGCACGCTCCGCACCGACAAGATGCCGGCGGGCAAGTGCCGCGCTTGCGTCCGCGGATTGGCCCGGTCCAGGTCGCGATCCGCCAGACGATTGACGGCCATCGCGGCACTCCGCGCACAGACCATGCAGCAGAAAATTCCCAAGAGGTCGCGGCCACGCAGCGGCACGCTGACCCCAGCGGCCGTCGGTACGCGCCAGGCAATCACGGCGGCCAACAGGGCAAACGGCAGCGCGAACAGCGTGTGACTGAACCGAATCAATTCCAACAGGTGCCGCAATCGCC
>JALOQX010000529.1 GCA_025459265.1 Pirellulaceae bacterium | reverse complement strand
CTGCGTGACGTACTGTGTCGGCGGCTTGAGTATCTGCAACTCGGTGGCAGGCGCCTACGCGGAGAAGTCGCCGGTCGTTGTGATCTCCGGCTCGCCAGGTGTGTCGGAGCGGGTGCACAATCCCTTGTTGCACCACAAGGTGCGTGATTTCCGCACGCAGTTGGAGGTGTTCGAGAAATTGTGTGTGGCGGGCACCGAGTTGTCCGATGCGACGACCGCGATGCGCGAGATCGACCGCGTGCTGGCCGCTGCTCAGCGCTACAAGCGCCCCGTTTACATCGAGATCCCGCGCGACATGGTGTCCGTGGAAGTGACGCCCGCCCAGACGCTGCGCCGACACGAAACACCGCGCGATGCGCAGGCGTTGTCCGAAGCCGTGCAGGAATCGCTGGAAAGATTTCACCGGGCTCGGCGGCCGATGATCCTGGCGGGCGTCGAGATCCATCGGTTCGGACTGCAAGATCGCGTGTTGTCGCTGGCGGAGAAGACGGGGATGCCGATCGCCGCAACGATCCTGGGCAAGAGCGTTATCCGCGAGACCCACCCGCAGTACATCGGTCTGTACGAAGGCGCGATGGGCCATGAGGAGGTGACGCGGCAAGTCGAAGAAAGCGATTGCCTGTTCATGCTGGGAACGTTCATGACGGACCTGAACTTGGGCATCTATACGGCCAAGTTGGATCCGGCTCGCTGCATCTACGCCACCAGCGAGGATCTGCGCATCCATCACCATTACTACCGCCACGTGCCGCTGGGAGACTTCATCAGCGAACTCGCGGCCCGCTGCCCCCGGACCCAGGTGTCTGTACAGCGGGTCTCGCGCGATTGGCCCGCGTTCGATCTGCAACCCGGCGCGGAGATCACCATCACGCGCTTGATGGCTCAGTTGAACGAGCGATTGGACGAGGACACCATTGTGATCGCCGATATCGGCGATGCCCTATTTGCCGCGACCGAGTTGACCACGCGGGAGCGGACAGAATTCCTCAGTCCGGCTTACTACACGTCGATGGGATTCTCGATTCCCGCGGCCGTGGGTGCTCATGTGGCCCTCCCGGATTGCCGGGTGGTGGCGATCTGCGGAGACGGCGCGTTCCAGATGACGGGAATGGAACTGTCCACGCTGATCCGCCACGGATTCGCGACGACGGTGATCGTTCTGGACAACGGCGGGTACGGCACCGAACGGTTTCTGCACCCGGGCCCATGGCAATTCAACGAGATCCACCCGTGGAACTATCACCGCTTGCCCGAGGTGCTGGGCGGCGGCCGCGGTTATCTCGTCCGGACCGAAGGCGAATTCGACGCTGCCCTTACGGCGGCTTGGGACGATCGGAGCACACTCAGTCTGCTTCACGTCAAACTGCGGCCCGACGACGCCAGCCATACTCTCCGTCGTCTGGCCGAACGCCTGGGGCAAAAGATTTGAGTGCCGGCCGAAAACGACGAATCCCGGAAGCCGTGCGAAATCGCGATCTGCAGCAGGCCGGGACCCCGTTCCGGCATCTGGCCCGTGGACAGCTTGCGTCGGTCAGTCATTCGCAGCTGGCCGGGCATCCCTAGCGCTCTGCAAGCACCATGGCGTCCATCATTTGGTGTACTTCGGATTCGCCATCAATTGGTGTTTGCTGATGTCGCCTGGGGGAATGCTCGAGATGAGTCAGCACGGCGTGATGTGCTCCACCATCCGGCAGGCCACTACGGCGGTCGAGAACCGCGAGAGCGCCCGGCAGCAGTGGGCCAAGGAGCTCGCGTTGTGGCGCGTCGCATTGGCATGGGGATTTGTATTCGACGTGGACGACCCGTTCACGTCCCCGCGAATTCCCGCGTCCCCCTCGTTTCACGCCCACTCGTAGGCACCGGCGCCACGTGGTCCGGCCTCTCCGAGGCCGGGTGAGCGAATGGGGCTGTGTGGGTGGCTCGTTCGCCCAGCCGTAGGCGCCGGCGTTTTGACTTCTGGCGATTTACCCGGAGTCCCGCAGGCGGAATCGAAAAGTGGGAAAACCGGCAGACGGAAGATCCGGGATGGTGGCACACGCTGCGCCGCGAAGGTCAGCCGGCGACGCAAAAAAACTAGCTGCGATCCCGCTTCGATCCCTCGTGCTGCGCATTAGCGAAACCCGCATGGGACGCCAGACCTGATTCTTTCTGCTCACGTTGCTGGCCCTGGGCCGGGGCTTGGAGCAGCTGCGGTCCAACCGTTTGTGCCGGCGCACGGAGTAGCATGGCCGCCATCTGGCCGAACATGTTACGGTGCGGTATACTACCAAGGAAACCGATTGTCCCCAGGAAAACATGGCATGAGAGCTGGATCAGGCCGAGGATATTTCACCGCTCGTCGCGTACAAGGCCTACGAGTTGCCGACGCCCTACGGCACCGTGGGAGCGGCAAAGGCGTTGTTGCAGGCTCTTCAGACTGACGACGCCAATCCGGAGTGACGCCGATGCGATTCAGGTACTCCACGACCGATCCCACGCAACACGAATCGGACAGTCTGCCGTGGCTGCCCGTCGTGCTTCGCGTCGGCGCGCGGGCGGTCGAGGCGGTTGGTTTGGTGGACAGCGGTGCCACGGTCAATGTCTTGCCATTCGGTGGACAGCGGTGCCACGGTCAATGTCTTGCCATTTGAGTTGGGCGTGGAACTCGGCGCGGAGTGGGATGATCGCAAGGCGATCCTGCGAGTCTCTGGAAGCCTGGGCCGTCAAGCGGCGATGCCGCTCTTCGTGCTCGCGGAGATCGAGGGGCTACCCCCTGCCAAACTGGCTTTTGCGTGGCTCAAGCAGAACGGCGTACCCCTGATTCTCGGACAGACCAACTTCTTGATGGAGTTCGACGCGTGCTTCTACCGCTCACGTCTCGAATTCGACATCCGGCCCAGATCGCCCACTCCTTAGCCGGGCGGCGAAAAGAGTCGAGT
>JALOQX010000246.1 GCA_025459265.1 Pirellulaceae bacterium | reverse complement strand
CAACCGGCTCTGTGCCGACGCGGCGCTGCCGCAGCAGGAGCGGTTGACGGTGGTGGGCCATGATCTGCACCAGTGGGCGGCGAAAGCGGGCTTCCAACCCGCTGGGCTGCTGGGTCCAGTGCGAATCCTGGCCGCGGATTGACCGTTGGCGCACGACCGTCATGCCAGGGGTCTTGTATGGCCACCACGCGCGTTGCTTCCCATCGTTCTTCGGTTGCTTCGCCGCTGATCGCAGGCGGTTGCCTTTTCCTGACGGGCTTCGTCGCCCTGGTGTGCGAGATTTGCTGGATTCGCAAGGCTTCTTTGGCCTTCAGCGCGGTACTGGCTGTGTTCTTTGCCGGACTGGCACTGGGCAGCTATGTCGTGGGTCTGTACAGCCCGCGCACGGCTCGTCCGCTGCGTGTGTACGCCTGGCTGGAAATGGGCGTGGGGCTGTGGGCCATCTTGAGCCCGACGTTGTTTTCGCTGACCGATGCGATCTACGGAACGATCTATCCGCATGTCCTCCACTCGGTTCCCCTCTTGGCACTGGCGCGCGTGGTCGCTGTCACGATCGTGATCCTGCCCGCGACGACGCTGATGGGCGGAAGCCTGCCGTTGTTCTGCCGGCAGTACGTGCAGCACCCCCAGCGCATATTGCGGGGCGTCGGAGTGCTTTACGGGCTCAACACTCTGGGAGCAGTGGCCGGGAGCGCCGCCTGCGGATTCTGGTTGATTCCTCACCTCGGCGTGAACACCTCGATCTACCTGGCAGGCCTATTGAACCTTCTGGTCAGTACGATCGCGTTCCGGCTGGCCCGGGGCCCGGCCCTGGAGCTGGAGAAGACCGCCACGGCCAGGGCGCTGTCACCAGGAGACATCGAGCCGTTGACGGCGCAGCAGTCCCGGCCGGTCATCCTGGCCTGGTTGTTCTTTGGCGTGGGCTTTGTCGCCTTGGCCCACGAAGTCCTCTGGACACGATACCTGTCGCTGTGGATGCCCAATACGGTCTACACGTACACGTTGACCTTGTCGGTGGTGCTGCTGGGTATTGTGCTCGGGAGCCTGCTGGCCGCGGCGGTTTCCGATCGCGTACGGTGGCGTGCAGGTCTCTTCGGCGCGGCACAGGTCGCCAGCGGCGTGGCCGTCATGATGGTGATGCAACTGCGACCAGCGTGGTGGGGCGACTGGTTGAATCCGGTGTCGGTCGGGCGGCAGCTGGGAGTGATCACGCTGGTCATGCTCCTACCGGCGATTCTCTCCGGACTATCGTTTCCGTTGGCCGTGCGTTTGATCGTCCACAACGCGTCCGAGACAGGCTCGGGTGTAGGGAGGATGGGAGCGGTCAACATGGTGGGCGGCATCGCCGGTTCGCTCCTCGCCGGCTTTGCGGCCTTGCCCTGGTTGGGCTTGCAGACCACGTTGTTCCTGACGACCGGGCTGAGCCTGTTCATTGGCATCGTGGCCTGGTGGACACTGAAACCGGGACCCTCCTGGCGCGTCCGCTTCAGTTGGGCTGCCATTAGCGTTCTCCTCTGGGCGGCTGTCCCCTACTTCTGCCGCACGCAACTGCCGCAGGACTTCCTGGCCACCGAGGGGACGTTGGTCGATTATCGCGAGGGCATCGGCGCCAACGTAGCCGTGGTCCGCAAGGGCGATATCCTGCAGCTGGAAATCAATCGGACGTGGCAAGGCCAGAACCGCAAGAATCACCAGGTCATGGCTGCGCACATCCCAGCCCTGCTGCACGGGGATCCCAAGTCCGTGCTCGTGATCGGGCTGGGAACCGGCCAGACAGCGCGCAGTTTCTTGTTGCACGATATCCAGCGTCTGGATTGCGTGGAGATCGAGGATGGGCTGGTGGACCTCGTGGCCCAGCATTTCGAGTCGGCTTGGATGAACGACCCACGCGTCCATCTGATCGTGGAGGACGGCCGCAATTACGTGACCCACACGAGCGACCAGTACGACCTGATTTCCATCGAGGTGGGACAGATCTACCGGCCCCGCGTGGCATCGTTCTACACCGCCGACTTCTACGAGCGGGTCCGCAGCCGGCTGCGTCCCGGGGGCTTGGTGTGCCAGTTTCTGCCGATCGAGTTCTTTGGTCCGGGAGAATTCCGCACGTTGTTGGCCACCATGCTGGAGGTCTTTCCGCAATCTGTGCTGTGGTACAACACGGCGGAGCTCCTGCTGATCGGAACGGAAGGCCAGCAGTTCAGGCTCGACCCGGACCGGCTGAAGACACGGATCGCCGACGATGCACGGTTGAAACAGGAGCTGGACTACGCGTACTGGGGCGGCCCGTCGTACTATCTCTCGCGCCCGGAAGTCTTCCTGGCAGGATTTTTGTGCGGCCCCGAGCAGCTGCAGGAGGTGGGTGAAGGAGGAGACATCTACCGGGACGACCGGCCGTATCTCGAATACGTCGGGCTGCTGGGAGCGACCGGGGCGGAAGACACGGTGGCGCTTGTGCGCAGCCACCTGTCCCCCTTGCGTACGGTGCTGGAAGGGAGCAGCGCCGATTCGCTGACCGCTGTGGGCGCGATTCGTCGGCAGAATCTGCAGTCAATCCTGGCCCAGATGGCCGTCAGCCGCGGGCAGGACTTGGAAGCGGCCGGCCTGCTCCGCGACGCGGCGCTGGAGTACGGCCAGGCATTGCGAGCGATGCCGGACCACCCCAGGGCGAATTTCAGAATGGCGGCCCTGCTGCAATCGCAGAGACGGCCTCGCGACGCGATGACGTTCTACCGCCGCGGCTTGGCCACCAAGCCCGACGATGTCCAGGCGCGACATCGTCTGGCCGTCGCCTTGGCCGCTGCGGGAGAAACGGCTCAGGCTGAGCAGGAATTCCGCCAGCTGCTCGCGGCGCAACCTGATCATGCCGCGGCCAACTTCCAGCTGGGGACCTTACTGCAAGCGGCGGGTCGTTTGTCCGAAGCCGCCGACCACTATGAGACGTCGCTCCGGAGCGACCCCGATCAGGTCGATGCGCACGTGCAGTTGGCCGGAATCCTGTTCGTCCGGCAACGGCCGGAGGAGGCCATTCGGCATTACCAGGAGGCCTTGAAACTCGATCGCCGCAGCGCCGACGTGCACGTCCGGTTGGGTTGGGCCCTGGCTACGGTTGGTCGTCTGGACGAGGCGCTGGAGCATTTTCGCAAGACTCTCGAGCTGGCGCCGCAGGACGCGACGGCACTCGGTGGAGCGGCCTGGATCCTGGCAACGCACCCGGATTCAAATCGGCGAGATCCCGAACAGGCAGTCGCCTGGGCGGAAAGTGCCTGGCAGGAAACCCGCCAACAAGACCCGCAGGTGGCCGACGTGTTAGCCGCTGCCTATGCGGCAGCCGGGCGATTCGAGCAGGCCGTGCACATGGCCGAGCAGGCGCTGCAGCTGGCCAACTCGCTGCAGAAGGCCGAGCTGGCCGCTCGGATCCAAGAGCGTCTCACGCTCTACCGGCAACGGCAGCCATTCGTGCAGTGAGTGGTCGAAGGCCTGCTGGTGTGATTCGCGCACGAGGATGTTCGCGAGGTCGCCGTGCGGAGGGAAGCGAACCGATCGTCTTCCGCCGCTCACTTTTCATCATCGAGTACGCCGTAGATGTTCTGCGCAACCGGATCGGGGAGGATGAACATGCCGCCGTAGTTGCCGCTCGTGGAATTGTGGGTGTCGGGAAAACACCTGTCGAATTTTCCCGCGCGGTATGCGTCCAACGTCTCCGGCAGGTTGTGCGGGCGCCAATCGTCACGGTCGTGATCGCTCAACCAGCGAATGGCGGCCACGGTGATGCCGCGGTGAAAACGCTGCCAGTCGATCTCAGGGTCGACTTCATGCCACTTGATGCCTTGGGCCGTCGAATCGTGGAACACCGACAGGACCTCCCATTGCACGTGATCGCGGACCCAGTTGGCGAAGTACCAGTCGCTGGAGCAGAGACAGGGTTTGGTGTTGTACATCATGGGGACGTTCGCCGGGTGCCAGAGATGGGTGAATGGCAGGATGGAACGCAGCCAGTAGACGGCCTTGTCCTTGTAGCGTTGATCGTGGAATAGTTCGTAGCCCAGGTAGAAGGTGACGGCGGCATGCCCGGCCGCCAACAGGTTGGGCGCGTGGAGCGGTGTTTCCCAGAAGTCACCTGCTTCGGGGCGTTGGAGCGGCATGCAGTGTTCGAGCGCCTTCCTTGCGCCCTCACGCAGTGACGCATCGTCCGTCTGGCGGGCCAGAGTCAACAGTTGGCGGGCGGGCACCATGGTGATGTCCAGCGCCGTATCGCCGGCCTGCCCCATCGGCTCGATAAAGGAGCGGGCCACCACGAAGTCGTCCTTGGCGTAATGCCGCCCGTCGGGATCAAACGTGAATGAGCCATCGTCCCGTTGCAGTTCCAGCAACTGGCGACCCCGGGCCAGGAGGGCGTCGCGCGTGGGGGCCTCGCGATCCCGCTCCGTCTTTCTCCCACGACACCATTCAAGTTTCGCCTGCAGCTGCTGGGCCAGCGGCGTCCCCGCGTTCTCCCGGAGATACCGGTCCAGGAACGACGGCGGGTGCGGGCCGATCTGGTTCGCTTGCGGAATGCCAAATCCTTGTCCTTCGTGCCACAGGTTTGTGTTGTACGCCTCCGCGATCTTGTGCAGCGTCTCCTCCAGCGGCCAACGGGGTGCGGGCGGCTCCGGCAGCCCGTGGCGTTTCACGTAGTCGACCACCACCTGCAGACTGTTCCCCTGGCTCAGCCAGACCTCCGCATCGAACTCCACGCGCTGCTCGTTCTTCAGTTCCAGAGGCGGTTCTGCATACGCCTGGTTCTCATGTGACTCGATGGTCGCGTCCGGCACCATCAGGCCCATCAGGTTGTGGTTGAGTCGGTCGATGAAATTCGGACAAGCGAATACGGGTTGGGGAACATGAGCGCGATAGTTGAACCAGCGTGTCGCGACTTGGTGCGGGTCCCACGCCAAGCCGATCCCGAGGCCGTCGTGGCTGATCGCCATGAGCGGAATGGCGACCTTGTTCGGATGGGGCACCGCGCGCATCGCCCACGGGTCTTTGAACCAGTCGGTGCCGCTCGACCACTCGTCGCCGATCACCCACTCGACGCCGGGAAAGATCGCATCATCCTTCGCCGCCGCAAACGACCCTTCCCCCACGCGCAGCCAAGGGCCACGCACATAGCGCGCATAGAAATTGCCCGTGGCGCGGAGCCGATACTTCAAATAGAGGATGGGCCGGTCGGGTGGCAGGACGATGCTGACTTGGCCGACCAGGCAGGGATGCTCCAACGGGTAACGCATCCACTGGTCGAACGACGTGCTCTGCAGTTTCTCCCGGACCACCAGGGACTTGACGTCGAACACCAGACGTTCACCGTCCGCGGTCGATTCGCGACGAAAACTCTCCGCTTCCAGACGCATGGGGATGTCCTGGTCTCGCAGCATCACCTCGCCGAGGTGATCGAGCACGGCCACGTGCGTGCCGTCGGGGGTACGGATCTCGCCCCAGCCCCAACCACTCAATCGCTTGAACAGGAGCAGTCGAATGTGTTCGTTCTCGAGCACCTCCGCCTCGCGTCCGTAGCTCGTGCGTTGATAGCGTGGTTGCGGCGAAGCTTCCTGCGTCTCCCCTGCCCACGACACGGATCCAGTGATCCTGGTCGACAGGGACGTGCCTCCGGCGAGACACAGGGCCGTCGCGACAAGGATGGTCAAGTTCGAGCAGTTCATTGACAGGTTTCTCCCTTGTTCGCTGATCAATTCCCCTCGCGTGTCGCACCGCTCTTCACCCGCCAGCCGACATTGTAGACGTTGGCACACCCGACTGCGACTCGCCGTGCGCAGGACCTGCGACCACACTTCGATCGTCGGCTTGCGCTCCGCAAATGCCCGGCGAGTCACGCAGCGAACGGGGGCACTGGTGTCAACTCAGCCGACTGGCGATATCATGTGCGTTGGACAGTTCATGGAACTCGTACCGTCTCCAGTGAAGACATGTCGCGTTTGCCACGACGATTCAAGCCGGTCCCTCTCCTGTGTGCGGGCGCGGGGACAAGGAGCGCGGAATTCGGTCACCGGAACGGGCCGTAACACGAGGAAGCAGCTGATGCGAACGAATCCCTATTGGTACGTGTGGGTCGTGCTTCTCGCGGCCGGCGGGCGTGCGGGATCAGCGGCCGAGGGAATCGACTTCTTCCCGGCGGTGACGCAGTTTTCGCCGGTGCCGGCCGGTTCGGGCTGGCACGGCGAGGACGGTCCACTGAGCGAAGAAATCTTGCGCGCTACCGTGGACAACCTGTGGGATCACGGTTTCCGGGGGATCATGGTTCCCACACATCGCCCGGCGGGGGAGGAGGCGGTGATTCTCGCACACGCGCGCTCGAAGGGCATGATCTTCACGTGGGAAGTGGGAGCGCTGGAGCTCTTTGGGCGCACGGAACCGCCGACGCCGTGCGTCTATTCTCCGGAGTACGCCGATGCCGTGCGTGCCAACGCGCAACAGGCGCTGGCGCCGCTGCGCAACCTGGCCGGTGTCTACAACGCCCTGGTCTATCAGGACGAGCCGTTTCACTGGGGTCCGAATTCGTTTGGCTACAACGCGGAGGTGCAGGCTGAATTCCAGCGGCGGTATGGCTACGCTTTACCACCTGACCTGGAGAGCATTCGGGGGGACGCACGCAAGTGGGTCGACGTGCTGAATTTCCGCTCGGCCTATTTTCCTGACGGTTGGCGGCAGGTGCATCGCATTGTCCAGGAGATCGCTCCCGGACTCCGCACCACGCTGACGCACGACAGCCACAATACCTTTGGGGGCGGTTGCACATCGCATGCGGAATTGGCCATCGATGATGTGTTCCATTGGGGCGGCGATTTTGCCGACCTGTTCATCTACGACATCTACCCGTACATGATGTTCGATTTCCGGTTTGGGCGGCTGGGCCAGGTGGCCAAACCGCGGATGAGCCAGACGCATTACTCCTTCGCCCAGATGCGCGGCTTGACCACGGCGTACCACAAGGATCTGGGGTTCTGGGTCGGCACATACCATCCAGCCTGGTTCGCCGAGTTCCTCTCCCCGGCGCTCGAGGCCATGCATTGGGTGGAGAGCGAAACCAGCATGACGGCCGTGGCACAGGGCGCGAATTACTTGTTGACCGGCTACAACGTGCCGGCCAGCGCCGGACACTGGGAATCCTTGGGAAAAGGACTGAACCTCTTGCAGAAGGCCGGCGCACGGCTGCTCGATACGCCAAAGGTCCGTGCGAAAGCGTGCATGCTGTTTCCCCGCACGCAGTATCTGCAATTGCAGCAAGAGTACTTCAATGTCGGACTGTCGTTTGAACTCTTCCTGCGCGCCTTTGGCGAACTGGACATGCTGCACGAGGATCAGGTCACGGATGACACGCTGCTCGGCTACGACGTGCTGGTATTGTTCGATGTGGCATTGCTGCCCGAGGCGGTCGCCCAGCACATCACCGCGTTCGTGCACCGTGGTGGCACTGTGATCGCCGACTGCGTGCCATGCCGGAACGAACTGCGTGAGCCGATGGCCGTGTGTGAGGAGCTGTTCGGGGTGCGGGATGCGCAGACGGGCCGCCTCGCGCGGGCTGGGCACTGGGTACCCTACGTCACGCAGTCGCCCGCCTGGGCTCTGCGGCCCGACCCGGCGCCGGACGAGAGTGTGTTTCAGACGGTGCGTCTCGAGGGCCAAGCCCTGGGCGTCGACCTCGCCCTTTCGCTCGTCAGCCCCCGCACCTGCACGGTTGTTGACGGGGAGGTCGTGGCCACAACGGCCTCGGGTGCCCCGGCACTCGTCCGCAAGCGGACTGGCCGCGGCCAGGCATTCCTGCTGGGCTTCTGCCTGCAGGATACGTACTTCGGCGCGTGGGAGGAAAACAACGCGGCTGCCCGTGCCCAGCTGCGCGCATTGCTCGCGGCCATTACGCGGGAGGCGGCGGTCCGATCTCACGTCGATTCCTCGAATCCGGACATTGAGGCTGCCGTGCGTGCCAACGACCGGCAGGGGTTTCTCTTCGTCATCAACCATGAGGCCGCGGAGCCGACGACGACGGTGCGGGTGGCGGATCTGCCGTTCCGCGTGGGCGAGGTGATCAATCTGGAGGACGGCCAGCCGGTAGCATTTACCCGAGACGACGCGGAGGCGATCCGCCTGACATGTTCCGTGCCCGTCGGCGCGACGCTGTTGGCGGAGCTCAAGCCGGCAGGCGCACGCGACGCGTGCACCCTGTGGCAACTTCCGAACCAGACATCTACGCAGATGATGTCCTATGTGCTGCAAAGTGCGCGTGGCAAGGTTGTCGTCATCGACGGCGGCAACGCCGCGCGCACCCTCCGCTCCCCCATCGGCTCGCCCGATGGGGAGCGCAGACCATCAGCTACGTGGCGGCGATACGGAGCGCACCCTCCGCTCCCCCATCGGCTCGCCCGATGGGGAGCGCAGATCATCGGCTATGTGGGGGCAACACTGCGCGCACCCTCTCCGCTCCCCCATCGGCTCGCCCGATGGGGAGCGCAGATCATCGGCTACGTTCCGCCGCGCTTATCCGCTCCCCCATCGGCTCGCCCGATGGGGAGCCCAGATCATCGGCTACGTGGCGGCAACACCGCGCGCACGCTCGGCTCCCCCATCGGCTCGCCCGATGGGGAGCGCAGATCATCGGCTACGTTCCGCTGCGCTCCGGCTGTGGCGGCCTCGGCGGAGCGCGGGTTTCTTGGAGGCCTTGGGACTCGGCCGCCTGGAGTGTGGTGGGACTCGCACGTAGCCGATGATCGTCTTCCCCCCGGTGACAAGCACCGGGCACGTAGCCGATGATCGTCTTCCCCCCGGTGACAAGCACCGGGGGGCCGTTTTGCACGTAGCCGATGATCGTCTTCCCCCCGGTGACAAGGGTTGTGTTGTGTCCAGGCGATGGCCGCCGGCAGATGCGGTGCCAGTTGATCGGGCGTCGCCGTCACCGCATCGATGAGCGGCGGCTGCTGTTCTGGCGGTGTCGGATCAGGACGCGGCGTAACGCGGAACCAGGGGGTCGGACGCTCGACCCGCGGGCGGGGATCCCAGCCGGCTGTGGCAAACGTGATCGCCTCGAGTTGCTCCTTGCGGCAGACGTCCCCGGTAGGCAGTCCTCACATGCTCCGTCAACGAGCTGTACCGATGCGGTCCACGCGTTGACCTTCCTCGATCAGACACTTGCGGATGCCTCTTTTGTTTTGGGCGTCATGGCAGCGTCGCAAGGCGATCCCGACAGTTGTTCGCCGTCATCGACCGTGACAACCAGCATCTGCAGCGGGCGCGCAAATTCCACGGCCTGCGGCTCAATCGCGGATTCCTCAGGAGTTGGCTAAAAGAACGCCCCCGACTCGATTGCTCGAGCCGGGGGCATTGGAGTTACAACAAGTTGACCACGCGGTCGGCAAGTCCCTTGTCGCCGAGCACGATGTTCAGGTGACCAGCCGATGCGATCTTCTCCAGGACTTCCAGTTCCCGCAGTCGCATCAGCGTCGGGTTGTCGGCCAGCAGCTTGGCCGTGTTGGCCTGGCTGCGCATGGCGGCCGTCTCCTCGCGGCGCGAGATGAGGTTGGCCTCGGCAGCCTTCTTGGCCTCCGTGACCTTGTTCATCAGGTCCTTCATATCGCCCGGCAGGATCACATCCCGGATACCAACCGATACGATCTCCAGACCCAGCTCGCCCGCACGGCGGCGTACCGCCTGCTCGATCTCCTGAGCCACTGCGTCCTTGTCCGTCAGGAATGCGTCGAGTTCGCGTGCGCCGACAATGGCCCGCAATGCCAACTGCGTCTCGCGGTACAAAGCCTGGCGGACGTCGTCCGTCGAGCTGACCGCCTTCCGCGCGTCGGCGATGCGGTACGTGACCAGCGCGTTCATGCGCAGGCTCACCTTGTCCGACGTCATGATCTCCTGACCGCTGACGTCGGCCGTTGTCTCGCGCATGTCGATCTCGACCACCCGAGCGTCCGCCGCGCCCTTCCAGAACGCGTACAGACCCGGCCGCAGCGTGTCGACGTACCGTCCGTCGATGAACAGTACCCCCACGCGGTCGCGGTCGACCGTGCAGACGTCGAGCAGCTGCTTCGCCAGGTGCGTCTTGACGATGACCTTCAAGTCCTCGTGCTCGAACCGCACCTGGCGAGCGTCGATCACCTCGACACGCACGTCGCGGGCGCCGTGCCAGTAAGCGTACAGGCCCGGCGCCAACAGGTGCGTGAACCGCCCGTCGATCCACACCAGACCGCGCTGGTGGTCCTTCAGGTCCATCACCACTGCGCGGTCCTTCAGCACACCCGACTTGACGATCATGTCGAGCTTGTCGTGAGCCAGCCACGCGTCGCGCATGTTGGCCACGTCGACGCGGACCTTCATCAGCGGGTCGAACAGCCAGTGCCGACCTTCGCTCAAGAGGCCCTTGAACTCGCCGTCACGGAAGTACAATCCCGCTTCGTAGCTGCGGATCTTGATTCGCTTGAACAGCATCATCGGATTGCCATCCCTTCTGTTTTCAAGGGCTCGATATGTCTGTGTTGCTTGATTGCTTGATTGCTTGCTTGATTGATCAGTAAGAGACGCCGTTGGAAGGCGAAACGTTCGCGGATCACATGAAGAAACACGGAGTGCTGCTTGAGCGGTCACTGCTACCGGTTTTCGACTGCGTCGGCTGATGAGTTCG
>JALOQX010000245.1 GCA_025459265.1 Pirellulaceae bacterium | reverse complement strand
GAGGGTGGCTGGGGACGATCTGCCGGCGCTTCCGCGCTGTGGTTCGCTGACGTTGTCGCCGGCAGATCGCCCCCAGTCAGCGCGCAGCTGGGGGCTCGCTGCGCTCGTCCCCAGCCACCCAATGCTTGTCCCCAGCCACCCAATGCTTGTCCCCAGCCACCCGAGGTGCGTCCCCAACCACCCTGTGTTCCCGCTCAGCGTGCGCCGGGTGCCGCGGCACGGTCCAGTGGTTGGCCAGTCCCCTGGATTAAGTGGACGAGTTGATCGGCGGGCAGATCCTCGAACACCTCCGCCGCCGCTCCGAGCCAGTAGACCTCGACCCGGTCCACCCGGCTGGCCTCCCCGAGCCCGAAATGCAGCCGCGTACCCCAGTGGCTCTGGTAGCCGCGGCCGCCGTGCACCTCGTCCAATTGCCGGCGCTGGCCCGTGACGACGACCACGTGACTCCCAACGCCCTCCCGGTTGGTCCTGCGACCGTGCAGACGGATCTGGAGCCAGTGCGAAGCGCAGCCCTCTTCCTGCAGCACGTTCTGCAGGAGCGTGGGCCGTGCACGCAAGTTCATGATGACGCCGTCCATGTCGCCATCGTTGTCGAAATCCTCAAACGCGGTGCCCCGACTGGCTTCGATCGGGTCGAGTCCGTCCCCGGCCGAGGCGGTCACGTCCACAAACCGGCCGTTGGCAAGGTGCTGCAACACAATGTTCGGGCAGCGGTGGCAGGCGCCCCGGTCGCGCTCCTCGATGTTGTCTTCCGTATGGCCGTTGGCGATGAACAGGTCGCGCAGCCCGTCGTGGTTGAAGTCGACGAAGGCACAGCCCCAGTTGACATGGGGGTACAGACCGGACTCGGCGCCGACGCTCGTGGCGACATCGTCGAACATCGCCTGTCCGAGGTTGCGAAAGAGCATCGGGATCTGGCCCTGGTAGTTCGTCGTGTAGAAGTCGATCCAGCCGTCTTCGTCGAAGTCCGCTGAATCGACGGCCATGTTCGCCACCATCTCGCCCTGCGAGTTCAGGGCCGTCCCCGCCGTGACGGCGGACTCCCGGAAAGTACCGTCCCCCTGGTTGATCATCAGGAAGTTGTCCATCACGTCGTTGCAGATAAACACGTCCGTGTCGCCATCGTTTTCGATGTCGGCGCAGGTCAGCCCCATGCTGCGCCCCGCGTAGTTGGCGACGCCCGAGGCCGAACTGAAATCTGCGAAGCCCTGGCCGGTGTTGCGATACAACGTGTCGGGAATCGGCGCGTACTCGCGGGGCGAGGGATACGCCGGGAAGCCCCGGTCGTAGTGCAGCTGGTGCGAGTCACAATCCAGGCAGATGTAATTGCCGACGTACAGATCCAGGTGCCCGTCGCCGTCGATATCCAGACATGCCACGCCGGCCCCGATCGCGTTGGGGATGTCTTCGCGGCCGACGCCGAGCTCCTGGGTCACATTGCGGAACGTCCCGTCACCGTTGTTGTGAAACAGCACGTTCGGACCGAAGTTGCTGACGTAAATGTCGGGATACCCGTCCGCATCGAAATCGCCCGCGGTGGCCCCCATGCCGTATGTCGTGCACACCACCCCGGCCTGCTCGGTCACGTCCTCGAACTGCCAATCCCCCAGGTTGCGATAGAGGGCGTGGCGGGGAAGTGAGTCCCGCTCACAGCCGGGCAGCGGCGCGCCATTGGGAAAGTAGATATCCGTCAGCCCGTCCTGGTCGTAATCGAGCGTGGCCAGGCCGGTAGACATCGCTTCGACCACGTATCGCTTCCCGCTGCTCCCATCGTGATGCGTGAACGTGATGCCGGACTGGGCGGTGACATCGTGCAGCTGGATGGCACACCGCGGAGCGCTCGCGGGGGCCGCGGGGCGAGTCGCCGCAGGGTCGCGTCGCACCAGGCCGGCGGCCAACGGATTGGCCGCGTCCGCGTCCGGTCCCGGCCCGCGCGTCTCCCGCCCGCAGCCTGCCGCCATGGCTAGACCGGCCAGGAGCACGACCAGTGCTTTGTCCGAGCTGCGTTTGGGGGTGGCTCGGGACGAACGACGTGAGCCCCCAGCCGCGAGAAGCTGGGGGCGAGCTGAAGTTCGACCCCAGCCACCCAATCCCGAGATGAAGCCGCGACACGACACAAGCCATCGCATGCGGGAACTCCTGGCGATTCGTGACATGGGCGGCGGTACCTCCGGCATTTAATGGCGAGCCACTGCGGTCGCTTGGGCAGTTGGCGCGGCATGCAGCTCATCGAGCACCAGCGTCTGGTCCACGGTCACCTGAGGGAGCGTCTGCGTCCGGCCCCCGGGCCACTGCATCGTGACCTCCCACGGGCCCGATTCCCCACCCAGTCCGAACACGAGCGCAGGCTGGTGCGTTGCCGCGTAGCTGGTCCCGCCACACAACTCCTGCATGCGAAGGACCTCGCCGCGGCGGAGCGTGACCCGCGCCCCGATACCGCGCCGATTCGTGTCGCGGCCACGAAAGAGGAACTTCAGCCAATGGCCGCGTGCGGATTCGTTGCGCAGCAGCGCCGCGGGATCGTTCTCGTGAGCGATCGCGACGTCCAGATCGCCGTCGTCGTCAAAGTCGCAGGTCGCGACGGCACGTCCGACATACTTGTGCTGGAAATACTCGCCCGCTTGCGCGCTGACCGCGTGCCACCGCGCCCCGTCGAAGGCGAACAACTGCGGCGCCATGCGATAGAGCGGGAACCCGGGGGAATTCTCGATGTGCCCGCAGGCTGTCAAGACCTCCAGGAACCCGTCCTGGTTGAAGTCCTGCATCACGACACCGAACGAGAGCCGGTCCATGGTGAGCGGCACCAGCCCCATCAGCGCACTCTCGTCGATCATGCCCCGCGGACCGTAATTGCGATAGAACGAGTCCGCCTCCATGTGGAAGTGGGTCACGTACACGTCCAGCCAGCCGTTCCCATCCAGATCGTTGACCGCCACCCCCATGTCGGCCATCAGGTTGCCGTGCACGTCGGTGGCCACGCCCTGGAAGGAGGCCGATTCCTGGAACACGCCTCCCCCCTGGTTCACAAAGAAGAAATTCTCGGTCGTGTCGTTGGCCACGAAAATATCGGGCCAGCCGTCGTTCGTAAAATCGGCCACGGCGACACCTAATCCACGGCCGTTGGCCCCCATCAGGCCGCGGGCCGTCGTTTCCGCCGCGAACGTGCCGTTGCCCAGATTGATGTAGCATTCGTCGGGCCAGGCCGGCACGTCCTTCGGGTGCACGATGCGGGGCTCCCCCTTCTCGCTGCGGCTTTCAATGGGGTGATACGGGTCGTACACGCAGTAGTTGCAGACGTACAGGTCCAGGTCACCGTCCAGGTCCAGGTCGGCCCAGGCGGCCGAGCTGCTCCAGCGCTCGTCGCCGACGCCCGCCTGCTCGGTCACGTCCCGAAACGTGCCGTCCCCCTGGTTCTGGAGCAGCGTGTTGCGACCGAGATTCGTGACGTACACGTCATCAAACCCGTCATCGTTGTAGTCCCCGACCGCCACCGCCTGGCTGTAATACGGTTCGACGATGCCGGCCCAGTCGGTGACATCCAGGAACGTGCCGTCGTCCAGTTGGCGGAAGAGCTTGTCCAGCGGCTGGGGTGTGCCGGGCGGGTCCGTGGCGTTACCCGCCTGGTTCAGATACAGGTCCCAGCGCCCGTCCGCGTCGTAGTCCAGCCAACCGGCGCCGCCTCCGGTCGTCTCCATCAGCAACGCACGACCCTGTTCGCCGTTGCGATACACGTGCTCCAGTCCCACCTCGGCGTGCACGTCGCGAAACCGTCCCCCGCGCACGGTCGCGCCGGCTGCGGACCGCTTCGTCAAGTCGGTACCGGCTCGGTCAACCGGTTCAAGATTGAACGGCGCAGACGAAGCGGCCTGTCCCGGCTCCGGCCCACCGCCGTGGCAGCCGGCCAACCACAGCAGGCAGGCTCCGGTCACCGCGCAGTAACACACCCCTGGCACGTGCAGCTTGATGATTCCACCCTCCCGACCGGCTTGTCCCGCACCCGCCGTCAGCGCCGCGACAACACCCTGAGGAACCTTATCGCTGCTCCTGGCGGTGATCAAGTGGGGAAGGCAGCCCGCCCCAGTTCGGCCACCCGGCGGGCCACCTCAGCCGGACAAGCGGCATCGTCCAGTTCCAGTCGTCGGCATTCGCTGAGGCTGCGGAACCAGGTCTCCTGGCGGCGCGCGAACTGGTGCGTCCGTACCCGCACCCGCCGCTCGGCGGCGTCCTGCGTCAGCTCCCCGCGCAGGAGCGAGATGACTTCACGGTACCCCACGGCCTGCGAGGCGGTCCGCCCAAGCGATCCGAACCGCGCCAGCAACAGCCGCACTTCGTCGATCAGGCCGGTCGCGAACATCCCGGCGACGCGCGCGTCGATGCGGCGATGCAGGTCCGCGCGTGACCAGCCGAGCACGAAGACGCGGCAGCGGTCGGCCGGCGTCCCCTCTTCGAACTGCAGCTGCTCGTGACTCAGCGGCACGCCCGTGATCTTGTAGACCTCCAGCGCCCGAATGATCCGCCGCACGTCGTGCTGGTGCAGTTTCGCGGCAGAGAGCGGATCCACCAGGCTCAGCCGGTCATGTAACGCCTCAATCCCCACGCGCCGCGCTTCTTCTTCCACCGCCCGCCGGAACTCCCAATCGGCCGGAGGGCCCTGGTAGATTCCCCGCAGCATGGCTTTCAGGTACATCGGCGTCCCGCCGACAAACAGCACCTCGCGACCGCGACGGCGAATCTCGCCCATCGTCCGGTGCGCCGCCTCGACGTAATTAGCCACGCTGAAATCCTGGTCCGGCTCCAGGATGTCGATCAGATGATGCGGCACGTCCTGCCGTTGTGCCGGTGTCGGCTTGGCGGTGCCGATGTCCATGCCGCGGTAGACGGCCATCGAGTCGAGCGAAATCACTTCCGCCCCGATCCGTCGCGCCAACTCGACGCCGACACCGGTCTTGCCCGCCGCCGTCGGGCCGGTCAGATACCAGCAGTCCAGGACGCGAGGGAACGGGCCGTACACATCCCGCATCGTGCCGTCGCTGTCCACCTGACCGTGCATAGTCCCACGACAGACTGGGTGCTCAAGAAGTCGTCGAGAAGTCCATGTGGCGTTCAGCATACGCCGAACCCGCCCCCGACCGGTAGTGGAGGCGCGCCGCTCGGGAATTGCCCTCTTTGCGGTCAACCCTTACGATAGCCTGCATCATGAGTCGGACTCCCTTCACGGTCGCGCAGCTGCAGGAGGTGATTCGTCAACGCCAGGCGCAACCCCATGCGCGATCGTACACGGCGACGCTGCTGGCGGGCGGCGCGGAGAAGATCGGCGGCAAGATCCAGGAGGAGGCCGCCGAGGTCGTGGCTGCGGCCGACGAAGCCGGTGCGGCGGGACGCGAGCACCTGGTGCGCGAGGTCGCGGATCTCGTGTACCACGTCCTGGTGCTGCTGCGCTGGGCCGACCTCGACTGGCAGGACGTGGAAGCCGAACTGGCGCGCCGCATGGGCATCAGCGGGCTGGATGAAAAGGCCGCCCGCGGCGCCGCGCTGCCGCGTCCAACCGACAGCGCGGAGGGTGACGCGCGATGAGCAAGTTGCGGATCGGACTGCCCAGCAAAGGCCGCCTGGCCGAACAGGCCGAAGAACTGCTCAAACAGGCGGGACTCACCTTTCGCCGGCCGCCCCGCAGTCTGTTTGCCTTGGCGACGCAGCTGCCGATCGAGATCACGTTCCTGCGCACCGAGGACATTCCCGTCCTGTGTGCCGAAGGGGCGATCGACATGGGTATCACGGGCAGCGATCTGGTCGCGGAATCGCGGGCGCACGTGATCACCCGCCTCCCGCTGGGTGTCGGCCGCTGCCGGCTGGCGCTCTGCGTGGCCGACGACGGACCGATCCGCACCCTGCGTGATCTGCACGGCTGCCGCGTGGCCACCAGCTTCCCGCACATCACCACAGGCTATCTGGACGAGCATGCACTGGCGGTCCATCTCGTGTGCCTGTCAGGTTCCGTCGAGATCATGGTGGCCTTGGGCGTGGCGGACGCCGTGGTCGACCTCGTGGAGACAGGGAGCACGCTGGCCGCCAATCACCTGCGCGTGCTGGAGGAAATCGGCCACTTCGAGACGGTGGTGATCCAGCACCCGCAGCCGCGGGAGAGCCAACTGGCCGATCGTGTCGTGCGGCGGCTCGAAGGGGTCGTCATCGCCCGCAGCTACTCGCTCCTGGAGTACAACATCCCGCGGGCCAAGCTGGCCCAGGCCGAACAGGTCACCCCGGGGTTCAATTCGCCGACCGTCAGCTCGCTGGAACACCCCGACTGGTGCGCGGTGCGCGTGATGGTCCGCCGGCAGGACGTCCAGCACGTGATGGAGCAACTGGAAGCCGTGGGCGCCTCGGCCATCCTCGAAACGCCGATCAGCAACTGCCGGCTGTGACCTCCGATCAGCGCACGTCCTTCACCGGCTCGACCGATGTCGCCGCCGGTGCGGGCAGCCAGCCGGCCCAGCCCAGCAGCCGTAGCCGCAGCCGGTTGCAGGGTGGGGCGAAACAGTAGTAGCCGAAAAAGAGCGGCAGGGCGAACTCCTTGAGCGTCACGGCCACCACGACCGCGAACACCAGTTCGACCAGCTGGGAAAAGCTGTGCCGCCGCGCCAACGTCCGCGCCAGGTGCGGGTAGGGAATGTGCGAGACCATCAACCACGCCAGCACGCCGGTAATGAGCGGCACAATCACCATCGTGGCCGTCGAAACCTGACGCGCCAGCTCCTGCGCCCACTCCGAGGCCAGGACATCCGGCAAGGCGATCAGCGACGGGGCGGCCACGGCGAACGACGCGATCGTGCCGGCGGCCATCGGCGTCGGCAATCCCTGGAAATAATGCGTCGGCGCGTGCTCGTCCTTGTGGACATTGAACCGGGCCAGACGCAGGATGGCCGACACGGCGAACAACACGCCGATGCCCCAGAGCAGACGCAGCTGGAACACCTGGTTGTAGGTGAACATGATGAAGATGGGCGCCACGCCAAACGTGATGACGTCGCACAAGCTGTCCAATTCCTTGCCGAACTGGCTCGTCTGCTTGGTCATGCGCGCGATATGGCCGTCCAGCACATCGAAGGCCATCCCGAGGAAGATCAGCAGCGCCGCATAGCACGCCAGATCGGTTTGCGCAAAATGCGTTGTGGGACTGGTGACGACCGTGATGGCGGCCAGCCCGCAGACGCCGTTGGCCAACGTGAAGGCCGTTGGCAACGCCGGAAACGTGATGTGCCGGATTTTCCGCCGTGGTTGGCGAACCCGCAGTTTTCTCATCGTTCTGTCCCCGGGCGGGGACCTCCTGGGGCCGCCGCCCCCGCGGCACCCGACTCGCTCCCGACTGCGCGCCCTGCGACAGCCGACGGGGCCGCGTCACCCGCATAACGCGCCAGAATGGTGGTGCCGGCGCGGACCCGATCGCCGCACCGCACCTGCAATGCCAGCCCCGGTTCGCGGGGAAACGTGATTTCGGTGCGGGACCCTAGCTTGATCATGCCGAATGGACCGCCGGCGGGCAAGTGCTCTCCCGGCCGCACCCAGCAGACGATGCGCCGGGCAATGGCGCCGGCGATCTGCCGCACCCGCAGTCCGCGGATCGGCGGCGAGGTGGTCTCCAGCCGCACCTCCAGCGCCTCGTTTTCCTGCGCCGCACGCGGCCGCAGCGCATTGAGAAACTTGCCGGGCCGATAGGTCAGCCCGAGTACGCGGCATCCCATCGGCACGCGGTTCAGATGCACATTGAACACCGAGAGAAAAATATCGATGACCACGGCCGGACCACCGACAAATTCGTCATGCTCGACCTCGCGAATGGCAAATACGCGGCCGTCAGCCGGGGCCAGTACCAGGCCCGCTGCCTCCGGCACGCGGCGGGGTGGATGACGAAAAAAATAGACCACGAACAGCGCCGCGGCGGCCGGGACCAGCGCAAGCGGCCAGCACACCGCAGCCAGCGCGCCGGCCACGAGCGCCAGGCCGCCGCCGAGGAGCAGGATTTCGGCCCAGCCGACCCGCGCGATCGGCAATCGCTCGCGCCACGCGAACGGATCGGCGGCGGCCGGCCAGTGCAGGTCGCCCAGATTGCGGTGGAACTTCAGATCCCGCGGATCGAGGATGTCGTGGGGGTAGGTTCCCCCGACGCCCTGCCGCGTGCTGCGCAGGCGGGCGACATAGGCGGGACGAAAGCGCCGCAGATACCAGCGCCGGCAGCGGCCCCAGGCAAGCTCGCACGAAAGACACACGCCGCCACCGGGCTGGATCGAATCGATGTTGGCCGGCAACGGTTCCACGCCGCGCAGCGGCGCGTGCGGATCGGTGTCATTTACCGAGTGGCTGTCCATCCATCCTCCCTCGTCGGTCCTTGTGTGCCGAGGCCAAGCACGCCCCCGCGCCGGCCGAAGGCCGGCGGAGGGACGAGTAGTCAACAAGGAGTGACGAGTTCTGAGGGGAAATCCCCCGGAAGATCCCCTCGTCGGTCATCCCTCCTTGCACGCGTCCGCGCCGGCCGAAGGCCGGCGGAGGGACGAGTAGTCAACAAGGAG
>JALOQX010000244.1 GCA_025459265.1 Pirellulaceae bacterium | reverse complement strand
GCGGGCCACAAGGCTATTGACCGAACATCGGGACCAACTCGAGCAACTCAGCGACGCCCTGCTGACGTCCGAAGAACTCACCGAGCAGGAGATCAAGGACCTGATCGGTCCGTCGGTGCACGAGTGACCTGTGAGCAGCAAGAAGAAACAGCGCAAGTTGCGCACCGAGTTTCGCAAGCACCATGATTCCCGCGCCCGGAGCGGGGACGTCACGCGGCAGTATCTCCGCGAGGACCCGGTCCGGCAGGAAGAGCTGCCGCAGCAGGAGCGCGTCAGCGGCAAGGGGGCCCTGACGCGCAAGCGCACTGTCTCGGGCACGCCGGCCGACCAGACGGCGGGAACGTTCGCCGTCGACCTGGATGTGGACACCAGCGCCTGCCGGGCGGGACGCGTGCTGAGCGTCCACGGACTGGCCAGTGTCGTCCAGGATGACGCCGGCCAGCAGCATCGCTGCGTCACGCGCCGCCTGCTCAAGACCCTCAACACACCCCAGCGGCATGTCCTGGCGGCCGGTGACCGTGTCTGGTTCCGGCCCGCCGTCCAAGGCGAGGCCCTCATCGAACGGATCGAGCCGCGGCGCGGCGTGTTGAGCCGCACCAGCCGCGGACGCCAACATGTGATCGTGGCCAACGTCGACCAGCTGCTGATTGTCGGCAGCGCCGCCGAACCGATGCTCAAACCGCACCTGATCGACCGGATGCTCGTCACGGCCGAGAAGGCGCACATTCGGCCCGTTATCTGCATCAATAAAATCGACCTCGTGGAACTGGCCGACCTGCAGCCGCTCATTGGCGTGTACGGTCAGATGGGCTACTGCATCGTGGTCGTCTCCGCCGTCACCGGCTTCGGTGTCGAACGGCTGCGGCGGATCCTCGCCGATCAGCAGACCGTCGTGGCCGGACAGAGCGGGGTCGGCAAATCGTCCCTGCTCAACGCCGTGGAACCCGACCTGCAGCTGCGCGTGCGGACGGTCAGCGACGAGACGCAGAAGGGTCGGCACACGACGACCACCGCGCAGCTCATCCCGCTCCGCCAGGGCGGCTTCGTCGTCGACACGCCCGGCATCCGCCAGTTCCAATTGTGGGACGTGATTCCCGCCGAAGTGGCCGCGTTTTTCCGCGACGTGCGGCCGTATGTCAGCCTGTGCCGGTTCCCCAACTGCACCCACACGCACGAAGATGACTGCGCGGTCAAGAACGCGGCGGCGGACGGCAAGCTGGATGTGCGCCGGTACGAGAGCTATTGCCAACTGGTGCTGGAAGAGTAGTCATGCCGACGCCCTTGACCCGCCGCGAACGGCTGATGACCACGCTCCGGGGCGGAGCGGTCGACCGGCCCGCGGTCAACCTGTACGAGATCGGCGGCCTGCGGATGGATCCGCTCGACCCCGATCCTTTCAACGTGTACCGCGACCCGTCCTGGGGCCCGCTGCTCGAACTGGCCGAGCACCACACGGATCTGATTCGGCTCCGCAGTCCCGTGCGCACGCAGTCCCACGAGGCGTGGGATCGCGCGGCCGGTTCGGCACGCCGCTCGGTGCGCGATGAGTTCCTCACCACCACAACAGTCGAAGAAGACGCGTGCCGCACGACGCGCGTGACGATCCGCGTCGCCGGACGGGAACTGACCAGCACGCTGCGGCGGGACGCCGATGTCGACACCTTGTGGACGGTCGAGCACCTGATCAAGGACCGCGACGACCTGCTGGCGTATTTGCAGCTGCCCGACGAGTTCTTTGACGAGACAATCGATGTGCAGCCGCTGATCGCGGAAGAACAGGCGCTGGGCGACGCCGGCATTGTGATGGTGGATACGGAAGATCCGCTCTGTGCCGCCGCCACGTTGATGAGCATGCAGGACTACACGGTCGCGGCGTTCACCGACCCGCCGCTGTTCCACCGCCTGCTGGAAAAAGTCGCCCAGCCGATCTATCGGCGTACCCAGCAGGTGGCCCGGGAATTTCCCGGCCGGCTGTGGCGCATCTATGGACCCGAATACGCCGCGGAACCGTACCTGCCACCGCATCTGTTCGACGAGTACGTCGTGCGGTACGTCCGCCCCATGGTCACGGCAATCCACGCGCACGGCGGCTTCGTGCGGCTCCACTGCCACGGCCGGACGCGGGCGCTGCTGGACATGGTCGCGGCGTTGCCCGCCGACGCAGTCGATCCGCTTGAACCGCCCCCGCACGGCGATGTGACGCTGGACGACGTGCGGCGGCGCTACGGCCAACAACTGGTGCTTTTCGGCAATCTGGAGGTCGCGGACATCGAACAGATGCCGGCCGATCAGTTCGATCGGCTCGTCTGCACCACACTCGAACAAGGAACCGCCGGGGACGGACGCGGGTTCGTGCTGATGCCCACCGCCTGCCCCATTGGCCGGAAGCTCGCCCCCCAGACCCTGACCAACTACGAGACGATCGTCCACCGCGCCACGAACTGGTAGAATGGAACCGCGTGGACGTTACCTGACCGTCATAGAGATTGCCGGACCGTCCGGTCGTTTGGGAGTCTGCAGCGATGACGAGGGGTGTACCGACATGTCGCGTCCGGTCCGGCCGGGCGTCGTGCTTCATCTGCCTGCTGGCTGCGCTGGGGCGCCTGGTTGGCGGCGCGATGCCCGCCTGGGCCGCCGACGACGTCGCGGCCGTCGCCGCTCCCGCGGCCGCTTCGCTCGCTGAGGCGCAGGTGACGCTCGCGCGTGCCCGGGACCTGGCCGCGCGTCTCACCACGCCCGAAACGTCCGCCCGGCTCGCGCCGTTGGTGGCGCGGCTGCACGAGCTCGAGGACGCCGTCGCCAACGCGGCGGACGCGACAGCGTTGCTCGAACAGGCGCGGCAGCTCGCCCGCGCGATGGCCTTCTGCAACCCCCATCTGGATTTCGATCGCCTGCTGTTTGTTAAGCGTCATGACTCGGTCGGCGTGTACCACATGTGCGACCAGTTCTACGGCTGCAATGCCAAACCGGGCGGGGGGCTGTTCGTACTGGTCGATCCATTTGGCGCCGCGCCGCGCGTCGAGAATCTGCTGGAGCATTCCGTCGTGCAGGCGGGGCGCTTGCAGGGACAGAAACTGCAAGGCGGCACGTTCCTGTCGCCCGAGCTGTCGTTCGACGGCCAGACGATCCTGTTCGCATACAGCCAGGCGGCTGCCTGGGAGAAGTACCAGGGTCGCGAGTGTTACGAGTGGACTCCCGAATGCTGCTACCATCTCTTCCGCTGCAACGCCGATGGCAGCAACCTGGTGCAGCTGACCGACGGCGCGTGGGACGATTTCGATCCCTGTTTTCTCCCCAACGGACGCATCGCGTTCGTCTCGACGCGGCGCGGCGGCTACCTGCGGTGTGGCCGGCACTGCCCCGTCTACGCCATACACTCGATGAACCCCGATGGCAGCGACATCGTGCAGCTGAGCTACCACGAGACACACGAGTGGCAGCCGAGCGTCACGAACGACGGGATGCTGGTGTATACCCGCTGGGACTACGTCGACCGCGACACGAACATCGCGCATCACATCTGGACCAGTTTCCCCGACGGGCGTGATCCGCGGTCGCCGCACGGCAACTACCCGGTGCGGCGCGAGAGCCGGCCCTGGATGGAAATGGACATTCGCGCCATTCCCGGCTCGCAGAAGTTCGTCGCCGTCACGGGGTCGCATCACGGTCACGCCTTCGGCTCCCTGGTGCTGATCGATCCGTCGCTCCCGGATGACGGCGCGATGTCCCAGCTGACGCGGCTCACGCCCGACACGCCATTTCCGGAGGCGGAAGGACGCGGTGAGGATCTGCGCCGGTACTCCCGCTACGGCACTCCCTGGCCGTTGAGCGAAGACGACTACCTGTGCGTGTACGCGCCCGACGCGGTGCAGCGCGGCGTCTACTGGATCGATCGCTTCGGCAACCGCGAATTGCTCTATCACGATCCGTCCATCGGCTGCGTCAACCCGATTCCTTTACGTCCGCGGCCTCGACCGCCGCTGATCCCGGACCAGACCGTGCAGACGGCGGCGGCCGTGGCGGCGCAGGAGACGATTCCGGCGGCGACCGTCGCGGTGATGAACGTCTACGACAGCGATTTCGCCTGGCCGGAAGGGGCGCGCGTGGCGGCTCTGCGCGTCATCCAGGTCCTGCCGAAGACGACGCCCGCGCCCAACGATCCGCGCATCGGAGTGGCCGAACAGACGAACGCGCGTGCCGTGCTGGGGACCGTGCCCGTCGAAGCCGACGGTAGCGCGTATTTTGAGGCGCCGGTCGGCAAGGAGATTTATTTCCAGGCGTTGGACGCGCAGGGGATGGCGATCCAGTCGATGCGCAGCGGAACGTACGTGCATCCGGGCGAGCAGTTGACCTGCCGTGGCTGTCACGAGCGGCGTACCGCGGGCCCTCCGCCCTCCAGCGCCACGCCGCTGGCGCTGCGGCGGGCCCCGTCACCGATCCGGCCCGATGTGTCCGGGTCGAGCCCCTTCAACTTCATCCGGCTCGTGCAGGACGTGCTCGACCGACATTGCGTGGACTGCCATCAGTCGCGCGGGGCGCTGGACCTGTCGCGAGTCGCCGACGGACCCCATGGCTGGACGCGCTCCTATCACAATCTGGCCGGGAAATACGGGTTCTATTTCCACGTCACCAACGGCTCGATCAACACCGGTGTACATGGGGGCTCACGCACGACCGCGGGCCAGTTCGGTGCGCGGGTGGCTCCGCTGCTCCCGTATCTGACCGGCGCGCATTACGGCGTCGCCCTGCCGGACGAAGACCGGTATCGCCTGACCTTGTGGCTCGACTGCAACTCCGAGTTCTTCGGCTCGTACGAAAACACAGCCGCGCAGTCGGCCGGCGAACTGGTGTTCCCGACGCTGGACTGATCCGGGCGCTCACCACACCAGCCGCGGGTCATCGAGCGCGAGTCGGCCGGCGGGACGGACGCCTGCACCGGTGCGGTTCGTGAGCGTATCCCCGAGGTCGTGACGCGCCTGCTCGGCCAGCGCTTGCAGCCGGGCGACTTCCTCCGGAAATCGATCCGCCACATTCGTCGTCTCGCCCGGATCGTGTTCCAGGTCGAACAGCTCCAGGCCGATCGTCGCCGTGCTGTAGGCGACCGGGACCCCACCCGTGCCGCCCGGCCGGCCGGCTAACGTCCGGTAGCGATGCGGGAGGTGCAATTTCCACTTGCGGTCCCGCACCGCCTGCAGTTCGTCTCCCGGGCCGTAGCAGTAATGCACGGGGTGTGGAGAGAGGGCGCCGGGCTGCGCGAACAGCAGCGCGCGGATATCGTGACCGTCGATCGCGCGCGGCGGGAGCGGCGCTCCGATCAACGCGGCGACCGTCGGGAGGATGTCCGTCGTCGTGGCCAGTTCGCGGCAGACGTGGCCCGCGGGAATTTGACCCGGCCAGCGCATGAGGGCGGGGACGCGCACACCACCTTCAAACTCGGTCCCTTTGCCTTCCCGCAGCGGGCCGGCCGAGCCGGCATGGTCGCCGTAGCTGAGCCACGGGCCGTTGTCGGACGTGAAGATCACCAGCGTGTGCTCGTCGAGCCCCTGGCGCTCCACCGCCTCGAGAATCTGCCCGACCGACCAGTCCACTTCCATCATCACGTCGCCGAAGAGCCCGCGGGTGCTGCGCCCACGAAACTTCTCGGAGACGTGCAACGGCACGTGGACCATGGCATGCGGCACGTACAGAAAGAAGGACTGGGCCGCGTGCCGCGCGATGAAATCAACCGCTCGTTCGGTGTACCAGGTCGTCAACTGGCATTGTTCGACCGACGTGACGTTAGGATTGATGACCGCATTGCCCTCGATCAGCGGCAGCGGCGGGAACCCGGGACGACTGCCGTCTGCTGCCGCCGGCAGGTTCACGAATTCGGGATGCTGCGGCCACATGTCATTGGAATACGGCAGCCCGAAGTACTCGTCAAAACCGTGCTGGAGCGGGAGGAACTTGGGGTGATGCCCGAGGTGCCATTTGCCGAAACAGGCCGTGGCGTATCCGCGGGCGCGGCAGACTTCCGCCAGCGTCGTCTCGTCCGGGTGGATGCCGATCTCCGCGTTCGGGCCCAGTGCGCCGGATATCCCGACGCGACGGTGGTAGCAGCCAGTCAGCAGCGCCGCGCGCGACGCCGAACAGACCGCCGCAGAGACGACAAAATCGGTGAACAACATTCCTTCCGCGGCCATGCGGTCCAAGTTCGGCGTGGCGTACCCCTGGGCACCCAACGGTCCGATGTCGGCGTACGCCAGGTCGTCCATGAAGATGACGATCACATTCGGAGGGCGCTCGGCCGTTGACTCCTGCGACCACGCCGACGTGGTGATCAAAACTGCCGCGACGCACCGTGCCATGTGCGCTGTAGGTCGCCCCGCGCGCGGGTGTGTGCCTCTCATAGCAAGTCCTTTCCTTGACGCGAGCCAGATGCCGCTGGACCGCACAATGCGTGATGCCAGTGCCGTCACGGAGCGGGGTACAACCTACGCTACGGCACGTGTTTGAACCGTTTGCCGTCGAGGGACTTCGTGCCACGCCCGCCGTAGCGGACGCGCCAACTCGGGGCGCGCGTCGTCACACCGGTGAACTCGACCTGGTGCACGCCCCGCTGCAGATGGACCGGCACGAGGGTCCAGTCAACGGGTCCGCCCTCCGCGGAGGCGTGCTGCCAGAGCACCTGGTCGTCCACGCGCAGCGCGGTGACGGAGTTGCCCGTGAATTGGAACTGGTACATGTCGTCTTCGGGTGTTTCGAAGTAGCCTGCGATCTTCAATCGCCTGGGTGTCCCCGCGTGGATGTTGGCAAGCCACTTGGCGTCTTTCGTGTCCGTGACGATGACCGGTGGGTCGTCATCGAGGAACACCTGCAGACCTTCCACGAAACGGCCGGTGTCGACGTTGGCCAGCGGCGGGAGCGCCGGTGGGGGCAGGACGGTTACGGCCAGCGGGGCGCTGGCGACGGTCTTGCCGTGCAGTCGCGCCGTGGCCTGCAGCCGGACGGGACCCAGGCCGAGCGCCCGGGTGTCGATCGTCACGGTACCTTCCGTACCGGCCACGGTGCCAAGCGTACGGGCATTGTGGACGATGTTGATCGCACGGGCCGTGGGCGCGGTGGCGCGCAAGACCAACGGCGTGCCGTAGGGGACTTCGGTCCCGCCTGCCGGTTCCGCAGCAAGTACCACGCTATCGCCCCGATTGTCCACCAGCACGGGCACCACAGTGCCGCTGCGCGTTTCGATCGGGTCTTTCGCCACGGCCACCACGCGCAGTTCGTGCCAGCCGTCACTCAGTCCCGTGGTATCCATGGCGAACCGCCGCGCTGCCGGATCCGTCGGTTGCCGACGGCCGTCCAGGAACAACTCGAACCGGTCGATGTCGTCGTCGTCCCCAGTCGTGCTGACCGCGCGCGCCGCAAACATCAGCTCGCCGCGGACCTGCTGGTCCGCTGCCACGCCCTCGAGGGTCACCTGGCAGCGCTTGGCCCAGGGCTGGCAGAGCGCATCGCCGACGATGAGCAGCTGGTAGGGGGCGAGCACCGACTGGTAGAAGGCCTCGGCCAGCGAAGCGCCGCGCGCGTAGTGCACGTGCAGGAACGCATTGGGGAATTTCGCCTGAATGGCGTACGGCTCGGCAACCGTCCCGCTGGACCCGGCCGCACCATACCGCAGGAACTCGGACAACGGCGTCTGCCCGACATCTTCGCGCAGGATGCCACCGTAGCTGGTGAGATGTTCGCCGATGGCACCGGGCACGAATGTGCTGCCGGAGCTTTCCCAGTTCAAGTTGGCCGAACCGGCCATCACGCCGGCAACATCCGGTTGTTTCTGCGGCAGCGCGCCGCTGGCCACCGTCCCCTGGACGGCCGTCGATGCCAGCGCCTTGACGGCCGACGCGAAGGCCCAGGCGCGGGTCGTCGCGCGGACATCCGCGTTGTCCATGAAGTACACGGTGCCCGCCGGCTGCGTCCCGTCGGCCGCCACGCTGCGCTCGAGGTACGCGAGCGCCTCGCGCAGCGAATTGCCGCGGCCGCTGGTCGCGGCCAGCATGGTCGACAGCATGTACCGCACCCCCTCACGCTCGGTGCGTGCTCCCAGCCCATTCCACAGATATGTCGAGCGGAACGCCGTGGTCGGCTGGATCTCGAACACCTCCTTGCGTTTGTCCTCGATTTGCTTGACCAGCGTCTGAAATGCCGGCAGGTCGCGGATCGACGCGAGATCCGGGTCCTCCCGCACGTGGTTGGCATCGGCCCAGCCCGCGGCCACGGCGCGGCCCAGTGCTCCCAGCGCCGCGTCGCTCTGCCCCAACCGTGCCAGACAACAGGCCAGGTTGTACCGCAGGTCCGCGCTGCCCGGAATCGTCTCGTCCAACCGTTGCAGAATCGCCGCCGCTTCCTCCCATTTTGACTCGCTGACGAGCTTCTGCGCCCGCTCCAGCGCCGCGCGATCCGCCTCCGTGACGGCCACCGGCCGGACGTCGCGCAGCCCCCCCAGGTCCTTGGTCACGTCGATGCCGGTGGGGAAATCCGCGGAATAGACGAGGTAATCGATCTGATCCAACAGGTCGCGTTCGAAGAGCGTCTTCATGACCGGCACGAGGATCCGGGTGCGGAATGTTTCCACGTCGATCTGATCCAACTCGGTCAGCCCCTCAACATAGATCACGTGCGACGGCGGGATCTGCCGCCACTGCACGTAGTGGTTGGCGATGGTCTGGGACGCCCAGCTGCCGGCGTTGACGACCACGGCCACATTCTCGGGCCCGCCGCCCGCTTCGACGCGACTGCACCAGCCCGGCAGAGCGAACCACACGACCACAGCCATCGCCACGCACCGGACGCACACCCTGCGGTCGCTCCGCAGTCCACTGTCCTTCGACACCATAGAACTGTATCCCTCAGAAGGCCCGGAAACTCAGGTGCACCCCGATCATAGCGGGAACAGGCCACTGGGACAAACCACGCTCGACTCCAAGCCTGTACCGGGCATGTTCGGGTGTCTGGGGACGAACGACGTGAGCCCCCAGCGTGCGACGTTCCGGGGGTTCGCAGCGCTCGACCCCGGCTATCTGGCCGTCTCCAGCCACCCGCACATGCCCGGAAGCTCGCAATTCCATGGAGATGTGCCCCCGCAGCCCAAAAATCGCCCGCCGGCTATTCGCGCACGAAATGCGCGGGCGGTACAATGCGCTGCAACTGAGATTCAAACTACCAGGGAGACTCAACCATGTGGAATCGCATGACAGCAGTGTGGATCGGTGTGGCGGCGCTGTGGTGCGCTGCCGGCGTCTGTGCGGCGACCCCGGCGGCCGACGAGGGCAAACTGCGCGCGCTGGTGATCACCGGTGGCCATGACTACGAGGAACCGGCGTTTCGCGCGATGTTCGCGGCCATGCCCGACGTCGTGGCGCAGCATGCGACATTTCCCGACGCGGCGGACCTGCTGACACCGGAATTGGCCAAGACGCAGGATGTCGTCGTGCTCTACGACATGTGGACCCCGGGATTCACACCCGCACAACAGCAGGCGTTCGTCCAACTGCTCGAGCAGGGGATCGGCGTCGTCGCCCTGCACCATACGCTGGCCGCGCACCCCAACTGGCCGGAATACGCGAAAATCATCGGCGGCCGATTCCACGTGGGCGACCACGTCGTCGACGGCCAGACCGTGCCCGGCTCGACCTACGACCACGACCAGGATATCGCCGTGCAAATCGCCGATCGGCAACACCCCATCACGCGGGGCCTCCCGGACTTTCAGATCCACGACGAAACCTACGGCCGATATGATACCGATCCCGACGCCCACGTGCTGCTGACCACCCAGCACCCCAAGAGCGATCGCGAGCTCGCCTGGACAAACCACTATGCCAACAGCCGCGTCGTGTACATCCAGTTGGGCCACGATCACCTGGCCTACGAACACCCCACGTACCGCGAACTGGTCAACCGCGCGATCCGCTGGACGGCCGGACGCGCCGCGAACCCCGACGATCCGTTCACGCCGTTGTTCAACGGCAAAGATCTGACCGGCTGGGTACCTGAAGGCAACGCCCGCTGGGAAGTACGCGACGGTCTGCTCATCGGACGGCAGGGACCGGGCAATACGCCGGGCGACCTGTTCACACGCGATTCATTCGGCGACTTTGAACTGACCGTGACCTATCGCGTGGTGTGGCCCGCCAACAGCGGCGTCTGGTACCGGTATCAAGGGGGCGAAAAGACTTATCAGGCTGACATCCTGGAGTACCAGAACCCGTTTGCCTTGAGCGGCTCCTTGTACCGACCCGGTGTGGCGGGCCAGCCGTTTGCCGCGGTGAACGCGGACACCAGCACGATCGATCGGGAGGGCTGGAACACGATGCTCATCCGGGCCGTGGGAAACCGTCACGTGATCGTGCTCAACGGCCACCAGGTCGTGGACGTGCGCGCTGACGTGTCCGATCACGGCCGGATCGGGTTCCAGGTTCATCCGGGAGACGAATTCGGCCCGATGCAGATTGTCGTACGCGAGGTGGCCATCCGGCCGTTGTGAGAGTCTCGGTCGCTTCGCACGCGTTCAGAAACGAGTCGTCGCAGCGAACATTGTCGCACGGCTCTCCGAGCCGTGCTGGCTCGACTCGGAGCGTCGAGCGACAAGGGCCGTCGCACGGCTCTCCGAGCCGTGCTGGCTCGACTCGGAGCGTCGAGCGACGAGGGCCGTCGCACGGCTCTCCGAGCCGTGCTGGCTCGACTCGGAGAGTCGAGCGACGAAGGTCAATTCAATAACTCCCGACAAGTTCTGCAAACGGAGGTGATTCATGACGCCGATTCGATGCCTTGCGAGCTGGCGTGGCGGCGGTCGGCCGCGCGGATTCGTGGTCAGCCTGGCGATCGCGTTCGGCCTGATCACCGGTCATACGTCCCACGACCAAGGAACTGCTCGGGCGGACGATGCGCTGGGGGTCGCGCGGGGGATCAGCGTCGTGTTGGGACTCCCGCAGCCATCGGGACCGCAGCAGCTGGTCAAATGGGCCGACGCGAACGAGTGTCTGATGTACTTCCAGTCCGGCGACGAGGGCGAGGTGGCTGCAGTGCGCGCGGCGGCCGCCGAGGCCAGGCTGTTGGGCACTCGCGTGTTTGCCGAACACGGGGCCGCACAGGCCATCCATCTGGCCGACAACCTGGCAGACACCGTGCGTATCGCGCCGGCGCTGGCCGAGGTGGTGCCGCGGGAGGAGGTGCTGCGCGTATTGCGGCCAGGCGGACGAGCGCTGGCCGGCGCGCAGGAATGGATCAAGCCGCAACCAGAGGGCGTGGATGCCTGGTCCCATCCCTACCACGGGCCGGACAACAATCCCTGCTCGACCGACCAGCTGGCTCGTGCGCCGTTTCGCACGCAGTTCCTCGCCGCTCCCATGTTCTCGCCGATGCCGGAAGTCACGGTGGCGGCCGGCGGCCGCATCTTCAAGGCGTTCGGTCACATCGCGCACAAGGCGAACCAGAACGAGGTCCTCAACACGCTGGTCTGCATCAACGCCTACAACGGCACGGTGCTCTGGCAGCGCGCGCTGCGGCCCGGGTTCATGATCCACCGCAACACGATGATCGCCACGCCCGACACGCTGTTTCTGGCTGATGACGAGTCCTGCAAGCTGATCGATGCGGCCTCGGGTGACGTCCGCGACGAAATCGTGATCACCCGCGACCAGGCGGACGGTCCGGTCTGGAAATGGATGGCGCTGGTCGATGGCGTGCTGTATGCGCTGGTCGGCGGCCAGGAGGTGCAGGTCGACACGATCCGCTCGGACGTGCGGGGCATCGGGCACTGGCCCTGGGGCATGTGGAAAGGGCACGAATATGCCGATCCGCGCACGAATTTCGGCTTTGGCCGCACGTTCCTGGCGATCGATCCGGCCACGAAATCCGTGCGCTGGACGTATCGCAACGACGAGTACATCGACAGCCGCGGCGTCTGCCTGGCCCAGGGCCGACTGTTCTTCTATGTGCCGGAGCAGTTCCTGGGTTGCCTGCAGACGGCCGACGGCCAGGTGTTGTGGAAGAACCAGGATCGCGATCTGCTGGAGGCGATCGGGCCCAACGGCAGCGCGCAGCACTACGTGACCGGTTACGCGACCCAGACGTACATCAAGTGTGATCGGGAGCGAATCTTCTTTGCCGGCCCGCAGCGTGAGCGGTTGGTCGTCGCATCGGCCGAAGACGGGCATCTCTTGTGGCAGAAAGACTGCGGCAACCTGCAGCTGGTGCTGCGGGACGACGGGTTCTACTGCGCCGGCCCGCAGCAGGGTGCGGAGGACGTCGGCGGCAAATACACCTACGACGGCCAGCGGCTGACGTCGGCGCCGATTCGTCGCGCGTGCACCCGGGCCACGGGGAGCATCGACAGCGTGTTCTATCGCACGACGGGCGGCACCGTGCGTGTGGACGTGAACTCGGACCGCGCCGAGCACATTGCACCCATGCGACCGCCGTGCCAGGACGGCGTCATCATTTCCGACGGACTGCTGTTCTGGGGGCCGTGGATGTGCGGCTGCCAGCTCTCGCTCTACGGCCACATCGGCCTCGGCCCGGCCGGCGCGCCCCGTGCGCCGGCGCCGGAGCCGCAGCTGCAGCAGTACGCGGAGCCGACCGCCAGACTCGCGCCGCTGCAGATCGACCGCGGTGACTGGTGCGCGTATCAGCGCGACAACCTGCGAAGCAGCTACACCTCCGTGCACCTGCCCGAGGCAGTGCGTCCGGCGTGGTCGTATCGCCTGCCCACCCCGGAATGGCCCACCGCACCGGTGCTGGCCGGCGGCCTGACGTTCGTGGCCGATCGCAGCGGAGCGGTCCGCGCACTGGACGAACGGGGGGAACTGCGGTGGACCACGCTCACCGGCGGCCCGATTTACTACGCGCCCGCCGTGGCCGACGGGCGACTGTTCGTCGGCTCGGCCGACGGACGGGTCTATGCGATGGAAGCGGTGACGGGCAAGCTGCTGTGGACGTATCGCGTCGCGCCCGAGGCGCGGTGGATCCCGGTCTATGGGAAGCTGATTTCCACGTGGCCCGTGGCCGGCGGCGTGATCGTCGACCGAGGTGTGGTGTATGCGGCGGCCGGGATCGCGCACTACGACGGCACCTACGTCGTGGCACTCGACGCCGTGACGGGCCAGCCGCGGTGGCGCAACGATACGTCCGGCGCGCTGTCGCCGACCGTCAACTGCGGCATCAGTCTGCAAGGTGAGCTGCAGTTGCGGGACGACGAACTGCGG
>JALOQX010000528.1 GCA_025459265.1 Pirellulaceae bacterium | reverse complement strand
TTTTCAAGACCATCCGAACGTGCACGTGGTCGCGGTGAGTGATCTGATCCCCGAGCGGTGCAGTCGCATGATGACCGCCTGTCGGTGCGACAAATCGTACGAATCGCTGGAGCGGCTGGTCGAAGACTCTGATATCGAGGCCGTCTTTGTCGCCACGGATGCCCCGAGTCACGCGCGGCACTGCATCGCTTGCCTCAAGCACGGCAAACATGTCATGACCGCGGTCCCGGCCGTCTGGGGATCGATCGAAGATGCGCAGACCCTGCTCGAGACGGTACAGGCGACCGGACTGAAGTACATGATGGCTGAGACGAGCTGTTTCCACGCCGACTGCTACGCCATGCGTCAGATCTTTAAGGTGGGTGGATTCGGGCGAATCGTGTACT
Organism: Pirellulaceae bacterium; assembly: GCA_025459265.1. GTDB lineage: Bacteria > Planctomycetota > Planctomycetia > Pirellulales > Pirellulaceae > JAAYDI01. The sequence continues at coordinate 2,114 of JALOQX010000528.1, read as the reverse complement.
CGGAAGGGGAATACATTCACTACATCCCCGGCGACTTCCCCTCCTTTCAGGGCTGGCGCACGGGCTGTCCGCCGCTGTGGTACCCGACACATTCCACGGCGTACTATACATGGGTCACCGGTCAGCGTTACACGAGCGTGTCGTGCCTGGGATTCCCTGGCGCGCACGCGATTTATCAGCCCGGTGGCAACCCGTACGGGAATCCGTTTGCGGACCAGGTGGCCCTGTTTCAGACCACCGAGCAAGGTTCGTCCCGGATGTCGATGTGCAAGTCGGTGCAGGGTTTCGGCGGGGAGTCCGGCCGGTTGTACGGCGAGCACGGATCGTTCGACGGAGGGTACGAGGGGACGCTGCAGCAGCTCCCCGACACCGCACGTCCGCCGCTTCCGCCCACCGTGGCCGCCGGGGGCCACGGCGGCTCGCAAGGACAGCTCTCGCACGAGTTTGTCACCGCCATCCTCGAGGACCGCCAGCCTTTGATCGATGTCTACGAAGCGCTGGCCATGACGGTACCGGGCATCGTGGCGCACGAGTCGTCGCTCAAGGACGGGCAGCGGCTGAGCGTGCCACAGTTCGAACGGCCGAAGACGTAATTGCAGGAATTGAACCTTGCACTTTCACAATTCAAGTGAGGCCGACGATGCCTGAATGCTCTTCACCAATTGCCACGCGACGCGACTTCTTGCGGACGGCCGGGTGCGCGGCCGCCGCGGTGCTGGGGTGCGGCCTGCCGGCGCTGCCCGGCCAGGAACCCGCCCCGGATCGTGCCCAGAACGCGATCCCGCGCTGGCGCGGGTTCAATCTGCTGAATTTCTTCCAGGCGTTCTCGCGCGGTGACCGCTCCGACGCCCTGGTCCCGGAAGACGAACTGCGCTTGATTCGCGACTGGGGCTTCGACTTCGTCCGCATTCCGATGGACTACTGGCTGTGGATCGACTCCGATTGGCCGCAGACCCGCACGCTCAGCGTCGACGACGTCTATAAGATCAAGGAAAGCGTGCTGGCACAGGTCGACCGCACGGTGGAACTGGGTGAGAAGTACGGCCTGCACGTCAGCCTCAACTTCCACCGCGCGCCGGGTTACTGCATTAACGACCCCGAGCGCGAGCCGTTCTCGCTGTGGACGGACCAGCGGGCCGAGGACGCGTTCGTGTTCCATTGGGATCTGTTCGCCCGGCGCTATCGCAGCATCCCGAGCGCGAAGCTCAGCTTCAACCTCGTGAACGAAGCGCCCTCGGCGCGCGAAGGATACATGTCGCGCGAAGATTACCGCCGCGTGATGACGCGCGCCACCGAGGCGATCCGCACCCACACGCCGGACCGCCTGGTCATCATCGACGGCCTGAACGTGGGCAACGTCGTTGTGGATGAGATGATCCCGACCGGCGTGGCTCAAAGCGTGCATGCCTACACGCCGGCGGGAATCAGCCACTATCGAGCAAGTTGGGTCGACCGGCGCAGCAGCTTTCCCACCCCGACCTGGCCGCTGCTGAACCGGGACGGGTCGGTCCAGTGCGACCGTGCGACACTCGAGCAACACTACGCGCCGTGGGGCGCTCTGGTCCGCCAGGGAATCGGCGTCCACTGTGGAGAAGGCGGAAGCTACAACAAGACGCCGCACGCGGTCTTCCTGCGCTGGATGACGGACGTGCTGGAGATTCTGTTCAGCCACAACATCGGTTGGGCTTTGTGGAACTTCCGTGGCAGCTTCGGCGTCGTCGACTCCGGACGTGAAGATATCGCCTATGAGGAAGTCGACGGCCAGCAGGTCGACGGAAAACTGTTGCAGTTGCTGCAAAAATACTGATCGCGGACTCTGACATTCATCGGGCACGATGTTGCCGCATCGCGCATAATCATCCACACGTAAAGGGAATAGCGCAATTCCGGGAATTGTCGAGCGGCTGGGGACGAACGAAGTGAGCCCCCGGCCGCGAAGAGCTGGGGGCGAGCTGACGCTCGACCCCAGCCACCCAACCCGAGGATTGGGTGTTGAGAAAGGACGTGGCAGGTGGACCACGAAGCACGCGAAGAGCGCGAAAAGCTGGGGGCGAGCTGACGCTCGACCCCAGCCACCCGGCCCGAGGACTGGGTGTAGAGAAAGGACCTGGCAG
>JALOQX010000527.1 GCA_025459265.1 Pirellulaceae bacterium | reverse complement strand
GCCGTGGCAGAGACGTCGAAGCTCACCCAGACGCGGCTGCTGTAGCCGGCGATGCCGATGTCCTCGGTGTAGTTGAAGGCAGTGCAGTGCGAGGCCGTGAGAATCACCCTCTCGGCGACCAGCGCCCCGGAGCAGGACAGCTCTGCGTAGGCCACCTCCGGCACACCACCATCGGGCAGGTAGACGAAGAACTCGTAGTAACCGGCCACTGCCGGATACCGTCCCTGGTCATCCGGGCGGCCGTCGCTCGCTAGCGCCGGCACGTTGGCCAGCAAGGCGGCAAGGCAGGCCCCAACGATGGCGTTCTTCTGCATCAATGACATCCTCTGTAGCGAGCCCGTCGCGGGCCGGTACCCGGTCGATGCCGGACGCGGTGGTGCCGGCGCTCTCAGTGCGCCGCGAGCCGAGAGTCCGGGACCACCGCTATCCGAGGCTCAGAAGCTGATCTTGAGGATGCGACCGTCGGTGCCCACCAGCCATCCGGCCTGCGGGCTCGCGAACGCCACGGCCCAGTAGCCCGTCACGCCGGGCAAGCTGTACCAGGTGTCGCCCTCGTCGGGAGTCCAGGCAGCGCCGCCCGCGTTGGCGGTGATCACGACCGTGCGGCTGCCGTTGCCGGCCCCCTGCGCATAGGCCAGTCCGAAGATGGCCCCGGTCACGGGCGGCGCGTTGGTGAGCGTCCAAGTGGCGCCGCCATCGGATGACGTGGCTGTTGCCGCGTTGTTGGGAAACGCCGGGTCGAGGTCGCCGCCGCCTACGATGCCGTTCCACGGATTGCGGAAAGCCACCGTGAACGCGCCCGCGCTCGGCGAACTCACCAGCGGCGTGTCGTAGGCCTCCCAGGTATCGCCACCATCCCTCGTCGCCAGCACTCGCGCGGTCGTGGAAGCACCGGTCGCGATCCAGGCGTTCTGCCCGCCCTGCGTGGCCACGCACGTGCCGCTGGCGGCGAAGGCTCCTTCTCCCGGCAATGCCGGCGGCATGTTGGCGCTGATGTCCTGCCAGTTCACGCCATCGGTGATGCGCAGGTTGGGGAACACTCCGTCGACCGAGTCGCTGTGCGAGATGCCACGGTTCGGCGTCCAGAACGCGAAGCAGTCGTAGAACGCCGCCGGATTCTGGTTCTGGAACTGCATGGTCCAGGACGCGCCGCCATCGACGGTCTTGTAGATGCGGAAGTCCGTCGCGTTGTTGCCAATCGACTGGAGATACGCGACCTTGGCGCTCACGCCCTCGACGTCGCGGAACTGCAGCTCTTCGGCGCCCGGCACGACGCCGGCCCGCCACGTGTTACCGCCATCGGTGGTCACGACGAAGGTGCCGAAGCGCCCGGACGCCCAGACCACCTGCGGATTCACCGGGCTGACGGCAATCAGGCCGCTCGTCGTGCCGCTGCTCTGCGGCGTCAAGGTGGGTTGAGCGGTCGTCGACTTTCCTGGTGCGGCCAGCGCCGCAATCGGAGTCGCGACCAGGAACATCACCAGCGAACGGCTGAACATGACAGCACCCCCTTTGTGTGTTGGGCGGAGTATTGGCCCCGGTGCCGGGGGCGTCAAACGCTGCGTCCAGCCCGACGACTATCCGGACAACGCCGTGGCGCGGCGTGCAGCCTGCTTCGAGCCGCCGCCGTCCCGGATTGAGCTGCTAACGCAGCGTTCCCGCAACTTTCTCCAGCGCCGCGAGAATGCGGTCGTGGACCGAGGCACCCCGGTTCTGGGCCGCCGTCAGGGCCGTGGTATGTGCCGCGCACAGGTTCTCGGCATCCCGCCAACCTGCGGCGAGTTCCTCGGCCCACTCCCGGAAGTCCTGACCTGCGCCCTTTCGCTTCTCCAGCGCCTGCCGCAGCGTGGGATGGAACAGCAGCACGTCGCGGAATCCCAGCACCCTTGCGGGCAGAGGCAGGCGGACGTACATCAACGTGTCATCGACATGGATCGTGCGCGATGCGCGATGCAGCACGAGCACCGAGGAGAAGTGCACGTTCTCGTTGGCCGAGATGAAGTCGACGCCGCGCGGCACCGAGAACTCGAAATCCTCTTCGAACAGCTTGTGCAGGCGCGCCTGCTCCGTGCGCGTCTTCTCCCACGGAAGGTCGGGAAGCCGCGACAGGTGCCGGGCCGTGCCGTAGAGCCTGGCCTTGGGATACCGTTGGTGCATCGCGCGCACGTGAACGGTGTGAAAAGGATGGAGGTTGAGTATCGCCTCCACGTCATTGCCGCCGTTGGTCAGCGCATCGACGTCACGCTGCACTTTGCCGCTCAGCGTGTAGGAATCGAGAAACACGAATTTGCCACTGGCACGTCGCACCAGCGAGCACTGGGTGCCGACATCGATCAGTCCGCCGACCTTGAAAGAGCCGCGGATGTTCAGGAAATCGTCGGCGACTTTGATGAGGGCCTGCAAGTGCGACTCCTTCACATGGGTGTGAACACGCCGAGGATGCTCTGGTACTTCTCGATGTACCAACGATTCTCGTTGTTGTACCTGGGGATCGACACGGGTCG
>JALOQX010000243.1 GCA_025459265.1 Pirellulaceae bacterium | reverse complement strand
CTGTCCGCCGCCATGCGGGCCACCAACAGATACTGTTGGATGCGGAGCAAGTCCATCTCGGTCAGGAATTTCTTTGCGGCAATCTGTGCCGCACGTTGCACGTTTGCCCAGCTGATCGCCGCCTGCTCTTCGCTGGCCGGAATCCGCACAATCTCCGTGTTGCGTTCCGGCAGTTGCTGCAGCACCGAGGCGCGTGTGCGGCGCAGGAGCACCGGTTTGAGCATCGCCCGCAGCTGATCCAGATTCCGATAACCGAGGATCTTGCCCTTTTCGTCCACCACGCGATGCCGGTGAAAGAAGCGGAACCCCGGCCCCAGACGACGGTCGTCAATGAACTGCACGACCGAATACAACTCGTCCAGTCGGTTCTCCAGCGGCGTCCCTGACAGCACCAGGGCGAATCGCGACCGGAGCGACTTGATGACGCGGGACGTCTTGGCCTCCCAGTTCTTGATGCGCTGGCCTTCGTCCAGCACGATCAGGTCCCACTTGACCTGTTCGATCGGCTTCAGGTCCCGCATGACCTGTTCATAGTTGCAGACCGTGAAGAAACAGCCATTGTCGTACTGCAGGGAACGCTCCTGGGCCGTGCCCATGACGAGCTGGACGTCACGGCCGCAGAACCGCTCGATCTCGTTGCACCACTGTGCTTTGAGGGACGTCGGGCAGACAATCAACACCCGTCCGATCCCGGCGACGCTGGCCAGCAGTTCCGCCACGCCAATCCCTTGGATCGTCTTCCCCAGTCCCATGTCGTCGGCCAGGACCGCGCGGCCGGCGCCCACGGCGAACGCGATGCCGTCCAACTGGTAGGGGAGCAAGGGGACCTTCAGCAACTGCGTGCGCAGCGCGTGTTTGGCCGGATTGCGGCGGATCTCGGCGACCAGTCCGGCCACGTTCTGGTCGTGCAACCGCTGCTGAATCCATTCCTCCGCGTCGGGATAGACCACGACTTCGTGCCCGGCGCGACGGAGTGACTGCACGGCGTCGAGCAGTCCCGGAACATCGTCGATCGGGCGATCGAGCAACCCGGCGAGCCGTCTTCGCCACAGCGCGGGGAGTGCGTCGGGCACGAGCAGCCGCAACTCGATCTCCCGACCGTATCGCAGGTGCACGGCGAACTCGCGCTGCATGAATTTCCGGGCCAGCTGCGTCGGCGAGAACCGCGACTTGATGCGCTGCAGGACGTACAGGATGTGCTTGCAGGTGCCGAGCGTATTGGTGCGGAAATCGGGGCAGGCGCAGAACGAATCGCCCCGCTCGTCACCGCGCAGGGCCACCCGATATGTCTTGCCTGAGCCCTGGCTGGTGACCACATAGTCGGTCCACGGCACACGCGGGTCCTGCGACACGATCCGGAACCGCTCAGTCTTCGCCCGCACCGCACGCTCGGCAATCGCCCGCAGTTCCAGATCGTCTTCCTTGAGCTGTTCGAGGGGCGTGCCCTCTTTGGGGATGTCGGACAGGCCCAGCGCGAATTTCTCATCCAGCACGAACGCGAGGGCGGCGGCCGTGTGGGTGCACACGCCGTGGCAGGTGTCACAATTCAGGCACAGCCGGCGCAGCTTGTCGCTCTTGACGGTGATCGTCACGCGCACGGGCGTACGATCCGCGTCGCTGCGTGGCAGCGTCATCCGGAACAGATCGCCGCGCAGGTAGACATCCCGGTCGATTTCCACGTTCTGCAGCAACTTCTGGCTGGGCCGCAGCAGCCGCTTGGCGTCCTTCCCCAGCAGCTTGCCGACCTGCTGGTAGGTCAGATGCGCGAGCCGATCGCGCAACGTGCGAATCCGTCGTTTCGTCTGCGTGGCCACGTGCCTGCCTCCTGCCTGAGAAGACTCCTGAATCGCCCGCCCGGTATCACGGCGCAAGCCGGCCCGACTTCCGACGGCGGCGACCAGACGCCGCTCAGTATAATCTTCTGCCCGGGTGTGGCAAGCGCGCTGCCGTCGGGGCGCCGACCATCGGATGGTCGTGTCATTTTCCCATCTTGCGAAGGTTCTCCAGGCAGCGCTGGACGTTGCCCAGCGGCGTGCCGGCCGGCCGCTCGTGCTCGACGATATACCATTTCGTCCCGCCGGTCGTTTCACAGATCCGGAATACCTCGGCCCAGTCGACGTCGCCTTCTCCCACCACGGCCTCGGGGGGACCGCCGGCCTCTTTGAGGTGAATCGTCTGCGACCGGCCCGGGAACTTCCGCAGGCTGCCCAGGGGATCGCCACCCGCCTCGAGGCAATTCCCGATATCCATCTGCATCACGACTCGATCGTTCGTGTGCGCGAAGAACAGGTCCCAGGCGAACTGATCGCCAATCTTCTTGAAGTCGCCGCCGTGCGCGTGATAGCCGACGAACATGTCCTGTTCCTGCAGTTTCTCGGCCAGCTCGTTGTACACCGCGGCCATCTTCTTGACGGCGTCGAGCGACTGGGCATAGGCATCCGGCATCCAGGCCACGATCAGGTAGGGGTTGCCGATGGTCTGATTGAACTCGATCGTTTTCTTGAGTTCATCGCCGGCGAGCGCATTGAGCTGGGTATGGGTGCCGCAGCACTTGAGGCCATTTTTCTTCAGCAGATCGCGCAGCTGCTCGGCGGTGCGGTCGTAGTAGCCGGCGAATTCGACACCGGCATACCCCATGCCGGCGACCGCTTCGAGCACGTGCGGCAAGTCTTTCTCACAGTCGTGACGCACGGAGTACAGCTGCAGGCCGATGGGTATCTTGGCTGCCGCAGTCAAAGCCCAGGCAGCCGGGAGGCGCACGCCGGCCAAGGACAGGGCGGCCGTTCCGGTTCCGAGTTTCAGCAGTTCGCGCCGGGAGAGGAACATGGTGGGTCCTTTCTGTGATTGCGTCGTCAGGGAGGTCGTAACCGAGCCAATGCGTCCTTCATCTTAGCCGAGTCGGGAGGGTGGCGGCCACACCCTCCCGCGTGGCACGTCAGCGCCCGCCTACAGCACGCCGGCCACCGTGAAGGCCTTCCGCAGGGCGTCGGCGGTGGCCCGCACCGCCGCGTCATCATCCAGATCGTTGAGCGGCTGGTTGAACGGCTCGGCCCGCACCGGCCCGTCGTACCCGATCGTGACCAGCGCCCGCAGGAAGGTCGCGACGTCGATCACGCCGGTCGCCGCCGGTAGCTCGCGGCGACTGTCCATCTGCTCGTCCACCGGGATCCCCGCCGGGGCGTCATTCAGATCGCAGGCGACGACATCCCGGTTGGACAGACTCAGCAGGTCCTGTTCCGACTCGCCGGCCGTGTACCAATGCCAGCTGTCCAGCACGACTCCGACATTGTCCTGGCCAATGGCGGCGATCAGGTCCCGCGTCTCCGCCAGAGTGTGGATGAACGGGAAGCGTTTGGCGCTCCAGAGGGTTTTGGGGCCGACGTATTCCAGCCCGAGGCGTTGGCCGTGGTCGGCGAGGATCTTGGCCACTTCGCGCAAGCGCCGCGCGTGCTGGGCCAGATTGGCGGTGTAGGTCAGTTCATCATGCGACGGTGAGAGCCAGGTGCCAACGCGCGATGCACCGGCCCGCTGGAGCGCCTGGGCCAGCGCGGGCAACGCCGCCACGTCGCGGGTGAAGGCGGCCTCGTCGCGGCGAAACTCGACCGGCAGGCCGGCCGCGCCCCACGTCAGCCGGGCCTCTCGCAGCGTCTGGGCGAGCTCCTGGGCGTCACTCTCCGAGAGCAGGGCCAGCTCCTGGGGCACCGGCTGTACCGACTCGAAACCTGCCTGCCGGGCCCACGCGATCGCTTGCCGTTGATTGGCCTGCACGCCGATCGCGCCGCAGACCAGATCCAGCGTGTACTTCCGGCGGGCACGTGCGGCCGCCGCCGGGCTCGCCGACGTCAGCCACAGTGTGCCGGCCAGACCTGCCAGATCGCCCAGAAACCGCCGCCGACTGGTTGGATGCATGTTCCACCCCCAATTTGGAACGGACTACCGGAAGCTGCGACCAAGTCATTACTGTTATAGCTGTTGTGGACGAGATTTGCCCCCCAGGCGCCGCGCGCCTATAAAGGCGACGAGTTCCGCGCGGCGGCCGGAACAGGCACCCAACAGGCGGTGAGAAAGGGGAATCATGCAGAAACGGCCCACCCATGTCCTGACGCGACGTCAGTTCGTCACCACCTCCGCGGTCGCCTCGGCATCGCTCCTGGCCGCCCCGGCCGTGCACGCGACTCGCAAATCCGACTCACAGGTCATCGTGGGCACGGGCGAGCACCAGTTTGAGGCCCTGCACCACTGGCCGCAGCTGCCGGCTCCTTACACGTGGCAGACCACGCACAACGTGGCCGTCGATCGGGCAGGCTGCCTGTACGTGATCCACGAGGGGGATGCGGCCAAGCCCGATCACCCGGCGATTTTCGTGTTTGACCCCGCCGGGCGCTTCCTGCGGGCGTTCGGCCAGCAGTTTCAGGGGGGCGGTCACGGCATCGAGGTCCGCGAGGAGTCGGGACAGGAATTTCTCTATGTGTGCGCGTACCAGCAGGTCAAAGCGATCGCCAAGCTTGACCTGCACGGCGAGCTGGTGTGGTGGCGGCACGCACCGATGCAATCCGGCCGCTACGCCGCAGGCGAAGACACCAACCCGCAGAAGATCTGGGGACGCGACCGGTTCATGCCCACCAATTTCGCGTTCCTGCCAGACGGTGATCTGTTGGTGGCCGACGGCTACGGAGCGTACTGCATCCACCGCTACGACAAGGAAGGCCAATGGAAGTCCTGTTTCGGGGGCCCGGGCGACGGGACCGGGACGTTCGACACGCCACACGGCGTGTGGGTTGATGCACGGGACGCGCGTGTTCCGCGCGTGGTGGTGACGGATCGCGCTCATCACACGCTCCAGCTGCTCTCGGTCGCGGGCGCACATGAAGCTACGCTCGACGGGTTCGGGCTGCCGGCCAATGCCGATATCCAGGGCGACTTGATGGTCGTGCCGGAACTCCTGGGCCGCGTGTCGCTTCTCGGCCGCGACAATCAGGTGGTTGCCCGGCTGGGGGACAATTCTCAGGAGATCCGCGGCGACACGTCGTTTGCCATTCGCGGCGACGCGGGCCGCTGGAAGCCGGGCTATTTCGTCCACCCGCACGACGCCTGTTTTGCGGCCGATGGCAGCATCTTCGTGGCCGAGTGGGTGGCGACCGGGCGCGTGACGAAATTGCGGAAGCTCAGCTGAACTTCGAAGAGACTACGAGGGGGAGGCGAGTGCAGATGGTCAGCGAGACCGTCGATACCCTGCGTCACAAGAAGTGTGTGCCGTGCGAAGGCGGCGTCCCGGTCGTACCGCGCGAGGACGCCCAACGACTCCTGCAGGATCTGCCCGGCTGGCAGCTCACGTCCGACGGCGTGCGGATTCGCCGCGAGTGGGTGGTCCGGCACTTCCGGGCGGCCATGGAGTTCTTCCAGCGCGTGGCGGCATTGGCTGAGGACGAAGGACATCATCCGGACCTGCACCTGGTGGGCTACCGGAATGTCGCCATCGAACTCTGGACGCACGCCATTGGCGGGCTGTCGGAGAATGACTTCATTCTGGCCGCCAAGATCGACGCGCTGCCAATCGACGCCAAACGCAGCTAGCGCTTTGTCCACGCGTGATCTGCGGGTTGGGTGGCTGGGACAGGGCTTAACTGTCGTCGGCCTCCCCACACAACGCGGCCAACAGGTCCTCCAGGTCGCTTGCCGCCCACTTAACGTCCGTATCGAGCGGGCTTGTGCGCGCGTCGAACGCACCCGTGGCGGCCCAACCAATCTCGATCGAGTTCATGCTGCCGGTACCGGCATCCCCAGCCAGTGCCGCATCGACGGCGGCGATCGTCCCGCCGGACGCCCACGGCGTGCTCGTGACAGCGCCGACCAACAGACCCGTCGGTGCAGCCGATCCGAGGCCGGTGTCGGCTGAGGCTTCCATCGCCTGCTCGCCCTCGCCCCCGCCGCCGGCGTTGATGTAGTTGATGATCAGCAGCGCGTCGCGCGGCGTCAGGACATTGTTGGGGTTCGTGTCGTAGAACGGAGGACTCAACGGACGCGTCCGCGGCGGCTCGGTGGGCAGCGGGCGCTGTCCGCCCGCGTTGAGCGCGTTGATAACCTGCAGGGCATCACGAGGTCCGATTTCGCCGTCGTCGCTCACATCCAGCGGCTTGCGGCCGTTGTGCCACGGGTACTGCGTCTCGATCGTGATATTGACGGTGGCCAAATTGCTCTCATAGCTGCCGTCGGTCGCCCGATAGGTGAAGAAGTCCTCGCGATTGAAGTCCGTCTTGGGCGTGTAAGTGAAGCTGCCGTCGCTGCGCAGGTCCAACAACCCGTACTTCGGACCGGTGACCAGCAGCGCCGCCAGCACCCCGTTCCCATCGTCGGTGTCGTTCTCCAGGACGCCCGCTGCGGCTACTTCGAGCGGCACGTTCGTGGGCGTCGAAAACGCATCGTTGACCGCCACGGGAGGCAGATTGTCATCCCAGATCTTGACGGTGAACAAATGCCCGCCTGAGATGATCGCAATGTGCCCGGAGTCGTAATCATACGCGACTTCGGGACCCCACTCCGACGTCTCCGCGGGAATCGTCACGTTGCTGTATGCCTTAAACCAATCCACGATCTTCTGCGTCTGATTGGTCGACGTAATGTGGACCAGATCGCCCGCGGAAGTCGGATTGGACCGTCCGACCAGATAGCCCACGTCGGAGTTGGTGGCGCTGGTCAGCCGTCCGTCAATCGGCACGCCGGACGCATTACGTACGACGTTGGCCGTCGCCGTGTCGTAGTCCCACCAGAACGCCTTTTCGAAGGACGTGCCCCCCATGCCCACCATGATGCCGGATCCGACGATCAGACTGTGGTCGGGAGAGATCCCGAAGGCGAAGACGCCGTCGCCAGAAAGATCTTGGAGCGCCCGCCGCGTCGCCAGATCCGCTTCCCAGATGAAGGACTGGAACGTGTCGATGCCAACCTTCACGCGGTCCTCGGAGATGCCGTAAACGATCCCCACTCCGATCTCGCCGGCGCTCACCATCGTCTGGTCGTATTCGAAAATCGCCAGCCCCTGGTCGGATGTGCCGGTCACCACACCGGTGGACGTCACACCGACACCCACCGACTGGAACACGGGATTAGGTGATTGGAGTCCGGGGATCGACCCCAACGGTTGAGACTGGATCGTCGTGCCGTCCCACACGGCGCGGAACGCTTCGCCCAGATCCGGTGCTGCGGCCGAGTTGGAGAAGCCGGTCACGTAGACCAGGGAACCATTCGAATTGACTGCCAGCGTCTGGGTTGAACCGCCCAGCGACGGCACGGGCTCGCTCCTGGCGATCTGCGCCGTATTGGCGTCGAGGTCGTAGTCGACCAGCAGCAAGCGGCCCTCGGTGACCCCGCCGGCTGTCTGCACGTTCGCCGTGACGGCCAGCTGACCGCCGTGAAAGGCGATCCCCGAGAGGTCCTTGAAACTGTACGTGGCATCGTTCAGCTGCGACCTGAGGTCGAGTACCGCCCAGTCGCCGATGATGGCCAGGAGGCGACGCGATTCGAGGGGCTGAAACGCCAGGTGGCGGGGACCGCGAGACGGGCGGGACCGCGCGCGACGCACAGATCGGAAGCCGGAAAGACGAGAACGCGGGGCGGAACTCATGTTGGTGAAATCTCGCAAAAATTGCCTGTCTTCATCACGTTCCAGCGGACCTGCCAACGGGTGCGTCCTTCCCATATCTCGGTCAGGCGGCCGCTGCCACATTGCCGCGCGGCACGCGGACGCTGGATCCTTCGCGGCATCTGCCGCGCGTCGCCTTGCGCGTGCTGGCACATTCCATACTAATTAACCGTGAAAGCTACGCAATTGGATCGTTATGTGGCACCCCGCCACCGGGGAGCGACGTAGCCAAGAAAAAAACGAATCCGGCCTCACCGCGAAGCCGGATCCGTTCGGGCATAACCACCGGTCGTGACGGACGTGTGCTCCCCGTCCCCGTCGCGGGCTCAATAGGGCGAGCAGGGGCCGGTTTCCACGTTCCCGACCATGTGGAAGTGGTTGTGATCGATGTAAATCACCTCGACGTTGTCCTCTTCGATGATCGAGTACGGGATGGGCCAGCCGACCCACACGTTCTGGTCGTAGTAGATGGTGCACTTGTAGTGGGCGTGGTGGAGCTGGGCCGGGCCGATCAGCGGTACGAACCGGGGTGGATCGACGTAGTCGGCGATTTTCTCCTTGCAGATGCGGACGTTGTTGCGCTGCACTTCATGCAGAAACGGCAGGCCGCCGGAGATCGGCTTGGCTTTCTCGAAGGCCACCATCACCTCGTCGTCGCTGGGCGGATCGAGCGCCGTGGCAGGCCCGCCGGCCGTCAGCGGCCCCATGATCGGGACGCGCTCGTACCGCTCGTGGGCCCACGCTTCCCGTTCCTTTTTGTCCTGGAAGTAGGGGCTGACGGGAATTGGGATCGGGAGCAGGTGGCAAGAGTCTTCCGAGGCATTGGATCTTCCTTGATGGTCATGGATGTGCGGTGATGCGATCGAGGCCTGACCAGCCAGTTGGGACATCCAACATCCGTGGCCCGGACACGAGAACCGTGTGGGGCCGCTGATGATCGCCAGACCTAGTTATCGTGTTAATCTGGGACGAACTTGCGGGTTTTTCAGGTGCCGCCGGAAAAATCAGTGAAAAAAGAAAGAACCCCCCTCGCGACGTTGGGACGAGGGGGGTTCGGCAGTTCGTCACCGATCACACGGCAGGCCGGTTACTTGCTCTTGAAGTCGAGGAACCACCAGCCGTCATCCCACTGGAGCGTCACTTTGCGCCAGCCGAGTGGCACCTGTGGATACGGATAGAACGGCCCGATATAGGGCCAGGCCGTTGGAGAGTACTGTTTCGGATACGTGACGGCGGCGTAGTTCGGGTAAGCCGCGTAACTGGGCCAGGCGTAGCCGGGCATGGCCGGGTTGTCGAAGCGTGCCCGGGCGATGCCAGCTGCTGCCGGCATTTCCGGCATGGGCTGGCCGGCCACTGGCTGCGTGTACCCCACCGACTGGGCCGGGGCGAATGCCAGCGGTACCGGCCGGGCAGCGGGGGCGTACTGTTGCGGCATGGCCGCATAGGGGAGCGGGGCAGGAGCCTGCATCGGGGCCATGACCGTCCCAACCGGCATCGCCAGCGGACTGGCCGACGGCGCGGCAGGGGCCGCATCCACGATCGGTGCCGAGACGACTTGTACGGCGTCCGGATCCTGAACGGCCAGATCATTGACGACCTGCTTCACGCCGCGCACGCGACGTGCCACGTCCAGGACGAGCGCTCGTTGCGACTCGGACGCCACGCGCCCCGACACCCACACCACACGCTCGTTGACGCGTACATCCACATCGAAGTGCTGGAGCGTGCCGCGGTCTTTCTGGGTGCGCAGGCGGCTGATGATTTCTTCCGCCAGTTCTTCATCGTTCGGTGCCGTCGGCCGCGTCTGGGCGACCGGCGTGGTGCGTGCGGCCACGACTTCCGGCGCTTGCGCCGGCGTGGGCTCGGCCGGCTTGCGGGGCGCCGGTTGGCGTGCCGCCGTGTGCGGCCGCGGTGCCGGCTCGGCCGACTCCGGACGTGTCTCCTGCCGCAAGGCGCGCTGCACGGTGCCCTTGAGATTGCCGAGCAACTGGGCCGGTTTCTCGAGCACCGGCGAGCTGCCCTCGCTCTGGAGCAGGGCGGGGCGGACCTTGGGGGGCGCCTGAGCAACGGCTTCCTTGATGCTCAGGTCGTTGACGACGTTCGTCACTCCGTCCACGCGGCGGGCGATGTCGAGCACCAGTTGTTGCTGCTCGGGAGTCGTCACGTGGCCCTTGAGCCAGACAATGCCGCTCTCGACCTCCAGATCGATACCGAATCCGGTGAGCCGTCCCTCGGCCTTTTCCTGACGCAGCCGCTGGACGATCTGCTGGGCGATTTGCTGATCATCAGCCAATGCCCAGCACGGCGACAGGGCGGCAATCGCAGCGACTGCCATTCCTAGAAGTAAACGTCGCATGGGTCCCCCTCCTGAGGTTAGTCTCCCTGATTTTGTCGGTCGTCCGTCATCCCCGGATTGAACATTCCCCCACGGCAAGTGGGCCGCGCCGGTAAGTGACCGTGACAACGAGTTCTGCGGGTAACGGGTGTGTTTGTGGGATGGTTCGCTTTGGCCAACAGGACTGCACGACTACAAGCACATTGGGATTAATCGGCCGACGACGGTGGGAGGGAATAGCGCATTATTCATATCACGCGCGGCGTCGAGTTGCGGTTGGTTCCCCCCTGCGCAGCTCGGCTAGACGATTTAACTGCCCGGTATCTAGTTTCGGTAA
>JALOQX010000242.1 GCA_025459265.1 Pirellulaceae bacterium | reverse complement strand
TACGACCGCGTCCACCACCGGAACCTGAACGAGTTTGGCGGCCTGTTCGGCAAGATGCCGGTGTACACGGCGCTGTCGATCGGGATCTTCTTCGCGGCGTTGGGCCTGCCCGGCTTGTGCGGGTTCATCGGCGAGGTGTTCGTGGTCCTGTCGGTGTGGAACTTCAACAAGGTGCTGGCCATCATTTCCGCGTCGGTGGTGATTCTCACGGCGAGCTACATCCTGTGGGCGATCCAGCGTGTCTACCTGGGGCCGGAGTACCGCGGTCCGCATGCCGAGTCGTTACGGCCGAGCACGGTGCGTGAGAACGCCATTGCCGGCTCGCTGTTCGTGCTGGCCATCCTGCTGGGGGTGTTCCCCCAGACCTGTTTGTTGCGGTACATGGATCGCACCATTGACCGGCAGGTGTCCGGGCTGGCGGCCTGGACCGAGCGGGTGGCGGATTCGGCCGGGAGTCTGGCGAGAAACGAGCTGGTGATCGATGGCGAATCTCTACGATCTGGTCAGTGAACTGATCATTAATACGCGTGAGGCGAGTCTGGGTGCCTTTGCGCCCGAGCTGGTATTGTGCGCGACCATCCTGGCGCTGCTGCTGTTCCGGTCGATTCCCTGGACGCGCCGCCTGGATGCCGCCTGGGTGGCTGTCGTCGGCGTGCTGATCGCCCTCGGCTGCCTCGCGCCGTGGCGTCTGGTGGGGGACCCGGCGGCGGGAGCGCGCATGGAGCTGTTCACCGGCATGCTGGTCCACGACGGATTCTCGGTGGTTATGCGCGCGGTGCTGCTGAGCTTCCTGGTCCTGTTTCTTGTCTTCACGCGCTGGTCCGGCGCGCCCCGCCGGTCCGACGCGGCGGACATCTATGTGCTGATCCTGGGCGCGACAGTCGGGTTCTGCGTGATGGTGTCGGCCAATCACCTGTTGATGGTGTTCATGGGCGTGGAAATGGCGAGTGTGCCGTCCTACGTCTTGGCGGGAATGGTCAGACGCGAGCGACTGGCCAGTGAAGCATCCTTGAAGTTCGCCGTGTACGGCGCCGGGACGGCCGGCATCCTGCTGTACGGGATCAGCTTGTTGGCAGGCCTGGTCAACACCGTGCACTTGCCGAGCGTGGCGGACCGGCTTGCCGTGCTCGTGCCGCAAATGAGCAGTGCCGAGTTGACCGTGTTGGCGCTGGCGTGCCTGCTGATCACGGTGGGTTTGGCGTTCAAGCTGTCGGCAGTTCCATTTCATTTCTGGTGTCCGGACGTGTTTGCGGGGGCGACGGCCGAGATCGGTGGTTTTCTGAGCGTGGCGTCCAAGGCGGCGGCGCTGGCCCTGCTGGTGCGGGTCGTGATCGGCGTGGGCTGGATCGTGCCGGCTGGCGCGGCTCCCGGCACCGCAGCAGTCCCCGCGTTGCAGGCACTGGCGCCGCTGCGGTCTGTCGCCGGCCAGGTGTCGCTGGTGTCGCACACCGGGCAGGTCGGGGTGGCGGCAGCGTCTGGCGGCCGCGATGCGTCCGTCGGCGCAGCCGCGGGGCAGGACCATCTGGCGCCGGTCCGCAGGTTCCTGGCCCATCTGGTCGCGCTGTTGGCCGTCGTCACGTGCACCTTTGGCAATCTGGCGGCGTACGGCCAGACGAACATGAAGCGTCTGTTGGCTTATTCCACCATCGCCCACGCTGGTTACATGATGATGGCCGTTCCGCCGCTGCTGGCGGTCGCGGGCACGGACGTACGCGGCGCCGAACACGCGGTCGCGGCGCTGGTGATCTACATCATGGCGTACCTGTTCCTGAACTGGGGGGCGTTTGTGGTCGTGGCAGTCTTGCGGAACACGCTGCAGAGTGAAGAGATCGCGGACTACGCCGGGCTGCTGTCGCGTTGTCCGGGCGTGGTCCTGTGCCTGGCCGTGATGCTGCTGGGTCTGTTCGGCTTGCCACCGCTGTCCGGTTTCGTAGGCAAATTCGCGGTGTTCGCAGCGTTGACCGAGGCATTCCGAACGACGGGGCAGTTCTATTTGATGGTGGTGCTGCTCATTGGCGGCGTGAACACGGCGCTGAGTCTGTTCTATTATCTGCGGATCATCCGGGTGATGACGTTGGCGCCCGAGCCTGCGGGTCGTGCCCCATGCATGTTGCCCATCACTTCCGCTGCCGGTTTGTACATTGCGGCCGTGACCCTGCCGACGGTGTTCTTCCTGCTCGGTTGGGAACCGTTGAACAACCTGGCGTTGGCCGCGGCTCGTTCGTTATTCGTGTAGGTGCGTCGGCCGGCGAGTCAACGGCCGGGTGTGCCAGGGTCGGGAGGCATCGCTATGGAATTAGACGCGACGGCGCAGCTCGTGCGTGACCTGATGCTGCTCCACGCCCGTTCGCTGGCGAATTTCCTGGCGGACGCGCACCCCTGGGAGGCGGACCAGCAGCAGCGCAGTCGGCATGTGGTCGCGGAGATCGCCCAGGACCAGCGGGCCGTGGCGGACCGGCTGGGGCGCTGGCTCGTGGAGCATTGCCGCGAGGCGGGGCAGCCACCGTTTGCGCCCCGGTTCGCCTCGCTACACGATCTTTCCGCGGAATTCCTGCTGCCCGAGCTGCAGCGGCAGCAGGAGAGCCTCGTCGCCGCCCTGGACAACGCCCTGCCCCGGCTGCGCGGGAGCGGCCTGCTGGAGGCCACCGCTCAGGAGGCGTTGGGCATTGCCAAGGCGCACCGGGACCTGCTCGCCGATCTGGCCGCAGTGCCGCGCCCCGCACCCGACTGAGTTCCGGCCGGCGACAACATGGAATATTTCGACACACACGCCCATCTGGACGACGCGCAACTTTCCGGGCAATTGGACGCGATCCTGACGCGGGCGCGGGAGGCGTGCGTGGCGGGAATCGTGACGGTCGGGACGACGGCGGACACCAGCGCAACGTGCGTCGAGCTCGCGCGGCGTTACGTGGGCGTGTGGGCCGCGGTCGGCATCCAGCCGAACCATGGCCGCGACGCGACACCCGGCGACTGGGATCGGGTCGTCGCCTGTGCGCGCGACGCGCGCGTGCGGGCGATCGGCGAAACGGGGCTGGATGCGTACTGGGACCACACCCCCTGGGAGCTGCAGCAGCGTCTCTTCGCGGATCACATCCAGCTGGCGCAGGCCACGGGCCTGCCTCTGATCATTCACATGCGAGACTGCGGTCAGGCCGTGGTCGACATGCTGGCGGGCGGGCAGCCCGGCGGTGCGCTGCGCGGCGTGATGCACTCGTTCACCGGTACCGCAGCGATCGCCTGCGAGTGCCTGGCCTTGGGGCTGCACATCAGTTTCTCAGGGATTGTCACGTTCAAGAAGTCCACGGCGCTGCGCGAGGTGGCGCGGCTCGTCCCGGATGACCGCTTGCTGATCGAGACGGACGCGCCGTACCTGTCGCCGCACCCGCACCGCAGCCAGCGTCCCAACGAGCCGGCGTTGCTGCCGCACACCGCGCAGTGCCTGGCCGATCTGCGTGGCGTACCACTTGCGAGGCTGGCCGAGCAGACGACTGCCAACGCACGGCGGCTGTTCGGCATCCCGGGCGGCGGGTGCTGAGAACCAGCGCCGCGCAACGACCGAGCATCTCAGGAGCGTGGCGGGCTGAGGCGCGCCCCGTCGCACAAGCGGCGCACGACCTCGGCACGGTCATTCGGCTCCTCGAGAATTCTCAGCTGCCGGTCGGACCAGCCGGGACTGTGCGCCATGTGCAGCACGTGGTCCAGGTAGCGGCGACACCCCAGCTGGTCCGCCGTCGGTCCGAGGTGCGTCACCCACTGCGTCAACAGCTGACCAATCGACAGCACCTCGAACGTGTACGTATCCACCAGCGAAGCCGCTTTCCCGAACCGGCACGCCCGCCATTTGTTCTGACTCACCATCACCGGATGGCAGTCGTTCTGATACGTCCCCTGGTCAATGGCATCGCTGAGCGACTTGACCAGACACTGGACGAGCGCCGCAATGCCCAGCACGTCGTCCAGATTGCCGGGCATGTCGCAGATCCGCACCTCGACCGTTCCGAAATGATGGTGAGGACGAATATCCCACCAGATCTCGCGGATGGAGTTAATGAACCCGGTGTCGACCATGTGATTGACCAGCCACACGTATTCGCTCCAGTTACGCATGAGCGCGGGCAGCCCGGCGGTCGGCAAGCCGTCCATGATCTTCGACCGGTACGAATGCAGTCCGGTTGTCCGGCTCTCCCAGAACGGACTGCTGCAGCTCAGGGCCAGCAACATGGGCAGGTGGCGCATCATGCGGTCGCAGATCATGACGGCCTTGTCGCCGGAGTCAACGCCGACATGCACATGGAGACCGAACGTGACCAGCCGGCGCGCCATCTCCTGGAGCAGCGTCACCAGGTTCAGGTAGCGGTCGTTCGGCGTGATCCGCTGTTCACGCCACAGCGAGAACGGGTGCGTCGCCCCCCACCACAGCTGCAGCCCGAGCTCATCCGTCACGGCCTCGACCTGCCCGATCTTGCTCCGCAGGTCCGACTCGGCATCCCCAACGGTCTCACAGATGTCGCTGTTGATTTCCAGGCAGCATTGCATGAGCTCGGGCTTGAACACGTCGGAGGCCGGCAGCCGCTCCAGCACGCGCTGGCTGGCGCTGCACAGTTCCTTGGTGCGGGCGTCGACCAGTCCCAATTCGATTTCGACGCCGACTGTGGGGCGGGGGTTGTTGCGGAACTGGAGTTTCTGCATCACCGGGTCCTCTGCGTGTAGCGCGCCGGGACATCACCGTTGCCGCGGATCGAACCAACTGCAGGCGGCATGGGCCAGGACTTTTGCGCCGCACCGCAGGGCGTCCTCGTCCACATCGAACCAGGGGGAATGGAGCGCGTGGCCGCCGCAACGCGGCGAGGTGCACCCCAATCGGAACATCGCGCCGGGCGCGAGGTCCAGGTAGAACGCAAAGTCCTCGCTGCCCATGCTCGGCCGGTCGATGTCTTCGATCGCGTGCTCCCCCAGCATGCGGGCAACCCCCTGGCGGAGCAGGTAGACCAGGGTCGGGTCGTTGACGACCGACGGCGTGCTGGCGCCGGCGACGAGCTCAATCCGCGTGTCGGACGTGCGGCCGATCCCCTCGGCCAGCCGCTGTATGTGCCGCATGGTTGTTTCACGCACCTCCCGGCTGAGTGTCCGGATCGTGCCGCGCAAGGAGACTTCTTCCGGAATCACGTTGGCCGTGTGTCCACCGGTGACCTGTCCAATCGTGACGACCACGGCGTCTCGGCTGTCGGTCACGCGCGGGATGAACAGATAGAGGCCACTGACCAGCTGTGCCGCCGCGGCGATCGGGTCGCTGGCCTCGTGGGGCCGCGCGGCATGGCCGCCCCGACCAACAACGCGGAACTCGATCTGATCGGCCGTCGCGGTCAGCCGTCCACTGCGCAGCCCGACCGATCCGAGCGCGCGCGTGGGGTCGACATGGAGTGCCAGGATGGCCTTCACGCCCTCCATCGCACCCACGCGAATCATCTCGCGGGCACCGGTGGCCGTTTCCTCGGAGGGCTGGAAGACTGCCCGTACCTGAATCGGCCAGGGGAGCAACCCGCGCGTCTGCAATTCATCCAGCGCCAGGAACGCACCGCAGACCACGGCCGTGTGGCAATCGTGGCCGCAGGCGTGTGTCACCCCTTCGACCTGGCTGCGGTAGGCGACCTGCTTCTCGTCGCGAATCCGCAAGGCGTCGATGTCCGCCCGCAACGCCAGGATCCCACGCGTCGGCTCGCCGGCCCCCGGCCCTGGGGCATCCACGAGCACGCCGCGTCCGTCCGGTCCCATGCGGACGTGGAAGCCGTGATTGCCCAGCAACTGGTACAGGAACAGGCTGGTGGCGCGTTCTTCGCCGGACACTTCGGGCTGCTGGTGCAGCCGCCGGCGGATCGCGACCATGTCGTCGAACCGGCGATCGACGGCTTCTTCCAGCTCGGTCTCCCAATTCCGCGGCATCCCCTCCCCCTCAACCTGCGAATTCCGGAATCTGCCGATGCGGAATGACACCGGCCTGGTACCCGCGCTCCAGCAGCACGTCCACGGCACGGCGCCCGCGCTCGCCGAAATCGAGTGTCCAGTCATTGACGTACATGCCGACGAACCGGTCCGCCTGGCCGCGATCCAGGCCCCGGGCGAAGCTTAACGCGTACTGCAGGGCGTCGTCGCGGTGGGCCAGACCGTACCGGATACTGGCCAACAGCAGCCGGTTCACGTCGCGGATGGTCGCCGCGCCCAGGTCTTTGCGGATCGCGTTGGCCCCCAGCGGCAGCGGCAGCCCCGTCTCGCGCATCCACCACTGCCCCAGGTCCACGGCCTGCTCCAGCTGGTCGTCGCGGTACGTCAACTGGCCCTCGTGAATCACGAGCCCGGCATCCACGGGCTGCTGGTCCACATGGCCGGTCCGCGTCACCTCCAGAATGCGATCGAACGGCACGACCACGTACCGGAAGTCTGCGCCCAGCCACAGCCGCAGCGCGAGGAACGCGGTCGTCCACGTGCCCGGCACCGCAATCGTCACCTGCCGCAACCGGTCGCGGTCGCACGCCCGACGACTCACCACGATCGGGCCGTAATTGTCCCCCATGCTGGCGCCGCACGTGCACAACACGTACGTGTCGGCCAGATAGGCATACGCATGCAGACTCAGCGCGGTCAGTTCGAGTTCCGCGCGCTGAGCGCGCCGATTCAGCGTTTCGATATCGACCAGCTCATGTTCGAAGCGGTATCCATCCGTATCGATCTTGTCGCGGGCCAGCGCATAGAACATGAACGCATCGTCCGGGTCCGGACTATGGCCCACGCGAATCCGTTGAGTTGTTCGCGTCATACCGGCACCTTTCTCGTTCCCGCAGCCTCGGATGAGTCAGCCCGCGGGGAACGCCGGCCAGCGCACTGCGGCGCGCTGGCCTCCGTCATCCCGCGCAGTCCTGTGGCGCTGCGGCCACTCAGCCGCAGTCCGGTGGCATTGTAGCAGATGCGGCGCATCCGATGAGCCGTGCGGGAGCGTGCGGCAACACGCAGCGCGGAGTGGTGACGATTCCGCGGCGGATACCGCGAGTCGGCGTCGGGGTCGTCACGCTTCGAGCGACAGCTGGGATGCCTGCGCGGGGGCCTGGAGAAGACCGACCAGCGGCGGCAAATCGCGGGCCGTCACCTCGCGGCAGGCCGCGCCTCCGGCTCGAGCAGGCGCCTCGGGCATCTGCTGGCACACCTGCCGCCACGTCTCGCGTTCTTCCTCGAGTACGCGGATGGCATCCTGCACTTTCTGGCCGTGGTGATGAAGCGAGGCGGCCGCCAACTGCTGGTAGAGGAACAGGTACACCGCCTTCACGGTCTTGCCCGCCGGACACTCGTCAGCCCGGATCGTCGCATAGAGTTCGTGGACGATATCCCGGCACCGGCCGAGCGCCTCGCGGCAGACGACCCGCTGCTGCGGGTCGTCCCAGAGGGCCAGCGCCTGGCGGGCAAACCGCAGAGCGCCATCAATCAGCATCAACCGCAGCCGCTGCGGAGTGGCAGTGCGCACCTGAGACTCGAGGTAGGTGTCGCGGGGCGAGTGCGTCATCGAGGCGGGTCCTTCCAGGTGTGCGTCAGCTGGCGGTCGCAGTCTGGCCGATCAGCACCGGCAGCGGCGCCAGCGCCTCGACCACGGAAAGGTTCGCTTTCATCTTCGAGATCGCCAGCTCCAGGTTGTAGAAGTAGAGCTGCAGCCGGTCCCGCTCGCGGTCCAGTCGCTCGTTGAAATCCGCAATCCGCTCGTTGTGCTCCTCAATCGTGCGCTGCAGGACTTCGTTGCGCGTCATCAGCACCGACCGATCCACACCGGCCAGCGACTCCACCGCCGCATCGACGCGGCTGGCGAACCCCGCCTCCTTGTCCGTGAAGAAGGCCGTCACCCCTTCCGGGTCCGCCGCGAAGGCCTCTTTGAGCTTGGTCTCGTCGAGTGTCAGCTTGCCTTCCTGCGTGAAGCCGATCCCCAACTGCTCCAACGACTGCACCGCGCCCAGCCCCAAAAGCCGACCCGAAAAGACCCGGCTCAGCTGCGACTCCACCTGCAGCACTTCGCGCGACCCAAACAGAATCCCCGTCGTTTCTCCCTCCGCGTCGAAGAACGTCAGCTGATCGATCTTGTCGCGCAGCTTGTTGTACTGATCCACCAGCAGCTTCACATTGCTCACCACGCCTTCGTCCGTCGTGCGTACATCGATGGACACCGGCGCGTCCGCGCTCCCTCCCACCGTCAGCTGCAGTCCGTCGATCACGTTGGTGAACCGATTGGTGGATGACGACGCGAGAATGCCCGCTCCGGGCAGATCGGAACCGCCCAGCAGAACCAGGGCATCCTGCGCAGGGGCCAGCTCGCGAAACGCCAGGCCGAGTTCGGACGCGTCCAGCAGCATGGCCCCCGCCGCGCCCGGCGTCTCGCTCGACAGCACCAGCCGGTACGGGTTGGTCCCACTCCCACTCTGGAAGATACTGGCTTTGAAGCCGCGCTGGGCTTCGTTGATGGCGTCCACCACGTCACTCAGGGTGTCGTCTGCCGCAAACGTCAAACGCACGGTGGTGGACCCGTCGATCACCTGCGTCGGCGTGCCGTTGCGATCGATCGTCGTGGCAGTGCCGGCG
>JALOQX010000241.1 GCA_025459265.1 Pirellulaceae bacterium | reverse complement strand
GGCTCCTGGTAGGCGACGGTGGCCACCGTCGCGTCCGGCATCGTCGCGCCGGCCGCGGGTGATGGGGCATGGAGTGGTACCGCCGAGACGTCCGCCGGCCGCGGCAGTTCGTCGACCTCCGGTGACAACTCCGGCGCCGGCACTGGCAGCGGTTCCGCCTCCGGATTGGCCTGCGCTCCGTGCAACGGTGGGAGCTGGTACGGGGTGAGTCGGATCGTGGAAGCGGGACTCCGGGTCCGGTGTGACGGAAAACCAGTCGGGGATGGCCCACGGGGTCCCCACCGACTTTTCCTGAATCAGGTAATAGGCCTCGCGGTCCGCCTGGCGACGGTACAGGCCGCGCGAACAACCTGCCACGACGTGGCAGAGTGTCAGCACGGCGAGCCACGTGACAATCTGTGGGCCCCGGTTGGTCAGTTTGCCGCCCGTCATTAGCTGGTCATGCCGTCTGGGCCCGATTCGCGATCGGGCCAGCAGGTTCGTTCCTGGTGCCAGTCGGCTCGCGCAGCGCGCGAGACCGCCTGAGGATGCTGTCCAGACGAACATCGGCGACGCTTGCCAGTCGACTTTAGCGGTTTTGACGATCGTTGCGACTGGGGGATATAGACAGGGGAGCTAAGCCTGAACGAGGCACCCCCTCCCTTCGGTGCAACAGCACCAAGAACGCTCATGGCGCGCGCATGTCAGCCCCGCGACCTGTGCGCCGGGCGATCAATACTCGTCGTCCTTCAGCACGTGAGACATGTTGAGCGGCATGTCAGACTGCGTTCCGTGCGGCGTCATCAGCTGCTGATACACGTAGTACGCCATGTTGCCGGTCAGGGCCACGGTCCGGCCATCGGCGAACACCGCGTGCGCAATCCCGGGGTGATTCGAACTGGGGCGCGCGATTTCCGCGACGGGGAAACTGACTTCCTGATATATCGGGTAACCTTCCGAATAGACCAGTTTTTCGCCGTTGATTCTCATGCGCGGCACCGGAGGCAAAGCACTGACCGTTGACGCGTTGTCGCCCGGACCGGGCGTCAAGTTCGGATCCAGAGCGTAGCAGTACACGAAGGTGTTGCCGAACCGGGCATTGCGCGGCACAGTCAGGGTCAAATCGGAACTCCAGCCCTGATTGATTGTGAACGTCTCGAGGGCCGGATTGAGTGGTCCGTACGCGAACCACGACGTCGCGACAATATTCTCCGAAATGAGCAGGGTATTGCTCTGTCCGTCGTGCAGTGACGAGGCGTCAACGGTCAGCTTGGGGAGCGTGATCCGATCGAGGAAGACTCCGTTGGCGGGGCGCTGCGCCCGGACAAGATATGCGTTGTCGCTCAGCGGGCTGGGATCGGTCGGTCGCGGCATGAAGCCGGCATTCGCCACGTAATGGGTGGGCGCAATCACATTGGGTGACAAGGTGACGCTCGGGCAAACGGCGATATCCAGGGTGGGGACCAGGTTTGGATTGGAGAGCGGCACTTCGGCACTGTTCCAGCGTTCGGCGACGTCGGTGCGCCCGAGATCTTCGAGCAGGACTGCCACCCAGCTGGCCGGCTTGTTGTGTCCCGCCCGGGCGGACGACGGATCCAGCGGCAAAATCAACTCCTGGGCACCGGGGTACCGCTGCCGGCGCGACTCGAAGTTCGCTGCCGCCATCCCGAGTTGTTTCAAGTTGTTCATACACTGCGCTTGCCGACCCCGTTCGCGTGCCGCCTGAACGGCGGGCAACAACAGTCCGACCAGCACGCCGATAATGGCAATCACGACCAACAGCTCAACAAGTGTAAAACCGAGTTTGCGTTTGCCGACCATAGATCGCTCTCCCCGAATGTCCGGATCGCTGCAAGATGAGCCGTGGGACTGGTGCCGACCTAATTGTCACACAAAGCGGCGCGGAAGTCCAGCAGATTCAGGCGGAGTGACGGGGGCCATGGGCAGGTGTGGCAGGCAGTCACCCCGGCGCGCTGGCACGCGTGGCGCCCAGACCCTATGATGTGCGGCAAACGACTCAGTTCCGCAACAAGGGGGGGGCTCGTGCGACAGATCTATCTCGACTACAACGCGACAACGCCGCTGGCTCCGGGCGTGGCCGATGCCATGCTCCCGTTCCTGAAGGAATACTATGGCAACCCCTCAAGCAGTCATGCGCTGGGGCGAATCTGCCATGAGGCCATGGAAGACGCGCGCGGGCATGTGGCCGCACTGATCGGGGCGGACCGGGACGAGGTCCTTTTTACATCGGGCGGCACCGAGAGCAACAATCTGGCCCTCCAGGGCATCCTGATGCGCGATTTCCCCGCCGCCGGAGGGCATCTGATCACGACCGCGCTGGAGCATCCCGCAGTGGCCGAGCCGGCCCGTCACCTGGCCCGGCTCGGCTATGACGTGACCGTGGTGGGTTGCGACGGCAACGCGCTGGTCGATCCAGACGATATCCGCCGGGCTCTCCGGTCCGACACACGTCTGGTGAGCGTCATGCACGCGAACAACGAAGTGGGTACCGTGCAGATGATCCGGGAGATTGCCGCAATCTGCCGAGAGCACGACGTGTTGATGCATACGGACGCGGCGCAGACGGTGGGAAAGATCCGCGTGAAAGTCGACGAGTTGAATGTCGACTTGCTGACCATTGCCGGGCACAAGCTCTATGCGCCCAAGGGGATCGGGGCGCTCTTCGTACGCCAGAATGTCGATCTCGAACCGATGCTGCACGGTGCGGGGCACGAAAAAGGGCTGCGGCCGGGAACGGAGAACGTACCGCACATCGTGGGGTTGGGGGCGGCGTCCCTGCTGGCAGCCCGCCATCTCGAATCGCAGGTCGTGCGGCTCGGCCAGCTGTGCGAGCGGATGTGCGGACTGCTGCGCGAGGCGTTGGCAGATGAACTGATCGTGCACGGCGAAGCGGCACCGCGCTTGCCGAACACGCTGAGCGTCAGATTCCCGCGCGTTAACGGACGGCAGCTCTTGGCGCGGATTCCCGAACTGTGTGCCTCGACCGGCGCGGCGTGCCACAGTCGTGGGGAGGTCGTGTCCGCGACGCTGCGCGCCATGGGACTCACGGCCACCGCGGCGCAGGGCACGATTCGCCTGAGCGTCGGCTGGCCGACGACGGACGACGAGGTGGATCGGGCGGCGGAGCTGTTGATCGGCGCCTGGGAGGCGCTGGTCTGAGTGCCTATCCGCGAACCTCGCGACGGACCCTCAGGTCCGTGCGGCGGCGCGTTGTTCGGAGCGGCGCGCTGTGCACGTTCACGACAGCCGCTGCCGGTACTGGAGTGCACCGGCCTGCCCCATGGCCTCCTCGGCCAGCCGGATGTAATCCCGATTGCCGGTTCC
This sequence comes from Pirellulaceae bacterium, assembly GCA_025459265.1. GTDB lineage: Bacteria > Planctomycetota > Planctomycetia > Pirellulales > Pirellulaceae > JAAYDI01. Next base: position 5,521 of record JALOQX010000241.1, on the reverse strand, counting down.
GGCGAAGGCCCGCTGATACGTGACGCTCAGGGCCGTGAAATTGAACGCCTCCTCCGGTTCCAGGTCGCACGCCCGGCGACCATGTTCCACGGCGCGCTCGTGCTGGCCGATACGGCCGTAGAGCACCGCCAGCGCCAGGTGCGCGAGCACGTAATTTGCATCCACCGCCAGCAGCTCTTCCAGCCGGGCGACGGCCTCCTCATGCTTACCCTGGTCCTTCAGCTTGTCCGCCTCGTTGTACATCGCGGTCAAATCTGCCATGGTCGGCGTACTCCCTCCTGCGCAGGCTCGCCCTGGCGGCCCACTCGTGCTTGGTCCGGACGTGCCCATCATAGACCGCCCGGGGGCAGCAGCCTACCCGAGGGTGATACGGGCGGGACGGACCCTCCGGCGGGTCTGAACCGTAGGCACGGCGGCCGGAAAACGGGCCAATCTTCGTCCTGGGCGTGAACGGATTGATCCCTACAATCGGGAGAACCGATAAATAGCCAGGGCCGGGGCGGGCCGCTGCGGCAGCGACCGGAGCGCACCGGCCGCTCGTCGGAATTTCCGGACAGCCCGACCGGCGCGTCCGGCAGCACGCTCACGCAGACTCCTATGGGGCGGCATGGCATGGCACAGTCGATCCACCCGACCGCAATGGTACATCCGCAGGCCGTGCTGGGATGCGACGTCGAGATCGGACCCTATTGTGTGCTGGAAGCCGAAACGACCGTCGGGGACGGCTGTCGGCTGGCGTCGCACGTGGTGATCAAACGCGGCACGACGCTCGGCGCACAAAACCTGGTGGACGAGGGAGCGATACTTGGTGGCCGGCCGCAGCATGTGGCCCGCCACGACCGCTGGGGCACGCTGGTGATCGGTGCGGGCAACATGATCCGCGAACACGTCACGATCCACTGCGCCATGGCGCCGGACCGCTGTACCCGCGTGGGCGACGACAACCTGATCATGGTCAACGCGCACGTCGCGCACGACTGCCAGGTCGGCCATCACACGATCCTGACCAACAACGTGATGCTGGCCGGGCACGTGACGGTGGGCGATTACGCCTACCTGTCGGGCGGCGTCGGCGTGCACCAGTTCTGCCGCATCGGCTGCCATGCGATGGTCGGCGGTCAGGCCCACATCAATCAGGACGTCCCCCCGTATGTGACTGTGGACGGCCAGTCAACGCGCGTCGTCGGATTGAATGTCATCGGGCTCCGGCGGAGGGGGTTCGCGCCCGAGGCGATCCAGCAATTGAAGGAAGCGTACCGGATCATCTACCGGCACGGCCTGGCGTGGAACGACGTGCTCCGCGCACTTCAGACGACGTTTTCGTCGGGCCCGGCGGCCGACTTCGCGGCCTTTCTCGCGCAGGGCCAGCGGGGGTTTGTGTCCGAGCGGCGACGCCCCGCATTGACCGTTATCCCGCTACCCCGCGTGGCGGAACACGGCGGGGCCGCGTGTCGCAAGCCGGCGCTGCGGCGCGCCGGCTGAACGAAGCCCTCCCGGATCACGCTTCCCGCAGCGCAGCCTGCGCGGCCGCCAGGCGTGCGATCGGCACGCGAAACGGCGAGCAGCTCACGTAGTTCAGCCCCACGTGGTGGCAGAAATGGATCGAGGCGGGATCGCCCCCGTGCTCGCCACAGATGCCGACCTTGAGCTCCGGCTTCGTCGACCGACCCTGGCGGACCCCCATCTCAACCAATTGCCCCACCCCTTCGGTGTCGAGCGATTGGAACGGGTCGACCAGCAGCAGCTCCTGTTTCAGGTAGTCCGGGAGGAACGAATTGATGTCGTCCCGGCTGAAGCCGAAGGTCATTTGCGTCAGGTCATTCGTCCCGAAACTGAAGAAGTCTGCATGTTCGGCGATCCGGTCCGCGGTCAAGGCAGCCCGCGGGATCTCGATCATCGTGCCGATGGAGATATCGAGTTTGCCGGTGTACTTCTTCTTGGCCTGGACCTCCTTGAGTGTGGCGGCGGCCAGCGCCCGCAGCATCTTCAATTCGGCGGCCGTGCCGACCAGCGGGATCATGATTTCGGCCCGCGCGTCGATCTTTTTCTGCTTGCAGGCGATGGCCGCTTCCACGATCGCCTGGACCTGCATTTCCAGGATCTCCGGATAGGTCACGCTCAGCCGGCAGCCGCGGTGCCCGAGCATCGGGTTGGCTTCATGCAGCTGGGTGACGCGCGCCTTGACGACGGCCGGTTTGACGCCCAGTCGTGCGGCCATCTCGCCCTGCGACTTGGCGTCCTGGGGGAGGAATTCGTGCAGCGGTGGATCGAGCAAGCGCACGGTGACGGGGAGCCCCTTCATGGCGGTGAAGATGCCGATGAAATCCTTGCGCTGATACGGGAGCAGCTTGGCCAGCGCCGCCTTGCGGGCCTCCTGCGTCTGGGCCAGGATCATTTCGCGCATGGCCGCAATGCGGTCTTCCTGGAAAAACATGTGTTCGGTGCGGCAGAGCCCGATCCCTTCGGCGCCGAAATCCCGCGCGCGCTGCGCGTCCTCCGGCGTGTCGGCGTTGGTGCGGATGTTGAGCCGCCGATACTTGTCGGCCCACTTCATCAATCTGGCGAAATCGCCGGAGAGCGTCGGCGCCTGGGTGGCCACTTCGCCCGCCATGACTTCTCCGGTCGAGCCGTCGATCGAGAGCACGTCGTCGGCGCCGAACGTCTGGCCGGCGACGGTGATCTTGCGGGCCTTGTCGTTGATCTGGATTTCGCCGGCCCCGGCCACGCAGCAGCGTCCCCAGCCGCGCGCCACGACCGCCGCGTGGCTGGTCATGCCGCCCGTGCTGGTCAGAATCCCCGCGGCACTGTGCATGCCGTCGACGTCCTCGGGGCTGGTCTCCTTGCGCACCAGGAGCACCGTCTCGCCCGCATGCGTCCGGGCCACGGCTTCTTCGGCCGTGAAGGCGAGCTTGCCGACCGCGGCGCCGGGCGAGGCGGGGAGGCCGCGCGTGAGCGTCACGGCCTTGGCCTTGGCTTTCGGATCGAAGCTCGGCAGCAACAACTGCGTCAAGTCGTTGGCCGGCACCCGCAGCACCGCCGACTTCTCATCGATCAGCCCCTCCTTGACCATGTCGCAGGCGATCTTGACGGCCGCCGCGCCCGTCCGCTTGCCGGTCCGCGTCTGGAGCATGTACAGCGTGCCCCGCTCGATGGTGAACTCGATGTCCTGCATGTCGCGGTAGTGGTTCTCCAGCGTCTGCTTGATCTCCAGAATCTGCTGGTAGATGGACCGGTTCCACTTGGCCATCTGGGCGACCGGCTGGGGCGTCCGGATGCCCGCCACGACGTCCTCGCCCTGGGCGTTGACCAGGAACTCGCCGAAGAACTGGTTCTCGCCGGTGGACGGGTTGCGCGTGAACCCGACGCCCGTCCCGCAGTCGTCACCCATGTTGCCGTAGACCATCGACTGGACGTTGACGGCCGTCCCCAGCAGGCCGCGGATATTCTCGACCTCGCGGTACCGGACAGCGCGGGGCGTCATCCAGCTGCCGAACACCGCCTCGACGGACATCTGCAGCTGCTTCAGCGGATCCTGCGGAAAGTCCTTGCCGGTGTGTTTCTTGAGCACTTTCTTGTATTCATCGCACAGCTCCCGCAGGCCGTCGGCCGACACGTCCGTGTCCGCGGCGGCCTGATACCGCTCCTTGATGCGCGTGAAGGCCGCCTCGAAGTGCTCGTGATCCACCCCCATGACCACGTCGCCGAACATGTTGATCAGGCGGCGGTACGAGTCGTACGCGAAGCGGGGATTGCCCGTGGCCGCCGCCAGGCCCTGGACGGACTTGTCGTTCAGGCCGAGGTTCAAGATCGTGTTCATCATGCCCGGCATGGAGGCCGCCGCCCCGCTGCGGACCGACACGAGCAGCGGGTTCTTGTCGTCGCCGAACTTCTTGCCCAATTCCTTCTCGAGCGTGCGGATCTCGTCGCTGACCTGGTCCATCAGTCCGGCGGGGAGTTTCTTGCCGGCGGTGTAATAGGCCGCGCAGCACTCGGTGGTAATCGTGAATCCGGGGGGGACCGGGAGGCCGATACCGGTCATTTCGGCCAGGTTCGCGCCTTTGCCGCCGAGCAGCTGCTTCTGCTTGCCGTTGCCGTCCGTGCGGGTTTTGCCAAAGTAATAGGTCATTTTCGTCTTGGCCATGGTCAGCTACCTTTTCCTCGTATCGCGAAGCGCGTTGGGGATAAACCGGCGACTCTAGCAGTGACGTCGCGAATCGTCAATCAAGGGCAGCGTCGGTCCAGTCGGTGAACCCCGGGGGAGTCTGGGACGTTGACACCGCAGCGATTTCTCTGGACGGCCGTGGCCTTCGAAGGCGCGCTGGGGTGCGTGGCGGTCGCGCTGGCCTGGCTCTGCGGCACCTGGCCGGCGGGCATCGTCGCGCTCGTGGCCGGACCGCATCTGGCACGCGACCTGACGATCGGAGTGCTCGTGGCGCTCCCCCTGCTGGGCAGCCTGGTGTGGGTGAACCGCCATCCGCTGGGGCCGCTGCGGCAGCTGGCACGCGTGGTGCACGAGCGGGTCGTGCCGCTTTTTCGCGGAGTGCGGCTGTCGGGCCTGGTGGCCATCGCGCTGGCGGCGGGGATCGGAGAGGAACTGTTGTTTCGCGGGTTTCTGCAGTTGGCGTTGGCGGATCTGTGGGGGGGGCCCGCCGGACCCTGGGCGGGACTGGCGCTGGCATCGCTCGCCTTCGGTTTGTGTCACAGCCTGTGCGCAGCCTACGCCGTGCTGGCGACCGCCCTGGGCCTGCTCCTGGGCGGGCTCTTCCTGGCGACGGGCCATCTGGCCGCGCCGATCGCGGCCCATGCGCTGTATGACCTGCTGGCCCTGGTGTATCTGCTGGCCGACGACCGCGATCGGCGCTGAGCGGAAACGGGCCGGACGCAACAGAAAACGGCGGCTCGGTGTAGGCCACACGAGCCGCCGTGCGTTTACCAGACTAGGTCAACTTCCTGCGAAAGGAAGAGTTTCATCACTCAGTCACAGCACGACTTGCGGCACGAGCACCGGGTCTTGCTGCAGCACGGAGTCGGGCAGCACACGCACACCGGCACCTTCTCGCAGACGACGCGCGGGACGCAGCGGGTAGCCGTGCAAGCAACTTGCTTCGGCACGCACCGCTTGACCTGGATCGTCTTGGTGTAGTGCACCGGCTTGCAGACGGTGTATGCCACCTTCTTGCAGTGCTGTTCGGGAACCATCGTGCAGACCGTGTAGGGAACCTGCTTCGAGCAGCATTCCTTCTCGATCCGGCACACCTTGTAGGTGCAGGTCTTGACCCGTTGCTCGGGCACCATGCGGCAGACCTGGTAGGTGCAGGTCTTCACGCACTGCTCGGGCACCATGCGGCACACCTTGTAGGTGCAGGTTTTGACCCGCTGCTCGGGCACCATGCGGCAGACCTGGTAGGTGCAGGTCTTGACACGCTGCTCGGGCACCATGCGGCAGACCTTGTAGGTGCAGGTCTTGACGCGCTGCTCGGGTACCATGCGGCACACCTTGTAGGTGCACTCCTTGACGCAG
>JALOQX010000526.1 GCA_025459265.1 Pirellulaceae bacterium | reverse complement strand
CTGCGTCAGCGTGCGCACCGTGCCGTCTTCGGGAGACACGCGCCAGAGCCGGGAGAGGTTGTAGGTGCGATCGTTCTGCGGCTCGACCTTCGCGAAGATCGCCCATCCGGCGGCGCCGTTCGACTTGGGGTCGCTAAAGGATAGCGGTTGCGGCACCGGCAGCACGTTGCCGCTGGCGGGATCGAGCATCCACAGCGTCTGGACGACGTCGGCAAAGGCCGCCTCGTGCCGGTTCACCGTCGCCGTGAACACCACGCCGGACCCGTCCGGGGCCCACGTCGCGGCGATGCTCTCGCTTCCGCTGCCCATTTGTCCGCCGAAGCCGGGCAGCGTCGCCAGGCGGTCGCCCTTCTTCACGCGCATGCCCGGACCGGCGGCGCCAACCGTCGCGGTCGCCAGGAGGTCCCGCGCCGCCGCGCCGGGTGAGAGTTCCTGTACCAGCAGGCTGGGCCGGCGATCGTCGAGCCAGCGGTCCCAGTCCCGCACGGGGGACGCGTCGTAGACGCGCGCGCTCCACTTCCGCGCGTTGCGGTCGGCCATCGCCTGCCGGTTCTCGGCGTCCGTGGACGCGCCCGGGTAGACGTCGCTGTTGAAGAGGATCGCCTTGCCGTCCGGCCTCCAGATCGGCATCCGCGCGCCGGTCGCCACGTCAGTCACTTGCGCCGGAGCACCGCCGCCGGCCACGTCCAGCACGAAGATCTGCTGGCCGATGGGACCGCCGGGCCTCCCCGCTTGCGCCGCGACCGCGTTCAGCGAGCCCGGTGACAGCGGCCCGTCGCTGATCGGGGCGGAGAAGGCCAGGCGCGTGCCGTCCGGGCTCCAGGTGACGCCCGACTCCGCGCCCCGGGAACTGGTGAGGCGGCGGGGCGGCGCCGAGCCGTCGGTCGGCACCATCCAGAGATCTGTCGACTGGGTCGTCGTGTCGTACGCCGGCTCGGTCACCGGCAGGACCGCCCACTTGCCGTCGGGGCTGACGGCTGGCGTGCCGAGCCGCTTCATGAGCCAGACGTCTTCGTGGGTGATCGCATGTTTCGCGGACTGGGCGGCCGGCCAGGCGCCGGCGCCGCTGGCGATGATCAGCACAAGAGCGGAGCGGAGGCGGCAGTGGAGCATGGGCACATTCCTGAACAGGGTTGTCAACCGACGTCCTGATCATAGCGGCGGGCGGGGCAGTCAGCTAGTGCGCCGGCTGCCGCGTGGTCTTGACCCGCCGGCGCAGCCCCGCTACCCTGACCCCGTTTTCCCCTGGAGGCACGCGCGCCATGGACACCGTCACCACGCACAGTCATCCCGACGCGCCCGTGCGCCACAGCTACCCGCTGACCGTCCAGGAGCCGGGCCTGGGCGCGGCTCTGTCGCTGATGACCCGCACTCTGCCGTACGCCCTGGTGCGGTTCGGCGTGCTGGTGGGCTTTTCGCTGGTCACCATCGTCTGGTTCGCACTGACCATTGGCGGCGCGACCCTGCTGTCGGGATCCGTGCATCCCTGGGTCGGCATGGGCTGGATCATCGCCGGTCTCGGCGCCTACGGCTATGCGTGGTGGTTCGTAGTCCGTTACGCGCTCTACCTCATCCAGGCCGGGCACGTCGCGGTGCTCACCGAACTCATCACCACCGGGCAGATCGCGAACGGATCGGTCGGGATGTTCGAGTACGGCCGGCGCGTGGTGACCGAGCGCTTCGGCCAGGTGAACCTGCTGTTCGCCCTCGACCTGCTCGTCAGGGGCGTCGTGCGCGCGTTCAACCGGACGCTCGACTGGATCGCGCACCTGCTGCCGATCCCGGGGCTGCAGTCGGTTGTCGGCATCGTCAATGCCGTCGTCCGCGCCGCGACCACCTACATCGACGAGACAATCTTCTCCTACAACCTCGCCCGCGGAGACGACAACGCATGGCGGTCGTCGAAGGATGCGCTGATTTACTACGCCCAGAACAGCACGGAGATCCTGAAGACCGCCCTGTACGTCGTCGTGCTCGACAAGCTGCTGACGGTGGTGACCTGGGTCGTGATGCTGGCGCCGGCGTTCGCGCTGCTCTGGCTGCTGCCCGAGTCGGTGAAGGCGGGAGGCTTCGTCGGCGGGCTCGTCATCGCCGCCTTGTTCGCGTCGAACATCCGGCAGGCGTTCCTCAAGCCGCTGTTCCTGGTGATGGTGATGACCAAGTTCCACCTCGCCGTCCGCAACCAGCCGATCAATCCGGAGTGGGATGGCCGGCTGTCCGGCATCAGCAGCAAGTTCACGGAAATCAAGGATCGCGCGGCGGGCGGCTGGGCCGGGGCGCCGCCTGTGCCCGGGACGGCGGGGCGGTGACCGTCAGCCGATGCGCAGGACCTTGACGTTGCGGACCGACCGGCGCGGGGCCTGCCTGTAGCCTGCAGTCTGCCTGGTCTGCCATACTTCCAGGATTACCCCCCCCCAGAAGGAGATGCGCGCATGCGCCGAATGGTCCTATTGGTTCTGCTCGTGGCGCTGGCCACGCCGGCGATGCTGGCAGAAGACCAGCCGCTGCTGGCCAACAA
>JALOQX010000240.1 GCA_025459265.1 Pirellulaceae bacterium | reverse complement strand
GGTAGACGCACCGGGCCGCAATCGACAGCCAGGCGGCTCATGAACCACTTGAACGCGGCGATGGGATGCGCACCACACTCGAGAAAGGCGTCGATCATCCGCACCGCCAGTGTCTGCAACTCGCCTGCCCGCACGTCGTTCCCCTGCTGATGCGCGGCGACGAGCGCGTGATAGAGCGGCGCGGCAAAATTGTAGGTGCTGCCCACCGCGCCCCGGGTGCCAAGTGTCAGCGCGGAAAGAAGCAACTCGTCCCGCCCGAACAACATGTCGAAACGCCCGTCCTCGATTTCGAGACATCGGCGGAAGTCATCGAGATCTTCAAAGGTGAACTTGACGCCGGCCAGAGTGGGGATCCGCGAGCTGGCGAGACGCAGGAATTCACTGACCTTGACAGACACACCGGTGAGCGAGGGGATGTGGTAGTAGTAGAAGGGCAACTTCGGCGCCGCTGCGGCGACCTGGTCGCACCACGTCACCAGCCCCTCGACACCGGCCGGTTGGAAAAAGAAGGGCGCCAGGCAGGCGATGCTGTCCGCGCCAATGGACTGGGCGTGTGCGGCCAGCGTGCGGCAGTCCGCGAGCGACGTGTGCCCGACGTGTACCGTCACCCGCAGCCCGGGCGGGGCCGCCGCCACCCAGCGCTCGGCGAGTTGCTGGCGTTCGTCAATCGTCAGCGACGCGCCCTCGCCCGTCGTGCCGCAGACGAACGCGCCGACCACGCGATTTCGTTGCAGCCAGCGGGCGTAGTGTTCCACGGCGTCGAGGTTGAGTGTTCCATCGGCGCGCAGGGGCGTGAACGGAGCGGCAATGAGTCCTGCGGTGTGGCGGTGCATCATAAACCCTGCGTGTGATTCTTATCTTCGGAGGGGAGGCCGCCCGGGGCCGGCTGTGGTGTTGGATTGGCGCTCGCGAACCAGTCCGGATGAAAACGAGCGAGGGTCAGAAAGGAGTAAGCCCAGGGGCGGCCATGCTTGCGCGGCGCTTCCGGGTCGCCGCTCTCGTAGAAACACAGTACCGTGCCGTCGGGCAATACAGCCAGATCGCTGTAGGCGCTGGGGCCGGGCTGCAGCACCTTGCTCGCCGGCCAGGTGCGCCCGCCGTCCTCGCTGAGTTTGATGGTGACATTCACGCGGCGCTTGTGGGCCCGCTCGGTCGTGTCCGGATTGGAGAACAGCAGGAAAGGTCTTGGCCGTGAGGCCGTCCCCGGATGGCTGACGATGCCCGCCATGCAACCCGGTTCGAGCAAGTCCTGGATGAATTCGGGCTTCGACCAGCCGGTCGCGCCGTCCCGGCTGGAGACGGCCACGCGGCGATTGCGCGGGTCGCTGTTCCGGGCGGTCACCAGCACGTGTCCGTCGGGCAGTTCCACGATGTTCGGCTCGCCGGCTTTGCGGATCGCGATATCGCCCCGTTGCCAGGTCTGGCCGGCGTCGTCGCTGTAGACGATCCCGACCGCGTGCTTGAGTTGCGGCGTTTGCGCGTAGGTCGCCATCCAGAACGTCGCCACGAGCCGCCCGCTGCGAAGTTCCACCGCGTGGCCCGGACCGGTGGCGATGACCTGCCAGTCCAGTTCCGAACGGTATTGGTCAAAGGCTGACGTGATCTCCACCGGTGCCGACCAGGTGACGCCGTCATCGTCGCTGCGGATGTGGAAGGCTCGCATGTATTCGACGCAGTACAGCAGATGCACCGTGCCGTCCCGGGCGGCGATGGCGACGGGATTATTGACGGTCTGTTCGTCGGGACCGCCCATGTCTTTTTTCTTCTTGTGCTCGGGCAGGTGGGGGTTGCGCGGCAGGCGCGGGCCGAGATGAGCTACTTGTGACGCCGACGACCAGGTGCGTCCGCCATCGGTGCTGCGGCGCAGATGAATTTCGATCTCGCCCCGGTCGGCGACTGTGAACTTCCGCGCCTCGCAATAGGCGAGCACCGTTCCCTTGGGGGTCACGACGATGCCCGGAATGCGATAGAGGCGGAAGCCGTCCGTCTCCTCCGTGAACAGATTCGTTTTCTGGACGTCCGTGTCAGCCGCGAGCAGGACGGGCGCGGTCAGCAGCCACAGCATACACACGGGTACGATTCGGCAGGGAAGCGTCACGGTCTGGGGTATCCAGGTTCTTTGTGTTCTTCTGAGGACGGTATGAGAGTGCGGCGGTCGCGGAGCATCACTCCGGGACTCGTAGCTTCGCCTTCTTCTTCCCCTTCTTGGGCCGTTCCACGGCCGGATCGTAATCGGGATTGGGCCGCATCATGTCCGCACCGACGTCGCGCCGCCAGGCATCCAGTTCGTTGAGCAACCGGCCGGCGAGTTCAGGTTTTTCGGCGGCCAGATTTGTGGCTTCGCCCAGGTCCTCGTCCAGATTGTACAGCTGCAGTTCTCCGGCGGGATCGTAGGTTTCGATCAGTTTCCAGGGTCCCTGGCGGATAACACCCTGAGGCACGGTCTGGGGATGGTCGTTATAGTGGGGGAAATGCCAGAACAGCGACTTGCGCGGCAGCGTGTCGGCATCGCGCAGCAGGGGAGTCAGGTTCAGCCCGTCCAGGTGCTGATGAGGACGCATTGGGAGACCCGCCGCGGCCAGGATGGTCGGGTACAGATCCGAACTGATCACCGGCTCGGAGACGACCCGTCCGGGGATGGACACTCCTGGCCACTTGACGATCAGCGGGACGCGGATGCCGCCTTCCCAGTAGGTGCCTTTGTGGCCGCGGAGCGGGGCGTGCTGCGTGGCCCTCCAAAAACCACCATTGTCCGATGCAACGATGACGATGGTGTGCTCTTCGAGCCCCAAGTCCTTGAGTGTGGCCAGAACGCGGCCCACGCTGTCATCCACGCTTTGGACCATCGCAGCATACACGGGGTCGCCCTGACGTTCTGCCTCGGGAACCTGCTCGTACGTGGCGACCGTTGCCGGCTTGGCTTGCAGCGGCGTGTGCACGGCGTAGTGCGGAAAGTACAGAAAAAACGGCTCGTCCCGGTGCGCGCGGATGTACTTCACCGCCTCGTCGGTCAGGCGATCCGTGAGATACTCGCCCGCTTGGCCGTCCGGCAACACATTCCACCGGGCGCGGAGTCCCGTGGTGGGAATCAACCAGTCGCCTTGGTAAGGATAGAAGTAATCGCCCGGCGCCCCGTGCGCGTTTCCTGCGATGTTGATGTCGAAACCATGATGTTCGGGCAGCGAGAACGGCGGTCCGCCCAGATGCCACTTGCCGATACTCGCGGTGCGGTAGCCGGCCTCGCGCAACGCCTCGGCGATCGTGATTTCCTCCAACGGCAGGGCACGCAAGAACCGAGCTTCGCGGAAGCGGGCCTGCGGGTTCCAACGCCCGTCCGGTGTCCAATTGGTCATCAGCAGGCGCGCGGGGCATTTCCCGGTCAGGATCGCAGCTCGCGTCGGCGTACAGACCGCACAGGAGGCGTAGGCGTCCGTGAATCGCACCCCCTCGGCGGCCAGCCGATCGATGTGGGGTGTCCGGTAGTACGTGCTCCCCTGGCAGCCCAGGTCCATCCAACCCAGGTCGTCGATCAGGAACAGCACGATGTTGTTCCGTCGTGGCTCGGCCGACAACAGCACGTGCGGCAAAGCGAGCACCCAAGCGGTGAGAATCAGAAGCCGTGTCACGATCGTGTCCTTCGTGCGGTCTGGCTCGACAGCGCGTCTCAGACGCTGACAGGAAATCCGGGTCGTCTTGCCCTGCGCGAGAGCACGCACTCTCGGGGAACGAAGGTCACGTCTAATCCAGACGCGTACGGAACACTTCGTCCATTTTCATTCGCAAGTGGTCGCGGGTTTCGGCGTAGGTTGGGTTGTCGAGTACGTTTTCGCGAGCGACCAACAGCGCGCCGCCGCTCACGCTGGCGTCGGGCGATTCGTAGTCGTACAGTTCCTCGGCCACGGTTTGTCGCGACGGCCACTGGACCCAGCGTGTATACCGGTGTGTTTGGGTCCGGATCGAGTAGCCCATGAAATCCTGTCCGTCGCGTTGCCACGGCCGGGAAAACTGGCTCAGTGCGCAATCGTGGATCTGCGCCGCCGGGTCTTTCAGCAGCGGCACCAGGCTGCGCCCATCGAGTTCCGCGGGGGGGGTCAACCCGGCCAGCGCGGCGAGGGTAGGATAGATATCCACGGCTTCCACCAGCGACAGCGTGGGGACTCCGGGTTCCGCCAGATCCGGAATGCTGATCAGCAACGGTACGCGGGTATCGAGTTCGAAATTGGTGCCTTTGCACCAGCGGCCTTCTTCGCCCAGCGCGAATCCATGATCGCCCCACAGGACGACGATCGTGTTGTCGCGCAGTCCCAGTCTCTCCAGCGTCTCCAGGAGCCTGCCCACTTGGGCGTCAACGTAGCTGACACAGGCGTAGTAGCCGTGCCGCAGCCTGCGCGCCTGGTCGGCGGATACGCGTTCATCGTCGGGAATATCTTGATAGCCGCCCAGTTCGCGGTGAGTGTGGAAGGCAATGTTCGGCGCGCCCTTGATCGGGGCGAAAGGTGTTTCCGGCGCGAAGACGTCAGGATCGTACAGATTCCAGTACTTCTTCGGCGCATTGAAGGGCAGATGCGGTTTGGAGAAGCCGACGGCCAGAAAGAACGGCCGCGATTGCCGCTGGAGATCCTGCAAGGTCTGGATCGCCACATCAGCCAGCTTGCCGTCCGCGTACCCGTCGTCCCCCACGTCGGCTGCTTCGAAGGCAGCACCCTTGCCCGTTCTCGTGTTGTTTTCCCGCAAGGCGTAATTCCGCCACCCCTGGCCGCGCACCATGCTGGGCACCGACCACGATCGCGGATCCTCCTCGCGTTCTCTGCCGCTGAACACCTTTCCCAGCCCCTGTGTGTGATAGCCGTTGTTCTGGAACAGCTGCGGCAATGTTACCGCGTCGGGCAGCGTGTCGCGGAACAGGTGGCGATTGTGCCAGACCCGGGTATTGTCCGGCAAGCGGCCGGTCAGCAAGGACGCCCGCGACGGGCCGCACACGGCCTGTTGGATGTAAGCGCGTTGAAACAGTCTTGAGCTGCGGGCCAGCCGGTCGATGTTCGGCGATTGGACCACCGGATCGCCGTAGCAGCCCAGTGACGGACGCAAATCGTCGATCGCGATCAGCAGCACGTTGGGTCGAGCAGCCGGTGGCGTATCAGTCGCGGGCAACATGGTGGGCAGGACCAGCGGCAGGCCGACCAGCAGCAGGCGCGTCATGCGCCGAAGACAGTCGCAGGGCAGTGTGTGTTTCATGGATGGACAACCTTTTGTGTTCGTCTTGCTTGTTGGCGGCGCCCAGGGCGGTGGCGCGTCCTCGGGACCTCCTGGCAGGCTAGATACTCAACTCTCTCCGGCCAGCGTGGTTCTCCAGCCGCAATCCGGCGGCTTGTCTGATCGATTCGAGCTCCGATTGGAGATGTTTCTGGAACAGGATGATGTCCGCGCTGTGGATCAGCAGGTTAGCGCCCATCTGGAGGAACCGTACCTGCTGCTCGACTCCGCCCCAGAAATGGATTCCGGCGCCCACGCCGGCGGCGCGTGCCTTGCGAAACACAGCTTCACACGCGGCCAGGAAGGCGGGATGGTCGTAACGTTCGGGCAAGCCGAGACTGCAGGAGAGATCGTGCGGGCCGACCAGTACCGCGTCCAGGCCCGGCACGGCCACGATTTCGTCCAGGGCGTTGATGGCGGGAACGCTCTCGATGTTGACAATCAGCATCCGATCGCCCGCGTTGTGCTGCAGGTACGCGTCGAGTTCTGGTTCGACGGGAGCCGCGTCGAGGATCTGGTCAAGCCGCTGTCCTTTGATCGGTCGAAATCTCACCGCGCCGCGCAGGGCCTGCACCTGCCGGGCCGTCTCGACGTACGGCGCGACGACCCCGGCCGCACCGCCGTCCAGCACCATCGTGGCCGCGCACGGATCGGCTGAAGGGATCCGCACCAGTGGTGGCAGGCCGAGTGCCGAATAGGTCCGGCACATCCAGCTCCATTGGGTCCGGTCCAGCGCGACATGCTCGGTGTCGATAAACACGAAATCCAGCCCGCAGCGGGACACCGCGTCGGGCCAACTCGGCGACGGCGAGACGATCAAGGTACCGAAGACCGGCTCACCGGCGAGCAGTCGTTGACGTAAGTGGGGGGCGTTCATCGAGGAAGCTTGAGCTTTCCGAAACGAATGTGAGTGCGTGGCGTATCGGCCGTGCCGCTGTCCCAGACGGCGCGGAAATCGCCCGGAGCTACCTCGACCAGCGTCGGGTAGGAGTTCTTGATGCCCGCGTGGAAGAAGGTCTTCTCCGCGCTCCACGAGCCGCCGGGCGGCTTGATCTTGTAACGCAGGGACGTGCGCCCGCCGTGCGGGAAGCCTGGCCAGGACGTATCCCGCTGCGGTGGTCCGTCGTTGTACACGTAGATGTGCGTGCCGTCCCGCGCTCGGCCGAAGAACCCCTTGGATTTGGCGTTGTGCAAAGCGGGTTCCTCCTCGGGCATACTCCAGGTGCGGCCGCCATCCCGACTGACGCTGGAATAGGCGCGGGGCGGATCGGTGGTCAGTCGATCGTCGTCGTAGTCGGCCGTCCGCATCACGATCTTCAGTTCGCCAGACGCATCGCCAGGGGCGATGTTCCCCTCATGCAGGAAGACCCGGGGCGCGGTCGGCTGAGGAATGAACGCTTCCAGTTGCCATTCCAACAGACTGCTGCTGCTCAGAATGAAATGGTCGCGCGAGCCGCGCGGGTCTTTTTGCAGCGTGTTGCGGTGAGCGGGCAGCAGGTACCGCTTGCGACCCTCGATCTCGGTCTCGACCACGCCCGCGTTGAGGATCAAGGGGCCGGCGTAGTGCATGGCCATCTCGACCGGCGTCCAGGAGCGCCCGCCGTCCGCGGTGAAGGCGCCGACCAATTGAGATTCTTCGCTGTTGCGGTTCACCAGGGGGCAGCGCATGGCGAAGCACCAGATGACGTCCTGGCCCGGCGCGCGGTACAGCACAGGGTTGGCATAGGCGAAGCGGATGGCGCCCTGACGCTGGTGATGATCGAACACCGCCACCGGCTCCTGCCACGTGTCTCCGTCATCCTGGGACAGACTGACCAGGATGTCTCCCATGTCGTTCTTCCCGTTCACCTGGACACCGAACGCCACCAAGAGATCTCGCCTGCGGTCTCCCTGGAGGATAAAGGGCTGCCAGATCCTCCACGCATAGGGATACTGTTCCAGTCGCCGGACGACTCGGATCTCGGTGACGTCCCCCTCGTACGCGATATCGTCCGCCGAGCTGGCGGTCACAGCCGCCAGCAGCGTGCCCAGCCCCGCAATCACATTTACCTTCATGTTCGTCTTCTCATTCCGTCTGGGGCTTCCGCTTCCGCTTCTCCCCAGGTGACACACTGGGCGCGTCCGTCTTCGGCAGCCACATGGCCAGGTCCGCCTTCACGGACGCATACTCCGGCCTGTCGGCCAGATTGGTCCACTCGTGCGGATCGTGCCGATGATCGTACAGTTCCTCGCCACCATCCGCATAGCGGATAAAGCGCCACCGGCCACTGCGTGCGGCGTGGTTGCCCGGTCCGTGCGTGGTCAGCGCGGGACGCTCCCGCACGTGCTGCGGGTCCCGCAACAGCGGGACGAGACTGATCCCGTCCAGATCGGGCACGGGGGGCAGACCGCACAACTGGTTGAGCGTCGGGAAGAGATCGAGGGTGCTGGCCGGTTGATCGGTGCGCGTGCCCGGCTCCGTCACGCCGGGTGCGGCGATGATCAGCGGGATGCGTGTCGAGCGTTCCCACAGGGTGAACTTGTGCAGGTGGTCCTTTTCGCCGAAGTGCCAGCCGTGGTCCGACCAGAGCACCACGATCGTGTTGTCCGCCGCGGGGCTGGCGTCCAGGGCATCCAGCAGGCGGCCGACCAGCGAGTCGGCGAAGCTGATACAGGCCAGATACGCCTGCAGCACCTTCTCGTACTGGCCCTCGCGACGGATCAGTTCCAGGTCGCCACGCCGCTCGGCTGCCATTCGTTGCCCGCCAGCGGGGACGTCGTCCAGATCGTTTTCCTTGATCGGCGGCGGCGTGACCGTTTCCGGCCGGTACATGTCGAAGTACTGGCGCGGCGCGTACCAGGGCAGATGGGGCATGTAGATGCCGGCCGCCAGAAACAGCGGCTTGTCGTGTGGAGCGGCCAGCACCTTCTGGGCCCAGGCCACCATCTGGCCGTCGCCCATCTGGAGGTCGTCCCGGTCGAACGGGCCCCAATCGAATTCCTGCGCGTTCTGGGGCGGCCGAGAGAGCGCTGCGACGGCGGGAATTTCGTTTAGCGGGAAGCCGGGCGGCCATCGGAAATCAGCCGGACGACCACCGCTCCACAAATGGACCTGCGCAGGGCTGTCAAACACCTGGTTGAAATACTCGTGCCAGTCGCTCAGCCGGTTGTTGCCGGGCGTGTGGTGATGCACCTTGCCGCCACCGACGACATGGTAGCCGTGCGCCTGAAAATGCTGGGGGATGGTGACCAGGTGAGGCAGCACTTCGTGCCAGCGGACGCTGTTGTCGTAGATGCCCGTGCTGCTGGGCAGCTTGCCGGTCAGCGTCGAGACGCGGGAAGGATTGCACACCGGCGCGGTGACGTGACCGTTGGTAAACAGCATCCCGCGCTCGCCAAGCCGATCGATGTGGGGCGTCTTGATATCCGGATGACCGCCCAG
>JALOQX010000525.1 GCA_025459265.1 Pirellulaceae bacterium | reverse complement strand
GTGCGTTCCCCACTGCACGCGGCTTTGTCATGGCTTACACCGCCGGCGATGGTGCCGGACGTCGCGGTCCGTCCCACGGGTCCCGGGCACGGGTGGCTGTTCCACCTCGATCGTCGCAGCCTGGCGGCGACGTCCTGGAGCGTGTTGGCCGAGGCGGGCCGCGTCGACGGGTTTCGTGTCCGGTTACTGGAGACGGCCGGACGCGCCGTCCACGCCACCCTGCGCGCGTTTCGCCCGATCAGCGCGGCCCATCGCGTGGATTTCGCCGGCCGCGCCTTGGGCATGTGTCCGGTGCGTGACGGCGCTGTCGAGATGGACGTGGGAGCCCACGAGTGGCTGGACCTGGAAGTGCGGTGGTAGCGTTGCGTCGGGCGCAGGAGCGACGTGGATCATGATCGTGACGATTGACGGGCCGGCCGGGGCCGGGAAGAGCTCCGTGGCGCGCCGCCTGGCTGCCCGGCTCGGTTTTCGCTTCCTCGATACCGGAGCGATGTATCGAGCGGTGGCCTGGGCCGCCACCCGCCGGGCGATTTCCTGGGATGATGATCACGCGATCGAGGACCTGGCCGCGCGCTTGCCCCTGACATTCGACGGCCAGCGCGTCCTGGTCGGCGACCAGGACGTGACCGAATCCATTCGGAGTCCCGAAGTGACGGCCGTCACGCGCCACGTGGCCGACAACGTACGGGCCCGCGCTCACCTGGTCGACCTGCAGCGCCGCCTCGCCTGCGGCCAGGACATCGTGACCGAAGGACGCGACCAGGGAACGGTGGCCTTCCCGGACGCGGCGTGCAAGTTCTTTCTGACCGCGTCGCCCGCCGAGCGTGCGCGCCGGCGGCAAGCCGAACTGGCCGCCCGCGGACAACCCGTGACGCTGGCGGATGTGCTCGCCCAACAGGAGCAGCGCGACCAGCGTGATCAGACCCGCGCCGTCGGCGCGCTTGCGCCCGCCCCGGATGCCCGGATTGTGCCGACCGACGGGATGACGCTCGACCAGGTCGTCGACCAGCTCGAATCGCTCGTACGTGCCTACCTGCCGCAAGCTCAGCCATGAAACGACCTTTCTGGAAAACGGCCGGTTACCAATGCTTCAAGAACGCCTTCTGGCTCATCGCCGTGGTCTTTTTCCGGTTCCAGTGGCGTGGTCGCGAACATCTGCCCCAGGGCACCGGAGCCCTGATCTGCTCGAATCACCAGAGCTACTTCGACCCGGTGCTGGTCGGCATCTGCTTCCGCCACCAGATCAATTTTCTGGCGCGCGAGACGCTCTTCCGGGTATTGGTGTTCGGGCCCCTCATCCGCTACCTCGAGGCCATTGCCATCGACCGCGACGGGCTGGGTGTGAGCGGAATTAAGGAGACGCTCCGCCGACTCAGACGCGGCGAAATGGTGCTGGTCTTTCCGGAGGGGACGCGGACCGTCGACGGGCAGGTCGCCGCGCTCAAGCCGGGGTTCTGTGCCTTGGCGCGGCGCGGCCGCGTGCCCATCCTGCCGGCAGGCGTCGACGGAGCCTACGATGCCTGGCCACGCTCGCGGCGACTGCCCCGACTGACGAAACTGTGCACCTGCTTCGGGCCCGTGATTCCCCTCGCGGAAATCGAACAACTCGATGACGACGCCCTGATCGCCGAGGTCCACCGCCGCATCCTGGACTGCCAGCAGCAGGCGCGGCGACTGCGTGGCCTGCACGTGCCCGACGGCGACGCGGTGCCGTGACATTCCCCCGTGTTGCGGGAAGGGCGACGTGCGGCGGACGCGCGTCCACGTGCCGCGCCGTTCACTTGCGGTTCGAGCCGGTCGCACCGTGCTTGGCGCTGGCGTGACGCTCTTGCTGCTGTTGCTTGCGCTGCACAATGGACGTGACACGCGACGCGTGCACCAGATACAGCTGCGGATCGTCGATCACAAATGGCGTGGACCAGGTGTGCCCATCGTTGCGATTGCAGATATTGAAGAAGAATGTACGGAAGCGTTCCGCGCGGAAGCTGTACGGGTACTGAGATGTCAGGTGATCGGCCGTGGTGAGTGGATCAACACCGGGACGCGCATAGTAATGGACCATGCCATCCGGCGTGATACTCATGCCGAGTGTCCACCAGCCGAACTGCGATTCGGGGATGTTCAGGACATGGAAGTCGCGGCCGCGCTGGTCGCCCCGGACCTTGATGAAGGCGGCATCTTGCTGCTCCCCTTGGCGGTCCGACTCCTTGCGGAAGTGGATCCACATGCCGGGCCAGTACGGTTCGGATGTCGCCTCGCTGCCGCGCGAAAACAGCCCCGTACTGGCCGTGTGCGTGGTCGTCGTCACGCCCAGGCGGAACCCGAAATGCGGCCCCGTACGTTGCTCCCAGCGTTCGGCCGGCGGCAAGTACACGCGGACGACACAGTTCGGAACCTCGGAGATGGGGATGCTGCCCCCCAGGCGTGAGTGCAACGTGGCGATCTGCAGCGCGTACTGGCTGCCCGACAACCCGCCCCCTGGAGCCGCAATCACCTTCAGCTGGTCCGGATACCCGCGCTCCGGGCCTTCAAACCAGCGTCGATTGGCCGAGTACCCGAGCGGATACCGCGACTGCTTGTCGTTTTCGTCGGAACTCTTGAGCCCTTGCCGCACGAAACTCCATTCTGCATCCTCGAAGTCGTCGCCCACGTAGTCGATCAACGTACCCGTTCCGGGAACAACACGTTGGGCCTGGACGGCGGACATCGGGAGCATCACCATCCCGACCAAACTCCAAGCAATGACCGGCCATGCGCATTTCATGGGAGTCTCTCGCCAGTATGTGGAGTAGAAGTGAATGGCCAGCGTCGAGGACACCGGCCCGGATCAGATGAGTAAAGTCCTTAAGAAGAGTATCGGAATGTGCTCGCGCTGACGTGACTGAACGTCGACGTTGGGCGGGATTTCGGGCGGACGGGGCTTTACACGTCCCTGGAGCCGCCAGCGGCCGCTCGTGCGTTGACGTGCTGGAAGAGCCGGAAGGCCGGGAAAAACAAAAAGGCCGGGCAACTCGCGGCAACCACACAGGTCCGCGGACTCCCGGCCTTGGCAACCGGCCCCAGGGCCGCTGCCAGCTCACTTGGTCGTTAGCTCAATGCGCCCCATGTCGTTCACGACGCCCGACGCCACGGTCACTTTGAACGCGGACTGCTCCGGTTTGTCGTACTTGCCACCCAGTTTATCCGCCCCTCGGGACCGCGTAATCGCGTTAAACTCGGCCCACGTGAACGTGGCCACATAGTCGCCGGCTGGTACGCCATCCCCGTGTTCAAACGTGGAAACGGCAAAGGAGCCATCGTCCTTCGTGACCGTCGCCGATACCGTGGGGTTGGACCTATCCATGCCGCCAACCCGGTGCAGCGTCACGGAAACCTGGCCGGTGGGGCTTCCATCAATGCAAACCACCCCCGTCACCGGAAACGTCTCCACGCCGTAGTCACGCTTGGTGCAGCCGCCAACCAGCACCGCCAGCACGACTGCCAACACCCTTAGAAACTGCGCTGCTCGTTTCAGATTCAACATCGCAACTACCCATTTCCTGCAAAACGGAACCCAGGTCCCGACTCCTCCCGGGGCGCAATTGCGCGAGGTGACAGACACGCCGCGGGGCCTCAAT
>JALOQX010000524.1 GCA_025459265.1 Pirellulaceae bacterium | reverse complement strand
TCACCTCTCACCTCCGTCCCACCGACCCGTTTGGGCGTACCGCTTCTACATCTTGAACGGAGGCACCATCCCGGATTATTCACGACGAATGTAGGGTGTGTGCAGCAAGCCGTTGTCCGCTGGTGTGTTACGTACGGTAATCACTCGATTCTGTCAGTATACTCTGTCACCAGGGCCACGGCTTGCGGAACACACCACCGGCGAAGCAACCGTACTCCACACACCCTACGGTGAATAGGCACGGGTAGGATGGGGACTAGGGAATTGCTTTGTACGGCGAGGCTGTGAGAGAATGGGACTGGCTCCGAGCAGGAGCCGCGTCGAACTTGGAAAATCGGTGGTTGCGAAGTTGCCTGTCCCAGTTGTCTCAACTCATTTTCTACAGGAGTTTCCCATGCTTCATCCCGACTATCCCCATCTGTTCCGTCCGTTGCGGATCGGCAATTTCGAGGTCCTCAACCGGGTCTGTCACGTACCCACCGACATCAGCTCGGCCAATGCGGACGGCTCGGTGAACGAGCGGGTGATCCGTTATCACGAGGAGATCGCCAAGGGCGGCTGCGGGCTGATCATCGTCGGAGCCTCGTCCCCGGACAAAGCGACGGGCCGGCCGACGGTCACGTGCGTGTGTGTCGACGAGGACCCGCTGATCCCCGGATTGGCCGAATTGGCCGAAGCCATGCATCGCCATGGCGCCCGCTGTGCAGTCCAGATCCAGGCGCCCGGCCGTCAAGCCGCCTGGCCTCGCAAGAACCTGTTATCCGCCAGCGATCAGGTGATCGACATTCCCGGTTCGGCCGGCCACGAAGTCGTGTACGCCGAGGAGCTGGCCAGGGGCAAGTCGATCCGCGCGATGACGGTCGAGGAGATCTACGAGCTGGTCGAGAAGTTCGCCGAAGGCGCGTGGCGCGTCCAGCAGGCCGGTTTCGACTGCGTCGAACTGCACGGCGCCCACGGATACCTGATCGCCCAGTTCATGAGTCCCTATGTGAACAAGCGGCACGACCGTTTCGGCGGCAGCTTCTTGGGCCGGATGCGGTTCCTGCTGGAGATCGTCGCCCGCATCCAGCGCAAGTGCGGACGCGACTTTCCGGTCGGCGTCCGGTATTCGGGCGTCGAGTGGGTGCCGGGCGGCCGCGAGTTGGACGAGACGGTCCAGGTCGCCCGGATGCTCGAAGAGCGAGGCGTCGCGTTTGTCGATATCAGCGCGGGGATCTTCGAGGCCCCGGCGGCCGTGATGGACCCCATGTACTATCCTCAAGGCTGGAACACCTACGCGGCCGAGGAAGTCAAGCGGCACGTCAAGATCCCGGTGATCACCAGCCACACGTTGCGGGATCCCGAGTATTGCGAACGCATCCTGGCCGAGGGCAAGGCGGATCTGGTGGGCATGTCGCGGCAGTTGATCGCCGATCCGTACTGGGCGAACAAGGCGCTGGCGCGCCAGCCGCAGGAGATCCGCAAGTGCATCTCCTGCCTGGTGGGCTGCTGGCAGGAATCGCTGATGGTCAAGCGGCACATGCGATGTACGATCAATCCGGCGGTGGGCGACGAGCGGTTCATCGATCTGGAGCCGGCCCGGACGGCGCTGCGCGTCGCCGTTGTGGGTGGCGGTCCCGGCGGGATGGAAGCGGCCCGCATCGCCTCGCTCCGCGGTCATCAGGTGACGGTCTTGGAAAAGACCGGCGAATTGGGCGGCGCGATCCTGTCGTGTTGCAGCGTTCCGGGCAAGCACAAGATGCGTTGGTACGCCGACTGGCTCCGCTATCAAATACAGAAACTGAACGTCGCCGTGCAGCTTCGGGCCACGGTCGGGATCGAGCAACTGCGCCCGTTCGACGCCGTGATCCTGGCCACTGGGTCAAGATTCCTGAGGCCCGACGTGCCGGGCATCGGCTTGCCGTTGGTGACGACGTTCGAAGACCTGCTGCGGTGCCGCTCCGAGCGGTGCGAATTCTACGACACGAGCAAGCCCGCGCCGACCGACTGCGGCCAGACGGTCTTGGTTTGGGGCGATCATTTCGGAGCGGCCGACGCAGCCGAAAAGCTGGCGTTCGAGGGAAAGAAGGTCTACGTGGTCACCGAAGCGGCCGAGTTCGCTGCGTGGATGGAGCCCTGCCATCGCGACGTGATGTTCAAACGCTTTGCCGGCGGCAACGGCGAGGGGTTAAAAGGCAACCCCTTTGCGCACGCCGTGACCGTGATTCCCCGTACCACCGTGACCGGGATCGCAGCCGGCGGGGAGATTTCGCTGCTGGATCAGGCGTTCCGCAAGTCCACGCTGCAGGTGGACAACGTCGTGTTGGCAAAGCTGGAACCCGACGACGGGCTGTACGTTCCGCTGCTGGAAGCCGGCATCCGCGCCGTCTGCATCGGCGACTGCCGGCAGGTCCGCAATCTGCGCGCGGCCGTCGCCGAAGGCGCCAATGCCGCTTTGACGCTGGACCAGGACCTGATGCTGAACGCCAACGCGGCCCTGATCTCCCGCTTGCCGACCGAAGTGGCTGTCATGGGACGTTGAACCGGTTCCGACCGGGGCA
>JALOQX010000523.1 GCA_025459265.1 Pirellulaceae bacterium | reverse complement strand
GTGTGACGTGCTCGTTGACCGTGATTGTACCCTGTGCCGGCCCTCGGTCGCAATTTGTCCGGCGTGAAGCCTTCTGCAACGCTGGGGGCTCAATCGGTTCGTCCCCAGCCACCCGGAGAGTCGCGGCATCACGCACGTCCCTGTGTGCGGTGCGCTGACGTGCCGTGTGTTCCGAGTCCTGCTTTTCCTCGCCGCTCGCCTCGCTCACAATAGATGCGAAAGGGAACTGAACCATGCGACTCATGACTGCCGTCACCGTGACCTGTTCCTTCTTCCTCGCCCCGGCGTGCAGTGCAGACGAGCCGCCCGAAGGCTGGCGGGCGATTTCGCCGCGCGACGAAATACGTCCCGCGCTTTCTTTTGAGCCGCAGGGCGGACCAAAGGGCACGGGAAGCTGGGTGATCGCGCACGACCACCGCGACGGACTCGACGGATGGTTCGAGAAGTCGTTTCCGGTGCGTGGCGGTGACTACTACCGGTTTCAGGCGGTCCGCAAGGCGGACAACGTCGTGGTGCCGCGCCGCAGCGCGCTGGTGCGTGTGCGCTGGCAGGATGATGCGGGACACCTGGTGCCGGCCGATGTGCCGGAGCGCCAGGCCAAGGAACTGGGTCACGTACCGAACGCCGAACCGGAATTCCCGGTCGATGGCGAAACCGATGCGCAAGGCTGGACCACGGTCTCGGGCATCTACCGGGTTCCAACCCGGGCCACGTGCGCGGTCGTCGAGCTGCATCTGCAGTGGGCCCCTCACGGACGCATCGAATGGAGTGACGTCGAATTCGCAAAGACCGAACCGCCTCCTCCGCGCACCGTGCGGCTCGCCGCGGTGCACTACCGACCTACCGGCAAGTCGCCTCGAGAGAACTGCGAGGAGTTCGCGCCGCTGCTGGCAGAAGCCGCGGCGCAGCGCGCCGACCTCGTGGTCCTGGGCGAGACGATCACTGCCGTGGGGGTGAGCAAGAAGCTCCAGGACACGGCTGAGCCGATACCGGGCCCGACGACCGCCTACTTCGGGGAACTTGCCAGCCAGCACCGTCTGCACGTCGTGCTGAGCCTGCACGAACGAGAAGAGCACCTGATTTACAACACCGCCGTGCTGATCGGTCCGGATGGCAATCTGATCGGCAAGTATCGCAAGGTGTGCCTGCCGCATTCGGAAGTGGAGTCCGGAGTCGCGCCCGGCACCGAATATCCGGTGTTCGACACGCAGCTGGGCAAGGTCGGCCTGATGATCTGCTACGACGGCTTCTTTCCGGAAGTGGCGCGCGAACTGTCCAACCGCGGTGCGGAGATCATCGCCTGGCCGGTGTGGGGCTGCAATCCGCTGCTGGCCCAGGCCCGCGCCTGTGAGAACCGCGTCTATCTGGTCAGCAGCACGTTCTCGGAGCCGCAGCACGGCTGGATGCTCTCAGCCGTGTTTGACCAGACCGGCAAACCAATTGCGCAGGCCGATGCCTGGGGCACGGTGGCCGTGGCGGAAGTCGATTTGAGTCGACCCTACATCGGGCCCTACAACCTGGGCGATTTCCGCGCCATGGTGCCGCGGCACCGGCCCCTCTCCCAGCCCGAACCGGTGACGCACGACGTGATGCGCGCGCCGGCCGGATTCCATTACCTTGCCTGCGACTTCGAGAACGCCTCGCCCGTCTGGTATGACTTCGGCCCGGACGGAACGATCCAGGTGCAGCTTCGGTACGACCACGAACGCGACTCGCCGAATCGCGCGGCCGGACACATCCACCTCCGCGTGGATGCCGAGCCCGGCACGAAGCTGACGATCGAGCTCCAGAACCTGGAGAACATCTACAACGGCAGGCCCGCTTCGGTGGCGGCTGAGCTCAAGTCCCTCGCCATCTCGCCGGACGGCGTCACCTGGCAGTCGGTGGCCACGCGCGCGATCGCGGGTGCGCGCGTGGCGCTGGACGTGGAAATGCCCGGACCGCAGCTGTATGTGGCCCGAATCGAGCCCTACCGCCTGTCGGACCTCGACAGGTGGCTGGCGTCGATCGCCTGTCACCCGCACGCCGCCATCTCGCCGATCGGCCAGACGGTGGAAGGCCGCCCGCTGGAAATTGTGCGGGCCGGCGATCCGGCCGCTCAGTACCATGTCTTTCTGCGGGCGCGGGCACATCCCTGGGAGTCGGCTGGCAACTGGGTCGTCCAGGGGCTGGTCAACCGCTTGTTGCAGGACGCTCCCGAGGCACGCGCATTCCGCCAGCGATATTGCCTGTGGGTGCTGCCGATGGCCAACAAGGACGGTGTCGCCCGCGGGATGACGCGGTTCAACCTGGCGGGCAAGGATCTCAATCGCGACTGGGATCAGCCTGCCGACTCACAACTCGCACCGGAGAATCACGCCCTGGAAACGTGGCTGGCCGGGATGATCGCGGCGGGCCGTCGTCCTGACCTGGCACTGGATCTGCACAACGATGGCTACGGCCGATTGAGTCCCGCGCGTCCCGCGTCGCCTCAGGATCAGGGTCATCTCGAGCGCATGGCCGCATTCGAGGCACTATTGCGCAAGCACACGTGGTTCACCGAAGG
>JALOQX010000522.1 GCA_025459265.1 Pirellulaceae bacterium | reverse complement strand
GGGATCCCTCTGGCGGTGGTGCTGGCGGTCGCGCCCGCCGGTGCAGTGGACGTGGCCGCGTTCCATGCGGCCTTTCATTCCATCACGGCTTCCGAGCTGGGACACCATGTGGAGATCCTGGCGGACGATCGGTTCGAAGGCCGCGAGGCGGGCAGTTCGGGTGGCCGGGCGGCGGGGGGGTACCTGCTGCAGGTGCTCGAAGACCAGCAACTCGAGCCGGCGGGCGAGGACGGCACGTACGTGCAGTCGTTCGGCGCGGGCTATCGCAACATTCTCGGCATGATCCCGGGCGCCGACCCCAAACTGCGTCACGAAGTGATCGTGATCGGTGCGCATTACGACCACGTCGGGCGCGGGACGGCGCGCAACAGCTTCGGGCCGACCGGGCAGATTCACAACGGGGCGGACGACAATGCCAGCGGCACGGCGGGTGTGCTGGAACTCGTGCAGGCGTTCACCACGCTGCCGGAACCACCCCGTCGGTCGATTCTATTTGCGTTCTGGGACGGCGAAGAGAAAGGGCTGCTGGGCTCGAAACACTGGACATCCGCCCCCACCGTGCCGCTGGACCGCGTCGTGTTCGCTTTCAACGCCGACATGATCGGACGCCTGCACGACCGCCGCGTCGAAGTGTACGGTTCCCGCTCAGCTGCCGGGTTGCGGCGGCTGCTGAGTCAGCACAACACTGAATTTGGGCTGGACCTGGACTTCAAGTGGGGCGTCAACGCGGACAGCGACCACTACTCGTTCTACGAACGCGGCATCCCGATTCTGATGCTGCACACCGGCTTGCATAAGGACTATCATCGCCCGAGTGACGATGCCGAACGGATCAATCGCGACGGGACGCAGTCGCTGGCGCAGCTCATGTTCTGCCTGGCCTACGAGCTGGCGGAAGTTGACACGATGCCGGCGTTTCGCGAAGAATCGCGACTCGAAACCAACGTGGCTCAGTCGGAGTTCGAACGTGCCATGGCGCCGGCACCCCCGCGACTGGGTCTTTCCTGGGGAACTCCCGACGCCGCACCGGGACTGGCCGTCACGCGCGTCGCGGCGGATTCGCCGGCGGAGCAAGCGGGGTTGCGGATCGGCGACCGTGTGATTCGATTCAACGGCTGCGACGTGTCCGATGGCGGCCAGTTCCAGCTGCTGGTGCTGGCCGCGCCGCAGTCCACGGAGGTCGTGATTCTGCGGCCCGGCGATCCGGAACCGCAGGCTGTGCCCCTCACACTGCGTGGGGAACCGGTCCGAGTCGGGATCGCGTGGGACGAAGACGCGGCCGAATCGTCGGCAATCATGCTCACCCGGGTTGTGCCTGGGTCCGCCGCCGATCAGGCGGGACTTGCGCCGCTGGACCGCGTGTATGCCGCGGACGGGCAGGCGTTGGCCAGCGCGCGGGAATTCGGCCAGATCGTGACCCACGCCACGCAACCGCTGGAACTGCTGGTCGAGCGTCGGGGCGTGCTCCAGACGCGCACGATTCTGCCCTTGGCCGAGGCAGGTTGCCAACGCGTTGTATCGGACACGCCGCCGGGCGAGGACTCTGCGGCAATGACGCAGGTGCGGTAGTGCCGACCCAAGGACGCACGAGTGTGACGCGATTGCCCGAACCGCCGAACCCAGCCGACCGGTCCGGGGAATTGTCGGCGGAGGAACTGGAGCGGTATGCGCGGCAACTCGGGCCCGGCGTCCTCACCCACGCCGATCAGACGCGGCTGAAACACGCGACCGTGTTGATCACACGTGCCGGCGGTATCGGCGGTCCTGCCGCGCTGCTGTTGACGATGGCCGGCGTCGGTCGGATCGTCATCGCCCATGGCGGCACTCTGGAATCGCCGGATCTCAATCGCCAGGTCCTGGGCTCGGAATCAGGACTCGGGCAGGCCCGCGCGGCACAGTTCGGCGAGTATCTGCGCTCGATGAACCGGTTCGTCACGGTCGAGGTCATCCCGCGCGAACCGGACGATGAGGAAGTCGGTGTGCTGGCCCGCCGCAGCCAACTGGTCATCACGTGCGCTCCGACGTTTGCCGAGCGGCTGCGGTTGAACAACGCCGCAGTAGCCGCGCGCGTCCCGCTGATCGACGCGGCCCAGTGGGGCATGACCGGGACGTTGATGGTGCTGCAGCCCCATCGTACTGCCTGCCTGAGGTGCGTCTATCCCACAACGCCGCCCTTTGAGGAGCTGTTTCCGGTCGTGGGCGCGATCAGCTCTGCCATGGGGTCGCTGGCGGCCCTGGAAGCGATTAAGATTCTGGCCGAGTCCGGGGAACCGCTGTGGGGTCAACTCGTCACCTATGATGGTTTCCGTGGTCGGTTCCATCAGGTTGAACTGCGTCGCGACCCGCTGTGTCGCTGCTGCGGCCAGCCCATTGTCTGCTGACGTTCGCGGGGGCATTCGTGAAGCTGCAAGTCACCTACCTCGGGCACAGCTACCACGCGAGCCACACGCTGCCGGCTTCGCTGGAGTTGCCCGAGGGCGCCACCGTGGATGACGCGCTGGGCGCCATCCGCAGTTGCCTCGGAGACGCTCATCGGCTGCCCGAT
>JALOQX010000521.1 GCA_025459265.1 Pirellulaceae bacterium | reverse complement strand
CCCGCTCATGGTGCACTGACGCTGAACGGGGACGGTTCCTTCACCTATACTCCTGCGGCGAATTACTTCGGCCAGGATAGCTTCCTCTACAGCGTCACCGACGGCAGCTCGCAGTCCGCTCCGGCCACCGTCTCCTTGGCGATCCAGAGCGTGAACGACGTACCGTCAGTCAGCCTCCTCAGCGACGTCGTGATCCCCGAGGGAACCGCACTGGCCCTAGCAGGTTCCTTCTCTGATGCCGACGGCCCCGC
This sequence comes from Pirellulaceae bacterium, assembly GCA_025459265.1. Classification (GTDB taxonomy): domain Bacteria; phylum Planctomycetota; class Planctomycetia; order Pirellulales; family Pirellulaceae; genus JAAYDI01. Next base: position 2,467 of record JALOQX010000521.1, on the reverse strand, counting down.
CGACGCGTGGACCGCCACGGTGGATTACGGGGATGGAACCGGTGTGCAGCCGCTCGCGCCGATCGGAACCACGTTCGCGCTCGACCATGCTTACGCCGACAGCGGTGAGTACTGGATCACTGTGACCGTGGTCGACCGCGACCTCGCGATCGACTCGGCCACCTTTCAGGTGGCGGTGCAGAACCTGCCGCCGATCGTAAATACCGGCGCTGATCAGGCGACCAGCGAAGGGACTTTGGTGAACCTGACGGCGACGTTTCAGGATCCTGGGGTCATCGACACCCACGTGGCAGTCATCGATTGGGGCGATGGGACGGTACCGGCGGAGGTGAGCGTCTCCGAAACGGCGGGTACCGGCACGCTGTCGGCCAGCCACGTCTACTCCGACAACGGTGTGTACGTGGTCTCCGTAACCGTTACGGACAATCAGGGCGCGGCCGGATTAGATTCGTTGAGCCTGGCGGTGGAGAATCGGCCACCCGCAGTGGACGCGGGGACAGATCAGGTAACGACCGAGGGCAGGACCGTTCGCGTCGTGGCTCCCTTCACCGATCCGGGTTGGGCGGACAGCCATTCGGCCAGCGTCGATTGGGGCGATGGAACACCAACCGAAGCGGCACGCATTTCGGAAACCACGGGTGCCGGAACCGCCACCGCCAGCCACATCTTCGTGGACGAAGGCGTCTACACAGTCACCGTAACGGTGATGGACGATGACGGAGCGTCCCATGCGGATTCGCTGATCGTCACGGTCAACAATGTGGTGCCCCAGATTGAAGTCGGCGCGGATCGGACCGTCCAGGAAGGAGATGTGGTCGAGTTTCCGAGTCCGTTCACGATCGAGGTCGTGGATGCCGCTTTCGGCAGGCTTACATTCACTCGGGTCAGCGGTTCGTTCCAGGACCCCGGGGCACTTGATACCCACACTGCCGTGATCGACTGGGGTGATGGGACGCTCGAGCCGGCCGTGGTCGAGTCGGCGGTCAGCGGCGGCAGTAAGGTGGGCGCCGTGACCGGGAGCCACATCTATGCCCGCAGCGGCCAGTTTGTCGCCCGCGTGATCGTCACCGACAATGACGGAGGCAGCAATTCCGACAGTCTGTTGGTGAGCGTCACTAGCGAACCGCCACCGAACGATACGACGTTGTCCATCGCCGCGGCCAGTGCGGACCAGGCAGAAGGCAACCACGGACTCACTCCGTTTACGTTCACGGTCTCGCGCGGCGGCGATACGAGCGGCACGACCACGGTCGACTTCACGGTCACCGGTGGAGGTGCGAATCCGGCCGACGCCTCTGACTTCGGCGGGCTGCTTCCTGGTGGGCAGGTCACTTTCAGCGCCGGCGAGACGTCGCACACGATCACCGTGCATGTCCTCGGCGATGCCACCCTCGAGCCACACGAGACATTCAATGTGGTGCTTGTGAACGCCACGGGCGGCGCCACGATCACCTCGGCTTCCGTCACGGGAACGATTCGCAACGATGACGTCGTGGCAGGATTCTCGCTGGATTGCGCGCCACTGCACGTGGGGCTCAATACCTGCACCGTACTCGGCGCGACACCCCAGGGGGTCGTGGATCTGGCGTTGGGCGTGCGGCCAGGCACTCGCTACTTGTCGCAGTTCGGCGTCACCCTGGGCATGTTGGACCCCACGATCGTAGCGCAGGGGATTGTGCAACCGGATGGGCGCGCGGTCGTGCAGGTGCACATTTCCTCGGTTGAGCTGTTGGAGCGGTTGTTGTTCCAGGCGTTCGAGCAAGTACCGACACCGCGGACGACCAACATCGTGATTGTCGGAACACCGCTGCTAGCAGAGGATGGGCGCGGCGCGGGCGCTCCGGCATTGACGCCGGGCGAGTTTTCCGCCACGCTGTCCGCACTACGCAGCGAGGCGATCGCACGCTGGACCTCGACGGGCTTGTCGCGCGGCGAGTCCGCGTTGTTGCGTGCCGCCAGCGTCGAGGTGGTCGATCTGGCTGACGCGTTGCTGGGGCAAACCATCGACAAGCGGATATTCCTCGATGTCACCGCAGCCGGACATGGCTGGTTCGTCGACGCCACCCCCCGTGACGACGCCGAGTTTGGACTGTCTGTCTCGGCGACGGAACACCTTGCCCCCGCCGGCACCGCGGCTGCAGGACGCATTGGCCGATGTGCCCGCCGACCACGCATCCACACTGATGGCGGCAACGCTACCCATCGCCACGCGGCGACTGCCCGCATTGAGTCGCCTGGACGTGAATCACGACAGAGCCCTATCGCCCGCCGATGCCCTGCTGGTCATCAATCACCTGAACAGCAAAGGCTCAGTCCGTGTCGAGGATACTGCCGACGCCGGGTCGCCTTTGGATGTGAACGTAGATGGGTTTATATCACCGCTCGATGCGCTGATGATCATTAATGTGCTGAATTCGCCCGCGGCAATTCCCGCTGAGGGCGAGTCCGCAGCACTTGGGATGCAATC
>JALOQX010000239.1 GCA_025459265.1 Pirellulaceae bacterium | reverse complement strand
CAGATCGTCGCGGTCCGGTTCGCCGACGCACCGGCGGACACCGACCTGGCCAGCCTGACCGACCAGGACCGCTTGCTGCCCGGCGAAGGTGGCGGGATTGACTGCGCGGCGATCCTGCGTCATCTGGCCGAACACGACTTTGCCGGACCGTTGACGCTCTATCCGCACGCTTCGCGTCTGCGTGGCATGACGCGCGACGCCATCGTGCAACGGGCCCGGGACGCGTTGGACACCCTGTTCCGGTCAGCCGGCGTGAATCGCACGGGACAAACGCTGGGGGCTCACTTCGTTCGTCCCCAGCCACCCAAACGCGCCGGAGCCGGAACACGTCTAAGTGGACTTGCGTGATTCCGGGAATGCCAAATCCTGGGGTGGCCGGGGTCGCGCGCAGCGAGTTCCCGGAATGCCGAACGCTGGGGGCTCACTTCGTTCGTCCCCAGCCACCCAAACGCGCCGGAACCGGAACACGTCTGATGGTTGCTCCGTGCCGCGCGATTGTGGCAGTCGGACGCTGCGTTCCACGCATGACGATCTTGCGGGCGGACGGGTCGCTGCCACCCCTGACTATTCTGCCAGTTGTGACGTTCGGCTGACAGCGTCTTTGACGGCTGTGAAGAGGCCCGCGCCCGGGTCCGACATCTTCGATTCGAATTGGTTGATTGCGTCTCCACCGGGGCGACGATGAGCGGATACACTGAGCGAGGCATGGGCCGGATCCGTGCCGCGCAGTCGGAGTCTTGTTTGTCACGGACGATGTCGATGGATCGCTTGCCACGTTCGCTCGCTGCGGTACTTGCATCGCTCACCGCGCTGTTGGTGCTCAACTCAGCCGGGGCTCAGGACACACCGCCCACCTCGAACGCCGCAGGACTTCATCCGCGCGTGCAGCGTTCGGGCGACCCGGCGCACCGTACCGCGGTTACCCGGCCGGCCGCACCTTCCGACACTCGTCTGGCTGGACGCCTGTTTGCACCTCCGCCACTGCCGGACGTGGCGCTCCCGGCGACGGCGCCACACACGAGCCATCCCACCGAGTCGAGCAGCCAGGGCGTGGTGCGACTGGCGCCACAGATGAACCTGCCCGAAGCGCAGCAGAGTCCGGTCGGGAACGCCGACGCGCCCCGCCGACTCCCATCGGACTCGGGTCTATCCGGCGGTGGACCGGGCGGGATCCCCGCAGCGGAGCCGGGCATGCTGCCGCTGCACGCCAGCCTGGTCCCGATCGAAGACGGGCCGGCTCCCAAGGCGGACAGCGCCCCGGCGGACAGCGACTTCCTTGATCTCGTTCCCCCGTTGGTCGACACGCAACCGACGGCGGACGAGCCGGACGAGGCGGGCCCGGACCAGCGGTCGGATCTGCGCCGTCTGCCACCGCTCGATGTCGAGGAAATCTGGGAGGAGGCGGAGGAGGCCGATGTGCCGTCGATGGCGCGGCGGTTGCCGGAGCTTGGGGCCGAGTCTTCCGCGGTGCCGCCGGCTGGGGTCGCCGCGCCGGCCGAGCCGCGTGCGACCTGGGAGTTGCCGCTCGCCGACGACGCGCCAGTCCTGCTGCCCGCCAGCCCGCCCGGCGGCGGTCAGTCCACCAGTGCGTCCCTCGTCGACGCGGTGATGTGGCAGCGAATCGAGCAGCAACTGGCACCCCGTGTGATGCGGGCCGAGCGGCTGGCAGCGCGGGGTGCCTGCTATGCGGCCCGCGCAGAACTGCTCCAGTCGCTGCGCACGTTCGCGCAGGCGCTGGACGGCCACGGCGCAACGCACGTGCACGAAGAGTCATTTCGGCGGGCCCTGTGCGCGCTGCGCGAATCGCAGGATTTCGTGCCGAACGTGTCCAGCCTGGACGCGGAACTGCCGTTGGAGCAATTCATCAACGGCCATCGCACGCCGGTGCTGCGCGAGGTGGCCCTGCATCAGCTCACGCCAGCGTCCGCGCGCCAGTGCTACCTGGATTACGCCCAGCAGCAGCTGACTGCGTCCTGCGGGCACCTGCCCGGTTCGTCGCGCGTGCTGTACCTGCTGGGGCGCGTGTATGCCGAGATGGACCGTGCCACGTTCCAGCCCGAGACGACGTATCTGCCGCAGGCCGTCGTGATGCACCGCGCCGCATTGCTGATCGACCCTGCCAACGCGCTGGCCGCCAACGAACTGGGGGTCTTGTGTGCGCGGTTCCAGCAGCTGGACGAGGCCCAACGGCTGTTGCTGCACAGCGCTGCAACCTGCCCGGCGCCTGAGACATGGCACAACTTGAGCGTCGTGCACGAACGACTCGGCCAACTGGAACTCGCCCGCCGCGCCGCGCAGCAGTCACAGATCGTTGCCGCGCAGCACGCCGAACAATCGGCTCTTGCGCCCGGACCGGTGCCGGCCGGCGAGATGCCGACGCCCCTCGCGCCGCCCGGGATCGTCGAACCGGAGGCGGAGTCGAGCTGCAATGGCTGTCAGAGCAGCCCGCCGTGTGCCGGCGCGTGGCAGGTGTTCGACCAGGGAGAGTACATCGGGCCGACGCGAGCAGTCGACGTACCGGAGTATCGGCTGCGAGTCGACGATCAGCTGGAGTTTGTCTACCAGCTGATGCGCACGGAGAGCCCGCAGCCGTACAGCCTGCAGATCGGGGATCGCGTCCGCGTGGAATCGCTCACCGACGCAAATCTGACTCGCGAGCTCACTGTGCAGCCGGACGGGATGATCACCGTGCCGCTGCTGGGCCAGGTCCGTGCGGTGCGGCGCACCGTGACGGAGCTGCGTGACGAACTGGAAGCCGGCTACGCAGCTTACCAGAAAGTGCCCTCGATCACCGTGACGCCGCTGGTGATGAACGCGCCGTGGGAAGACCTGCGCAGCGCCATTGCCGGCCAGGACGGCAGCGGCGGCCAGACGTTGCAGTGCCGTGTCGCGCCCGAAGGCACCGTGCAGCTGCCCGCCATCGGCTCGGTGCCCGCACACGGACTGACGCTGGACGAGCTGCAGCAGGAAATTGAACAGCGCTACGCCACCCTGCTGCATGGCGTCGGAGTCACGCCGCGGCTGATGGCCCGCGCACCCCGCTACGTGTTCGTGGCCGGCGAGGTGCGCAGGGCCGGTCGCTACTGCCTGACAGGCCCGACGACGGCCCTCCAGGCGCTGGCCATGGCCGGTGGCGCGTGCCCGACCGGGCTGACGCAACACGTGGTCATTTTCCGCCGCACGGAAGACTGGCGGCTCATGACGACGTGCGTGAACCTGCGGTCGGCACTGCAGGGCAACTGCACTTGCGGTACGGCCGACGTGTTTCTGCGTGATGGCGACGTGGTCATCGTCCCCAAGAAAGGCTGCTGGCGCGGCGACCGACGACTGGATTGGAACCTGCTCCGCAGCCTGCACCGCGCGCTGCCGCTTCCGGGCGCGGCCATATCCGTGTGCCGACCCAGTACGTTGTGATCGCTGACAGGGCCGCAGGCTGCAACCCGAAGCGTCCGCGAGGAAGGGACTCGACGGAACCTGCCCGCACTGACGCTTCGGGTTGCGATTTCACCGGAAGGACGCCGTCCTGTCAGGGCTTGGCCAGCCGCGCGGCGACATAGCTCATGGTCCCCAACAGGACACTCAGCAGGAAACACCACAGCGATTCCTGACGCGCGGAAAACAGGTTGCGGTCGAGGGCGAGCCACGCCATCAGAGGATGATCCGGCGCCGTCCACCACGCCATGCCGGCGACGACGGCATATGCGGTCGCCGCCGCCAGCGTGAAGAACGATACGACCCGGGCCGCGCCAGCGTCCGGGAGTTGATACAGATAGACCGCGTACGCGACCTGGAGCGAGCCGAGCAGCGTGACGGCGGCGGCCCACGGTGCGGCCACCAGCACGTGCAGGTCGCGCGCCGGCCAGGACTCGAGCACCAGCGGCAGACTGCTCAGGGCGGCGAGCAGGCTGAGCGAGATCGCCAGCCGTCGAATATCGCGTCTCCGTGCCGCCGGCCCGGAGGATGTACGTGACGAGACACGCGCGTCGACGAAGATCACCGGTGAGTCGGGCGTTTCGACCGCCGCGGGTGTGGGCGGGGGAGCGGGCGCCTCGATCCGCGGAATGGACACCTCACGCCCACACGCGTCACAGCGCAGCGTCGCTCCGGCACGATCGTCGCCGATCACCGTTTGCCAACCACACACACAGGTGACATGGAACGGCATGGGGCACGCGGCAGGAGGCGGAAAGCATCAGCCCTCAGCGGTCGGTGTAGACACGCGTGATCTCTTCTTTCGTGACCGGGACGCGCAGCTCGGCGCTCTGCACCTTCACCCGGATCACGTGGTCCCCGGTGCTCTGCCCGGTCGCCACGATCTTGTAGACCGCTTCTTCGCCAGGTGCAAGACGGGGCACGGGATCGAAGTAGACGATTTGCCCCTGGACGGATGCCGGGCCCGGGCCGTCTCCGCCAGTGGGCACCATGCCGGGCGGCACCTCCACGACCACACGAATGTCGCTGTCGGCCTTGGAACCGCGGTTCTCCACGCGGATTTCGTACGTCGTGTCGCTTCCCACTTCGATCGGATCCGCCAGGTCGGTGACGGTAAATGTCAGACCGGCCAGTCCTTCGACCACCACTTCGTGCTCGCAGGCGTGCTGCAGTCCCGCCTCGCCACGCCCTTCAGCCTTCAGGCGGTGGTTACCCAGTTCGACGGGCAGCACCGTCAGATGGACGTCCCCCTGTCGCGCGGCCGGCAACTCCTCCAGGCTCCAGTACACCGCGTGCGCCTGCGAATCGTACTGCCCGTGATTGTCGCTGGTGACATACTGCACACCCTTGGGCAGATGCGCTACCAGTTCGATATTGCGCGCCGGGGCCGTACCGGGGTTTCCCATGCGGATGACATACGTGGCCTGCCGGTCCAGATACCTGAGTGCCGGGCCCTCCATGGCGATCTCCAGCTGCGGCGCGGCGATCTCGATGCTGCGCACGTCCTCCTCCAGCAGGTTCCCTGCACCGTGGACCACCAATCGGTTCTGGTAGACGCCCGCCTGGGTGGCCGTCAGCACGAGGGACAGCCGGCGCGATTCCTGGGGACGCAGTGTTCCAATCTCATGCTCCAGCTGGCGACCCGCCGCATGCGTGAACCCGTCCGGCACGTCCTCTTCGATCACGACGTTGCTCGCCGCACCGGATCCGGTATTCGTCACGACAATGTCCAATGTCGCTGACGTGCCGATCAGCACCTGCGGCGGGGCGGTCAACTCGAGGGCCAGTTGCGGCTGCGTGCAGACTGTGCGAACGGATGCCTGAGCCTGGAACGAGACCTGCGCGACGCTGCCGATTTCGCCAGCCACCTTCGGCAACAGCTCCAGCGCGAGGATCGCTTCCTCGTTGGCCTCCAGTGTCTGCAGTTCCCATATCAGCTGTCCGCTGGGCGTGCGAGTGCACTCGGGAACCGCCGAGACGAACTCCGTGCCACGCGGGACCTGATCCGTGACGACGACGCCGAGCGCGGCGGCGTTCCCAACATTGCGGACGACCAGCTGAAACGTCGCCGGCTGATCCACCTGGATTTCATCCGGCGCAGTCTTCTCGATCACGATGGCCGGCGACTGCGGGCCCTCGAGCTGTCGGTCGCCGGGGACATCGGAAGTGAATTCTGGCGATGCAGCAGGAGTCTGACCGTTGCTGGTCGGCGGGGCACTGCTCGGTAGCTGTACGCCCATCTCGCGCCCAGTCGACGGGTACTCCGCCGGCTGAACACCAGGAAAAGTCGGCGAGGCCGCGCGGTCGTTCAGTGCGGCCAACGGCACACCCACCGGCGGCGGTGCCGTCGAATGCGCAGCACTTGTCGGCGGCGATGCGGCAGGCGACGCGTGGGCCATCGTCGGCACCGATGCCGCCGGCCCTCGCGCTGCAGGCGTCGTCAATCCCGTATCAGCAGGCCCTTGGATCGCGTCACCAGACCCCTGAGGTGTCGATGGCTCCGGCGGCAACGATGTCGATGGCGCCGATGGGCTCAGAGACTCCGTGGTTTCGCCCGCGCCCGTGGTTTCACCCAAACCAGTGGAATCGGTCGGTCCGCCGGCCAGAGGAAAACCAGTGGCCGACGGAGTGGCCGGCACGTCAGGCGATGGCGGCAACGCGTTGGCCGTCACCGACTCGCTCGGCTGCGTCGGATCGTACTCGGCGTAGGCCGAATATGCCGACTCCGCCGTCTCGTCAGTGGGCGGCACGAACGGACCCGATACGGCCGGATCCGGGGGAACAGCCGAAACCGCCGTGTCCGGTTGCACCTCGGTCTCGTGCGAGACGCTCTTGAGCGGACTCGGGCGAGTAAATGCGGATGAGGGTGGCGGTTGCAGCGACACGACGGGAACGTCGTAGTCGGCATCGGGCGCCTGAATCGGCACCGGCGTCTGCGTCGCGTCATCCTCCGCCACAGACTGCGGATCAGCCGTCGACTCGTCTGCCGGGGCGGCCGCACGCTTCGTCAAGACGCTGTGGGCAATCGTGGCGCCGCCCAATACCAGTACTGCGGCCACAATCGACAGACGCACACTTAAACGTTTCATGACCGTCGCCCTAGCCCAACTACCAACTCTGCCGTCCGCTGCCCGCCGATGAGCCTGCCACGAGAAAGTCGGGTACGCGCGGCCGTACATACCAGAATCTCGCAATACCAGGAAGGTCAGTTGCCAAAAGAGGGGTTTAGCTGCTGGCGGACGGCGGACGTCCGAACCTCAGCGGGAGTCCGTGCTCAGGGCGGTACGGGCGGAAATGGAGGACAGGAAAATAGAAGACAGGAAGATAGGGGACAGGAAGATAGGGGACAGGAAGATGGAAGGCAGGAGGGTCACAGGAAATCCATTTTCCTGTCCCCCATTTTTCTGTCTTCCATCTGATCTCGCCCAAAACGCGAGGTGCGCTCGACCCGGCGCGGCGTACGTGGAAGAGCCCCCGTGGCGACGTGCGCGGTGGGCGGTTGGACAGGTGTCTGCTATTCTTTATGCATGAGCACGACCGACGAGTCGAACTATCCGCCGGCAGAGCCCGTCCCGGCCGGTCTGGAGCGCCGCAGTCCCGATGAAGTGCCCCCACCGCGAGGGACGGGCGACCGGGCGCATCCCGATTGGAGTACGTCATCCGATCCCGGCGGGCACGACGACCCATCGGCCGGCACATGGCGCGAGGCCGACGCGGATGCGTTAAGGGAGTCGTTGAGCGCCGCTGCGACGCAAGTAGCTGGCGCGCGGCCGGCACGGGGGCGGCGCGTCCGGCTGCCGCTGATTTTGTTCGTGGCCACCTGCTTCTCGACGTTCTGGGTCGGCGCGCTGCGTTGGTCGCCGCTCCCCTTCCCGCCGTCGCTGCGGCAGACGCTGGTGGCTCACTGGTCGGACGGGTTGACCTACATGGTGTGTCTGCTGGCGATCCTGCTGACCCACGAGATGGGCCACTTCCTGGCCACGCTGCGCTACCGCATTCCCGCCAGTTTTCCCTACTTCATTCCGTTCCCCATTTCTCCCATTGGTACGATGGGGGCGGTGATCGGGATGGACGGGTTGCGGGCCGATCGTCGCGCGATGTTCGATATCGGGTTGGCGGGGCCGTTGGCCGGACTCCTGGTGGCAGTGCCCGTGATGTGCGTGGGGATCGCCCGATTGGATTTGACGCAGATGGCGTATGGTCCGTACGCGGTCGACACGCCGCTTTTTGCGCGATTGGCGTTGTACTTCATTAATCCAGCGGGTTACGCGCCGGGTCAGTTGATCTGGTTCAGCCAGCTCAATCCGTACTTCATGGCAGGATGGGTCGGATTTCTGATCACGGGGCTGAACATGATGCCGGTCAGTCAGCTTGATGGCGGACACGTGGTCTACACGCTGTTCGGGAAACGAGCCCATTGGGTAGCGCGGGTTTTCCTGTTGTCAGCGATCGCGTTTGTCGTGATTTCGCACCAGTGGAACTGGGCGATCATGATCGCCCTGGTGCTGTTGATTGGTCCGGACCATCCGCCGACCAAGAACGACCAGATGCCGCTTGGTCGCGTACGGACCATCCTGGGCCTCTGTTCGCTGACGATTCCGATTTTCTGTTTTGCGCCCTGGCTGCTCATTTTCCCGGACTGACTGACCGTGCGCAGCGTCGGCGCGATAGTGGTGTTTGCAAGCGTGTGCTGCGCCGGCGCGTGGTCGCACGAGTGGAGTGCCTCGGAACCGATCCCGTCGACGGGCCGTGTAGTTGCCGATTCTGCGGGCCTGGACCGGCTCATGGAGTCGTTTCTTCGCGAGAATCAGCTGCCCGGCGGTGCGCTGGCGGTGGCGCGACAGGGTCGCCTGGTCTACGCCCGCGGGTTTGGATACGCCGAAGTGGGCACCAGAAGTCTGGTGCGACCGGACGCGCTGTTTCGCATCGCCAGCATCTCCAAACCGATCACCGCGGTCGCCATCCTGCAGCTGGTCGATGCGGGACTGGTGGATCTGCAGGACCGGGTCACGGAGCTGCTGGCGTCGGGTGGCGAGGGCGACGCGGTAACGCGCGGTGATCCACGCTGGGGCGACCTCACGGTGGAGCATCTGTTGCAGCATCGCGGGGGCTGGGATTCCGCGCGGTCCGGGGATCCGATGTTTCGGTCGATCGAGATCGCGGCGGCTCTCGGAATTCCGTCGCCGCCGGGGAGTCATGATATCGTGCGGTTCATGCAGACTCAGCCGCTGGATTTTGAGCCGGGCACGCGCTGCGTCTACTCGAATTTCGGATACTGTGTATTGGGTCGGCTGATCGAGCGGGTGACAGGCTGCGACTATGAAACGCACGTGCGATCGCAACTGCTGGCGCCGTTGGGGATCCAGCGGATGCGGATCGGCAGGACGCGGCTGGCGGACCGGGCGCAGGACGAAGTCTGTTATTACGTGCCGTGGCCATATGGGGCGTATTGTGTCGAGGCGATGGATGCGCACGGAGGCTGGCTTGCCTCCGCGGTGGATCTGGTGCGGTTTGGTTCGCGGCTGCCCGAGCCTGCACCACAGGGAGTGCTGTCGGCGGCGGCGTGGTCGGCGATGGTCGCGCGTCCACCGGGCAGTGCGGGGCAGGAGGACGACGGGAGCCCCAGGCCAAGCTACTATGGATTGGGCTGGCAGGTACGTCCCGTGCCGGGCCAAGGGCGACCCAACTTGTGGCACACCGGGCGGTTCGCGGGTGCGTCGAGTATCCTGGTGGTGCGGCAT
>JALOQX010000238.1 GCA_025459265.1 Pirellulaceae bacterium | reverse complement strand
TTTTTGTGTCTATATCATTTTGCACCAAGTAGTTGCGCCCTATCCTGATGCCATTAGGCACGGGGCCGGTGGGGAGCGGAGGAGATGGTGTGCTCGCAGAGTAGTTGTCAAACCTGCTTCCACCGGCACGGGGCCGGTGGGGAGGCGAGATGGGGATTCCGTTCCCGCCGAGCAGGTAGTACATTGAGTCTGGCATGCGAGAGCTGTCGGATGACGGTAGTTTCAGCTGCGTGTCCGTAGAGGGCAGATTCGAATCTTTGGGCCGCGCCATGTACTTGGCCGCGGATGAAAGGTTCAATCGCCATGGACCCGCTCTACCGTTCCGATAACACTACTTCTGCGTATCAGCTTAATTGGGGCTTGACGCTTTTCTGGCGTAGTGCGGCGGTCCCGGACTGCGTCTGGTGGGACCAGCTTGTCCAAGCTGCGGAAGGCGATGGTGTCCGATTGCTCAAGCACCGCCGTGTTGCGAAGGCGACCAGCCAGTTCTTTGTCAGTACGAAACCGCACGTGGCACCTTCGCAGCTGATTCGCTCGGTCAAGGGGCGCCTGCAATATGCCGTTCGTGACCGTGATCCGAAGGCGTTTCAGCGGAATTATTGTGTGAGAAGTATCGGCGCGGCAACCCGTGAACGGGTCGAAGCCTATGTTGCGTCGCAACTTGGACATCATCGCATGGCGGACCCGCGCGTCCAGGCTCGACTGGCCGATTTCCAGAGACACTATCCAGAAGTCGACCTGAGCCGTCCAAGGTTTGCGGCACACGGACAGTATTGGTACAACCTCCACGTCTGTTTCGGAAACGATTTTCGAGTGGCGGAGGTGTGTGAGATGACGCTCAACAAACTGCGTGGTGCGCTGGAATGCACCGCATCGAAGTATGACGATCGGCTGTCGCGCCTGTCGATCCTGTCTGACCACATCCACCTGACCATGAACTGTCCGATCGATCGATCTCCCGAGGCAGTCGCGCTGTCGTATCTCAACAACGGAGCGTACGCATACGGAATGAAGGCGATGTTCCAATATGGCTACTACGTCGGCACATTCGGCGAGTACGATCGGGGGGCGGTGTAATGGCTGCCGCGTGCTGGAACCGGCGTGCTCCCAAGGGGACAGGGACATTTACGGCGGTCGACGGGACGGACCAGGTAAGCAGCGCTGCGCGGCGGTGCGACCGTAAGCAAGGTCTGGGTCTCAAGGGCTTTCGCCGCAGGACTACCGTACCAGGCGTGCGTCGGCCCAGTTGGCGTGGTCGGCACTGATGCCGTCCCCGGCGTCGTCCACGATCAGCCGCAGCTGCTTCGCGCCTTGGATGTCGAGGTCGACACGCTGCGGTTCGTCTCCTCGCCGCATCACACCGGACGCCCAACGCTGCTGGCCATCCACCCACACGGTGAAGCCGACGGAGCCGTAGGTTGCCATGTCGGGCCCGACCCAGGCCTGGAAACGACTGAAATTCTGCTCGAGCGCATAAACGAGTTCGCTGTTGGCGTGCGTGCCCAGCCCGCGGCGAAAATGCCGGCTGCCGATCGTCATGTCCCGCTCCCACACGCTGCGGTTGCGCTGAAGCGTGCCCCAACCCTGTCGAGCCTCGACGGGCTCGAGCGCGTCGAGAAACACGCCATCAATACGCTCCACGGGGGCCGCACGTCGCTCCTCACGATCGATCGCACTGAGCTTCAGCGGTGCCAGCAGACAGGTGCTGTCCAGCGAAATCCGTTGCGGCGCGGGCAGACTGCCCGATCCCCGTGCTGCCGACTCGCCGGCCTTGTCGGCCCAGATCCAGACCGCGACGGTCGTTTCCGCCTCTGGCGCGACCACGTGCAGCGACACGGAACCGCCCGCCGTTGGCAGCACCGCCTCGAGAAACTGCCAGTGTTCCGGGGCTACAGCGGTGGTGGCCGAAAAGCCGCTGTCCGATCGGATCGAACGCAACGCGATCTCCTGCTGGCCCACATGCAGTTGGCCGTCGCCCTGCGGCACACACGGACCCTCCAGGAGTACCAACAGCCTTCGGTCAACGCCCGGATCCGCGCTCTCGAGCGTGCATGCCAGCTGCACTTCTGCCGCCTGGCCGGACTGCGGCGCAAGCGAGGTGTAATCCGCCCCGAGCGCGACCGCAGGCAGTTCATAGCGGACGCGCTGCGCGCGGGTCGTCACGTCGTGCGCGGCACCCGCCAGCACCTGACCAATCGCGTGATCAGTACGCGGCAGGTCGGCGGGAGCCGGCCCCGCGGCCAGCGCCAATACCAGTGTCTCATACGGCGCCAACGGGACGTCCCACGGCTGACCGTTCGGCAAGTCCTCGGCATACAGGCGTGGTTCCGGATAGAGGCTCACCGCGTGCACACGCTGCGCGCCGGGCATGTCGACCGTGACCGCGTACGACTGTCGTTTGATCCAGGGATTGCGCAACAGGATCAGACTCTCCCGGCTGTCCCAGTGCGCGTATCCATACGGTTCGCGCGGCATGGGCGCCGTGTGCGACAGCCAGGGGGTCCCGTCGCGCAGCCAGGTCGCAGGTCGCAGCGGCCGGGTCTGGGGCGCCGTGAGCACGTCGCTGTGCGCACGCGCCCAGATGATGAGACCCGCGAGCTGTTCCCAACGCTGCGGGTTCATGAACCGGGGGTTCACGTAGAGCGGAATGAAGGCATGGCCGCGCAGGACGGTGGTCACCGCATCGTTCATGAAGCAGTCGTCACTCTGGTGAATGACTCCCAGGACCTCCTGGGCGGGAATTGGTGCGGGCAGGTGGTCAGCGCCCTGCAGATTGAAGTAGTCGCGGGCGGTCGTGTAGCTTTCGCGGTACACGGGACAGGGCACGCGCCCCTGGGGTGAATCGTCCCCGAAACAGCCGATCACCGAATTGACGTGGAACAGCCACCAGGGACTGGCGTAGGCGCTGTACGTCGCTTCCAGCCAGGCATCCGGGCTGGCCGCGCGCATCCGGTCAAACGCCTCGGCGGCGCCGGCGGCCGTCGCTTCGGCGGGCCAGGTCCCGGCGAGGAATTCGGGGCCGCCCAGGTAGAGCCCGTCGAGCTTGACCTGGGCCAGGCGGAAGCGGGCAGCGTAGTCGGCAATCGTGGAGGCATATTTGTCGCGATATTTTTCTCCGGCGAGACTCAAGAACTGCTGGCCACCATTTTCGTACCCCGCGTCGCGCGCCGCTTGCGGGTCAACCGCCTGCGGGTAACAGGACGACGGCGAGGTCCACAAGCCGAGTCGCGCGCCCATTGCCTCGGCGCCGGCCTGGATCTTGGCGAATTCTTCGGGAAACAACCGCCGGTCGATGTCCCACACACCCCGCGGATCCGACCAGCCCAGGTCGATGGTGAACGAGTCGAGCGCCACGCCGTGCCGCGTGTAAAGTTCCTGCTCGAAGATCTGCATCAGCCCGAGGATATCCGCTTCGCTGAACGGCACCGGCGAGGTCCACCACGAGTTGTAGTTGAAGTGCATGCCCTTGGGAGCGGGCCGGTGTGTCTCGATATACTCGTGAAACGCCAGCACCTCGTTCCCGGCCGCGGCGGGACCGTACACCGCGCGGCGGCTCTCGTACCAGGTGTCGGCCGGGAGGCGGCACAGGGGCCGGTGGCCCAGGACTGCGGTGCCGCTGTCGATCCGCGAGGCGGCCACGGGAAACTCGATTCCCAGGAAGAATCCAGCCACGAAGATCGGGTAGCTCTGCGGCGGTCCGAGGTGGAACTCGCGAACCAGCTGCACATCGTGGATGGCTTCCAGTGTGATCTCGGCGATCTGCAGTGCCGGGGCCCCGGGTGCCCCGCGCAGCCGCAGCCATTTCCGCAATACCCGTTCGTCCGACGACCAGGCCAATCGCAGGACGCGTTCCACGGGCACACCGGCAACCTCCAGCGGCGGATACGTGCACTCCCATGCCGTTCCCGACTCGGCCTGCTCGTTCACGCCCGCTGGCAGCTCTCCGCCAAAGGACCCCGCGCCGTCACTCAGCTGCACCTGCGGGCAGCGCAGCGACACGTCCAGCTGCTGATCTCCCGCGCGGAGTGTGATCACTCCCGCGTCACGCCTTAATACCGGCGCGTCGGCTCCCGCGCTGCACACGACTGCAACGAACAACATCACGGATGCATGGTCCAACATGGCCCAGAATCTCCTCGCTGTGCCCCCCGTGGAACATCCCGACCGCTGGCCGGACCGCCGGACCTACTCCAGCAGCTTCCGCGCTTTCTTGGGGTCGTCGCAGATGATGGCCAGTTCTATCAGGTCGTCCGACACGCCGACGACATAGAGTGCCAGCAGGTTGATGCCGGCTTCGGCCAGTGTGGCCGCCACGCCCGTCAACTCACCAGCCTTGTTTTCCAGCAGGGCAACCACCACTTCATGTTCCTCGAATTGCACGCCATGACTGCTCAGCGCATTGCGCGCGGCGATGGCGTCATCCGGGATGAACCGCATGATGGCCCGGTCGCCAATCGCCATGGCGGCCACCGACTTGAGATTCACACCGACGGGTGACAGCAGATTGGTGATGCCCACCAACTCGCCCGGACGATGGGTCAGCTGAATGACGTACTCTTTCATGGCCATGCTCCCCCCCAGGGTTCACTCGACCGAAAACCGATAAACGCAACGCTCGCGATACACGTCACCCGGCCGCAGCACGATCGGCGGAAACGCCGGCTGGTGCAGCGAGTCCGGGAGGTAACCGGTTTCCAGGCAGACGCCGGCATACTGGCCGTAGCGGGCTCCTCCCTTTCCCTCGAGACTTCCATCCAGATAGTTGCCGGTATAGAGCACCAGGGCGGGTGACGTGGATTCGACATCCAGACGTCGGCCGGAGCCGGGGTGCGTCAGCGTGGCGACGACACCCTCCGAGGCGCGTCGCAGATAGGCCAGGTCATATCCGCTCGCCTGGTCGATCCGCGCCCCGATGCGTGAGGGCGTGGTGAAGTCGAATGGCGTGCCCTGCACCGCGTCCAGTGCGCCGGTCGGGATCAGGTCGGCGTCGGTCGGCGAGTAACGGTCGGCCGTTATCAACAGGACATGGTCCAGCACATCACCGTGGCCGGCCCCCGCCAGGTTGAAGTAACTGTGGTGCGTCAGATTCACGGGCGTCGCCTGGTCCGTGCTGGCCGTGTAGTCGATGCGCAATTCGTCAGCATCCGTCAGCGTGTACGTCACGCCGACGTCGAGGTTACCGGGATAGCCCTGGTCGCCGGCCGGACTGCGGTAACGCAGACAGACGGCCGGGCCGTCCGCGCCGGGACAGGCCTCGGCTTTCCAGACCACGTGGCTCAGACCGCGCACACCGCCGTGCAGGTGATGCTCGCCGGCATTGCGTGTGAGCTGGTAGGTCTGGCCGTCGAGCGTGAATGCACCCCGCGTGGTCCGGAAGGCGACGCGGCCGACCGTGCAGCCGAAATACGGACCCTCCATCTCATACTGCGGCAGCTGGTCGAACCCGAGCACGACATCAGCCAGTTCTTCTCGTCGGTCCGGGACCAGGAGCTGCGTGAGCGTTGCACCGTAGGTGATCACGCGGGCCGTCACGCCGTGTGCGTTGCGCAAGGTGAATTCCTCCACCGCCACGCCGTCGTGGGTCGTGCCGAACGGGCGCACAAGAACGTCACGGGTGTTCATGGTCTGATTCCCTTTCGCATCAACGGCCCCGGTCGGCTCCGACTCCGCGGCGGCGGCCCGGGCCGTGGCCAGCACTTCCTCGAGCGACACGGGTGTCCCGCCGCGCCGCTTGCTCTCGTCGGCGGCCTCCATGAAGGCATAGATCTCGAGTGTCTGCTCGGCGCTCACGGGCGGCTTGCCCGTGCGGAAGAACCGGGCGATCTCGACCAGCAAGTGCTCGTAGCCCTCGAAATTCCCGGATGGCGCGATGCCCTGCTCGCCGAACACCGTTGCCCCGAAATTGACGCTACCCTGCAGGATGCCGCGAAATGTGCCGAGTCGCCCGTCGCTCCACGTGCCGGCGGCCAGATCGGCCGTAGGCGTCTTCACCCGCGTGACGCTCTGGCACCCCGGGCCCATGATCGTGAACAACAATTCCGTGCCGTGAATGCCGTAGTAGAACAGATCGGGATGACTCGGTTCCAACGGCGCATTGGAGCTGTAGGCGTCGCAGCCCAGTACGCGGCCGACCCGCGGGTCGCTGGGCATCGACGCGATCCCGGGGCAGTAGCGGAGCGACGAACTGGAGAAGCACGGCGTGCCGCTGGACCGAGCCAGTTCGAAGATACGCACGACGTCGGCCAGGGAGGCGGCCACCGGCTTGTCGATGAAGAGCGGTTTGCGGGCTGCGAAGACCGGTCTCGACTGGGCAAGATGCGGACGCCCGTCGATGCTCAGCAACATCACCGCATCCACGCGGGGCAGGAGCTGTTCGATTGTATCGACGATTTCCACGCCCATCTCGCGCATGGCCTGCGTATTCTGGGCGATGTTGTCGGCGCTGAAGGGAATGTCGAGGCTGGGTGCCGCCACGGCGGCCACGATCTGCATCTCGCGCGCTGCCGCCGGCGCGCTCGGGTCGCTCAAGATGCGAGTCCATGGCACCGCGTGCGCGTCCAGGCCGATGATCCCCACGCGGATCGGGCGCGGCTCGGCCGGAAGATCATCGGCCCCAGCGACTGGACGCGGCAACAGCCCGCAGCCCGCCAACAGCACGCAGCTTAAGTACGCGTACGACCGCATGACATCCTCCGCTTGTACGTTGAGACGCGTCGGGCCACGCGTCCCGGTTACCACGGTGGCAGGCACAGCGTGCCGCCTTCCAGATGCACCACGCTGCCGTTGATGAACCCTGCTTCGTCCGAGAGCAGGAACGCGACCGCCTGTGCCACATCCAGCGGCTGCCCCATCCGCTGCACAGGGATTTTGCGGGCGACCTGGGCGTACAGCTCTTCTTTGGGTGTGTCCCAGCCGGCGCAAGACGCCGCCAGCATCGGCGTGTCGATCGTTCCCGGGCTGACCGCCACAAAGCGGACTCCCCGCGGGCTGTGGTCGGTGGTCAGGCAGCGCATCAGCGCTACCACGGCCGCCTTGGAGGCGCAGTACACGGCATGGCCGGGGAAACCGATCTCGGCGGCGACGGATGTCGTGAAACAGATCACGCCGCGTCCCTGCCGTTCCATCACCGGGATCGCGTGCTTGGCGATCAGCACCGGTCCGAGCAGATTGACATTGATCAGCGCGTAGAAGTCGTCCAGCGTCAGGTCCGTGATGCGCTGATTGCGAAGGATTCCGGCGTTGGCATGCACGCAGTCCAGCTGCCCCAACCGCTCGACGGTCCTGGCCACGATGGACTGGACGTCGTCCTCGCGACTGGTGTCCCCGTACTCAAACTGGCAGCTGAGCCCCTCGGCCTGCAGTCGTCGCGCCAGCGCCGTGCCCTGCTCCTCTTGTATCGACATCGTGACAACCTGCGCGCCGTGACGGGCGAAGAGCTCTGTACACGCCTCGCCGATCCCGGACGTGCCGCCCGTGACCAAGATGACTTTGTCTTTCAGATGCATCACCGGCCTCCCACCATCGTGCCCATCAGGGATGTCTCAATACCGCTTCCGGATCCTCAGCCGATATATCCGGACCTCTTCCGTCGCGACGCGCCCGACTGACGGAATGTCAGCGCGTGATCGATCAAGCGGCGGATGTCAAACCGCGGCTGGTAACCGAGCACGTACCGCGCCTTGGTCGTGTCGATGCAGAAGTCCTGCCCGACCGGGTCCACCAACTCGATGACATCGATCCCCAGTCGCTGCGCCAGGTAGTGCGCCGCCTCGACATAATCAAACGGGTCGGTCATCGCGATCAGGAACGTCTGACCCTCGATCGCCTCGCGCTGCAGGGCGAGCAGGAACGCCTGGACGCAGTCTTCCACGGCCACGATGTGCCGCAGCATGGGACGGCCGTCGGGATGGCGCAGGGCCACCGCCGCGTCACGCTCGGGCCCGTACACGGCACGCTGCTGAGCGTCCATCAGCTGCTGCCACACGGGAATTCCGAAACCCTCGCCGGCTACCGTCAGGTGATTCAGGATGTCGTCTTCGGCGTGGATCCAGGAGATGCGCAAGCAGACGGTCGGCACCTGTGCCTGGCAGTAGTACTGTTGGAAGAGCGTCTCTTCGAGGACTTTGGAGAGCGGATAGTAACCCGGATACGCCGCCAATGGCAAGTCTTCGCGGATCGGCACCGGTTGCGGATGGAAGTAGATGCCGTTGACCGCGTCGCCACTGGCCAGGATCACGCGCCGCAGTGTCTTGCGCCGCATGGCGGCGTCCAACAGGTTGAATGTTCCCTGCACGCTGACACGGATCAGCGCATCCCGATCTTCCTTGCACGTGGCCAGGTGGATCGCCGCATCACTCCCCGCGACCAGCTCGTCGATCACGGCCGCGTCGGCCACGTCCCCGCGGATCTCCTCGACGCCGGTGACACCCACCGCATACCGATGGCACAGCGCGCGGACGTGGTAACCCGCCTCCAGCAGCGCCTCGCACAACGGCGCGCCCAGTTTGCCACTCGCCCCTGTGACCAGCACTCGATCAATCCCCATGGGCATCATCGTGTCCTCCCATCATGCTCTCCGCACTCCTCTCTTGCCCTCCCTCCCGGCTCGGCGGGAGCCTCGCCCTCCCGGCGGGAGCCTCGCCCTCCCGGCGGGAGCCTCGCCCTCCCGCCCGGCTCGGCAGGAGCCTCGCCCTCCCGGCAGGAGCCTCGCCCTCCCGGCAGGCGCTTCGCCCTTCTCATCGTT
>JALOQX010000520.1 GCA_025459265.1 Pirellulaceae bacterium | reverse complement strand
CAAGTGCCGCGCGCTGGCCGGATACCGCGATACCATCACCGATGACGACCTGAATGCGGATCTGATCTATCGCACGTATCGCGGCTACGGGGAACAGCTGGCGCCGATGATCGGCGATACGACCGGTTACTTGCTCGACGCGGTCGAAGCCGATCGCCACGTGCTGTACGAAGGTGCTCAAGGTTCGTTGCTGGACATCGACCACGGCACTTTTCCGTTTGTGACCAGCAGCAACAGCTCGGGCGTCGGCGTCTCGGCCGGCGCAGGAGTTCCCGGCCGTTGGATCAACAAGGTCTACGGGGTGGCCAAAGCGTATACGACGCGGGTCGGCGGGGGTCCGTTCCCCACGGAACAGGACAATCCGACGGGTCAACAGATTCGCGAACTGGGCCACGAGTATGGGACGACCACGGGGCGTCCGCGACGGTGCGGCTGGTTCGACGCGGTGGCGGTCCGCTACACCGCGCGGCTGAGCGGTGTGGACGCGCTAGCGCTGATGATGCTCGACGTCGTCAGCCGCCTCCCGGAGATCCGGATCTGTGTGGCCTACGAGCTGGACGGCGAGCGCATCATGCATGTGCCGAGCCAGATCGAGGACCTGCGGCGCGTTCAGCCGGTGTACGAGACCTGGCCGGGCTGGCAGCACGATGTGTCGGATGCGGCGCGACTTGATCAGTTGCCCGCGGGCGCGCGGCGGCTGGTCGATCGCATCAGCGAGTTGGTCGGGGTGCCGGTCGAGATCCTGTCGGTGGGCCCCGCGCGGTCTCAGACGATCCTGGCCCTGCAGCCTCCGGCGCGATAGCCATGGCGAGCCATTCTTCCCCACCGGCTTCGGATGCCGAGCATCCGCTACTCAACGTGCCGCGGGCGCAACTGCCGCGACATGTCGCGATCATCATGGATGGCAACGGGCGCTGGGCCCAACGCCGCGACCTGCCGCGCATCGAAGGCCATCGGCGTGGCGTTGCCAGCGTGCGGCGCACCGTCGAGGAATGTACGCGACTGGGCCTGGAGCAACTCACGCTCTTCTGTCTGTCGAGCGAGAACTGGAAGCGTCCCCCGGAAGAACTCGAATTCCTGATGCATCTGCTCGAACAGTACATGATCGAAGAACGGGGCACGATCATGCAGCAGCGGATCGTGGTGGAAGCCATCGGCCGCCGGACCGGCATCCCCCCGCGCGTGCTCGACGAAATGGACCGCACGATCGAACTGACGGCCGGCAACCCCGGCATGCGTCTGTGTCTGGCCATTAATTACGGCGGACGTAGCGAAATGGTGGATGCCGTGCGGGCGATCGCCCAGCGCGTTCAAGCCGGCGAACTGGCACCGGACGCGATCCATGAAGAAACGATTGCCGCCCACCTCTATACGGCAGGACGCCCGGATCCGGACCTGCTGATTCGGACGGCCGGCGAAATGCGGGTCAGCAACTTCCTGCTGTGGCAGATCAGTTACGCGGAGCTGTGGGTGACGGATCGCTGTTGGCCCGAGTTCCGGACGGAGGATCTGCACGAAGCGATGCGCGCCTACGTGCAACGCGACCGCCGGTTCGGCGGCATTGGTCGCATGTGACACACGCGCGACAGCGCCCCGGCTCGGTCGGGCAGCGGTCGGACAAATTGACTGAAGGGACCTGGATCGGTGCTCAAGCTACGCGTGCTATCGGCGAGCGTGATCCTGACCGGCTTGGTGGGTTTGCTGTATGCGGATTACCACTACGCTGGGCGTGTGCCCGGCATCTGGTTGCTCCCTTGCGCCATCCTTGTCTCGCAGCTCATGGCCCGCGAACTGCTCGACTTGTGGCGTGACCGTGGGGACCGGCCGATCCCCTGGGTGATGTACGCGGGCGTCGCCATGCCGGTCGTCTTGGCGGCCACTCCCTGGTGGGGATCGCTCGCCGGCGCGCGGGACGTCACCGGCAGCGCGGCGTGGGCCGCCGCCGGCGTTTTGATGGCCATCGCGTTGCTCTTCGCCAGCGAGATGCAGCGATTCACACAACCCGGTCCGGCCACCGCCCGGCTCGCCCTGTCCACGCTCGCGATCATCTACGCGGGCTGGCTCGTCAGTTTCCTGGTCAGCCTGCGGCTGTGGCACGAAGCGCGCTGGGGCATGGCGGCGCTGGTGTCGGTCATCATCGTCGTCAAACTCGCGGACACCGGGGCGTACTTCGTCGGCCGGGCCATCGGTCGCCATCGGCTGGCACCGGTGCTCAGTCCCAAGAAGACGTGGGAAGGCCTGGGGGGCGGGCTGGCCGCGGCATGGTTGGGCGGAGTGCTCTGCCATGCCTGGGTCGTTCCTCAATTGGTCGGCGCGTCTGACGGAGTCGGTTCGCGCTTCGGGTGGCTGATGTATGCGACCGTGCTGACCATCGCCGGACTGTGCGGCGATCTGGCGGAATCGTTGCTCAAACGCGATGCGGGCCGCAAGGACTCCAGCGCGTGGCTACCGGGACTGGGGGGCGTGTTGGACCTGGCGGATTCGCTGCTTTTCGCCGCGCCGGCGGCCTACGCCTGCTGGGTGGCCGGCCTGATCGGCCCGCACTAGCCGGGGGTC
>JALOQX010000039.1 GCA_025459265.1 Pirellulaceae bacterium | reverse complement strand
GCGGCCAGTGGCTCGGGACAATCCTGGGCCAGCAGCTGCGCCGCCATGCCACGCAGGCGCGGCTGGTCGCCCGCGAGGGCCTCCCACAGGCGTTCCCGGGCCGCCGCCGGCTCGAGCATCACCAACCCGCGAAACGCTGCGACGCGCACCGCTTCGTCCGCGTGCTGCGCCAAGTGCTCGTAGACCCGCTTCGCGTCCGCCCCATGCGTCGTCGCCAACTGACGCGCGAGCGCCAGCAGGTCGTGCGGGGTGGCTGCGGGCGAGTGCAATAACGCAGGGACGCTGCGCGGGGCACCGAGGCTGCCCAGAGCCGCGGCTGCGGCCGCCGCGACGGCCGCGTCGGGTTGCCGCAAGGCATCGAGCAAGATCTCCACCGCCTGTTGCTCGCGCCGCGCGCCCAGCGTCTGAATCAGTGCCACTCGCTCGGCGGGTTCGGCGTTGGCCAAGGCAGTCACCAGCACCTGACCCGCTTCCGGCCCGGGAATCTGCTGCAGCGCTCGCAATGCCGCTCCGGATCGCAGCGGGTTGTTGAGCAGATGACTCAGCGCCGCCACGCTCTCTGCCGTGCCGATGATCTCCAAGCGCCGGCAGATCGCATCCGCCGCCGCGTCGGAGATGTCTTCTTTTCCCAGCAGCGCGGCCAGGCGTTGTTCGAGCGACCGTCGAGCGGTGGCGTCGCCGCCGCGAAGCTGATCGTCGATCGTCGCGAGGCACAGCCGCGAGCGATCCCACTGGATCGCGGGCAGGGCTGCCAGCGCTTCGTCCAGCGACAGGCGACGTTCCGTCGCGGTCGCCCGCACGACGCCATGCTTCGCTTCCAGGTAACGTGACAGCTCGTCCAGCTCTGCATTGGACAGGGCCCGCGCATAGAGGATGACCTCGGCGATATCCGCCGCGACGAATCCTGACTCGCCCTGCGACAGGTAGCGGCGTGCCCCGACGCGGATTTCCTCTAGCGATGTCACCGCGCCGCTTGCCGGCCGCGACGCCTGTCGGGCCGATTCCGCAAAGAGCGTGGTCTGATCCGGCCCGGCCCACACCACCAGCACGCGCGGTTGTCCAAAATCGCTGCCGGTCAACAGCAGATTGGTTTCGCCCCCGCCGCGACTCCCCTCGACATTGACGCCGATCAGCCGATCGGACTCGCGTCCACCCATGTCCACGTTCAGGCCGGTGACGAAATCCTGTCGGCCGTGCGCGTTGGTCGAGAAGAAGCCGTGATAGCCTGCGAGGACTCCCGACCCCGAATTCGAATGCGGTGCCACGACGATCGCCAGCGTCCAGTGACGGGCAACCTGCCGGAACTGCTCATTCCTCAGCACGTCGTCCCGCCCGTCGAATCGCACCGCCGGCCGACCTTGCCAGGCGTCCGCGATCCACGTGGGACGCCGCTCGTCAGCCGCCGTGACGTGACCGCCTGTCCGGGTCGCTTTGCTGCGCCACTGCGAGACCAGACCGTGTTCGTCCGTGTCCAGGCTGTGTCGATCCTCCGCGTCGAGCCAGAGCAGCAGATCAGGGTCGTCGGGGCGCGGCGCGACGGGATCCGCCGCCTCGCACGAGGCCGCGAGACCGAGCAAGCCGATGGCCAGCAGAGACGACCAGGATGACCTCGCCCCCATGATGCGGGTTCCTTCACTACGTCGCCGTGTTCCGTTACAAGTGCCACGGACTGCGCATCGGACCGGCCAGCAGTCGGTTGGCCTCGTCGTCCCGTGGAAAGACCTCGCGCACGGGGTCCCAATCCAGTTCCCGCCCCAACACCATGCTGATCGTCCCCAGGTTACACAGCGTCGTGGCTCGATGTCCGATCTCGACGGATGCGGCCGGATCACGGCGCGTGCGGATGCAGTCGACCCAGTTCTGAAAATGATCGAGCGTGGTGTTGGGCGACTCGGCGCGCGGCGCGTCGTGCGCCACGATTTGGCGCAGAGACTCCGGCTTGGTGTCCAGCCGGCCGCCGCGCCACACGAACAGGCTGCCTTCCGTACCTTCAAAACGCACGCCGAACGTGTGCCGGCCGAAAGCATCTCCGTGCACCTGCCGAATCCGATCGGGATGGATGCCGGCCCCCTGCGACCAGCCGCCGTCCATCACATCCGTGCAAATGATCGTGACTCCATCGGCATAGTCGAAGTCGACCCGGTAGTGAATCGGAGTGTCGTACAGTCCGTCCTCCGGGAAGATGGCCTGGGACCGGATCCGCAGGGGACCCGTATCATCGGCCCCGAGGCCATGTTGGGCGGAGTCCAGGTGGTGCACGCCCCACCCGGCGATGTAGCCGACACAGTAGTCCGAGATGAAGTACCAGCTGTGGACCCCCAGGCAGCGACGGGTCGTGTACGGTGCCCAGGGTGCGGGGCCGAGCCACAGGTCGTAATCAAACCCCTCCGGCACCGGTTCGATCGGTTGCGGCGGGAGCTGCGCCCCGGCCGGCAGCCCCAGGTGAATCGTCTTCAGCTCGCCAAGGTATCCGCCTCGGATGAGTTCGCGCGCCGCGTTGAAGGCCCATTCCGACCGGTGCTGCGTGCCGTGTTGCAGCACCACGCCGTGGCGGCGCACTGCCTCCACGACCGCTTTGCCTTCCGCCACCGTATGCGTGAGCGGTTTCTGGCAGTAAATATCCTTGCCGGCGCGCGCGGCGGCCAGCGTGATGAGCGCGTGCCAGTGGTCCGGCGTGGCGATGTAGACCGCGTCAATGTCATCCCGCGTCAACACTTCACGAAAGTCGTTGTAGCCCCGGCAATCGTGGTTGCCATAGTGCTGGTCGACGACACGTACCGCGTGTTCGCGTCGGTCGCGCTGTACGTCACAGACGGCCACAAGCCGTGTATCCGGGGAGGCCAGGCCGGTATCCCAGGCGAAGCCGAGCCCGATGGCGCCGAGCACGATCTGCTCGCTCGGCGGCACGTGTCCGGCACGTCCGAGCACGTGTGCCGGTACAATCCAGGGTCCGGCACAAGCCAACCCCGCCTGCCCGAGAAATGTCCGCCGCGAATAGCTGCCAGCCACGTGTCACTACGCCTCGTCCGGGTTCACATACTCGATCCCGTAGAACTCACACAGCAGTTTCAATTCCTGGCTGATGTCGCCCTGGGCGACCGCCAGATGGTGGGCGAAACCGTGGCTGAGAATCAGCTGGTTCAACTGGGCGGGGCGCGCGACAGCGACATCCGCTGCAGCGACCAGCAGGTTCTGCCGCGTGTCCGGTCGGTTCTCGCCGGTGAAGACGAGCATCTTGAATCGGCCGTCGCTGTCCTGAATCATGCCGAGGCCCGTCTTGGTGCCGTAGCGGAACTGCCCGATGCAGGTCGGTCCCAGGTGTCCTCCGGCCTGACGATCCGGGCTGATTTCCCCCAGCGTGGCATCTTCCATCAGACAGGGGATGCCGACGCCGCAGTGCGCGAGCTGCACGACCGGTCCCGCACCCACCTGGTTGATGAAATCCAGGCATGCCGCCGGCTGACCTGACAACAGAGTGCCCATGCTCTGACACACGGCCGTAGGCCAGTCGCCTTCGCACGCCGCAGCGCGTACGACGCCTTCGGACAACAGCCAGCCGATGGAGAGGCACGCGGACATGTGTTCGATCTCCATGATCTCAGGCCAGCACCGGAAGGCAGCCGAGGTAAAGCCATTGGCCTCGATCAAGGCGCGGAAGGCATGATACAGCCGCGCGCCCTTGCGGACATTATCGGCGGTCGTCGCCAGCTCTCTGCCGTTGCGCATCGCGTCGTACGTCCGCTCCACGTCCTCCAGGCCGAACGACACTTCGCCCAGATACCCGCTGGCGCGGCACGTCTGGTACGTGCGGAGCACCGCCGAGAAGTCAATGGTCTCG
The DNA here is from genome assembly GCA_025459265.1 of Pirellulaceae bacterium. GTDB lineage: Bacteria > Planctomycetota > Planctomycetia > Pirellulales > Pirellulaceae > JAAYDI01. Next base: position 24,222 of record JALOQX010000039.1, on the reverse strand, counting down.
ACGCGTGTGCCGAACAGGCGGGCATAGGCCAATCGGTTGCCGCTGGCGCAGTGGAACCCGCCCGGCGCGTCGCCGAAACGGCCGAGCAGATCGCGGCGGAGCTCGCGGACTGTGCGCGCGACCGACACCAGCTGGCGGAACTGCCGTCCGTACTCCGCCTCCGCGGGCCAGCCAGCCAGTGTGAACACGGGTCGCCCCAGCTGCTTGCTGACGTAGTTGTTCATGATCAGCCCGCAGTACGCATTGGTGGTCCATTCCCGATTGCCGAGATCGATCTCGGGCGGCGCTGTCACGATCAGCGGCAGGCGGCTCAGCTGCGGGTGAATGGCCAGGGTGAGGAACGCGTTGCCGTTGGGGAAGGCACTGTCGAGGATCACGTAGGCTTCGACCTGCGCTGCCGCCAACTGGTCCGCGACCGTCGCCGCCTCGGTGGGACCGAAAATCCGCTGGGGAACGAAGAACGAGTCGTCGGTGACGAGTTGTTCACGCCGCAAATCATCCAGCAGCGCCTTGAGCTGTGACTCGACAACTTCCTTGCCGCGGTTGCTGAACGGCCCGATGCTGTTTGACACGATGCCCAGCTTCAACGGCGTTTCCACTCGGTGGTTCATGGCGCAGCACCTCCTCAGCGTGTGTCAGGACCTTCCGCGGTGATCGAGGACGGACGAGGATTCTACTCCTGGATGCCATGGGGTCGCAACGGCCTGAATCTGTGGCCGAGAACCTGAAGAACCCGCGGGCAAACCGGGGGGATCATCTCGCACGGTGGAGTTGTCGAGCCGGGTCGGGTACGATGCACGTCGGCAGCGACTGGCAGAAACGCGCACTGAATCACCTGGAGCAAGGCACGATGCACCGACCGTTGACCTGTGTGGCCATGGGAGCCGTCCTGGTGGGGCTGGCGGCGGCCGCCGTGGCGGCAGAAGGCGGGGCGGAAATCGTCGCCCTCAAGAAGATCTGGGATCAGGCGCCCCACAACGCCTTCACCGACCTGGTGCGGCTGGACGACCGCTGGTACTGCGTGTTTCGCGAAGGGCAGGATCACGTCTCGCCGGACGGCGCCCTGCGCGTCATTACGTCGACCGACGGCCAGTCCTGGGAGTCGGCCGCATTGATCACGTCATCGAATTCGGACCTGCGCGATGCCAAGATCACGGTCACCCCGGATCGCCAGCTGATGCTCTGCGGCGCGGAAGCCCTGCACGACCGGTCCCAGAAGTCACACCAGTCGCTGGCGTGGTTTTCTCCAGATGGCCGCCAGTGGAGCGATCGCCATGAGATCGGCGACCCTGATTTCTGGCTCTGGCGCGTCAGCTGGCACGGCGGCACGGCGTACGGAATCGGCTACGGCTGTGGAGAGGACCAGAGCATACGACTGTACACGAGCCAGGACGGCAAGCACTTCGAGACGCTGGTCCCGCGTTTGTTCGACGAAGGATATCCGAACGAGACATCCATTGTCTTCGACGGCGACCGCGCGTACTGCCTGTTGCGCCGCGACGGCCGCCCGAACACCGGATTGATTGGCACGGCCGTGGCACCCTTCACACAGTGGTCGTGGCAGGACCTGGGAGCATGCATCGGCGGGCCGCACATGATTCGCCTGCCCGACGGTCGCTTCGTGGCTGCGGTCCGGCTCTACGACCCGCACGTGCGTACGTCGCTCTGTTGGATCGAACCGAGCACGGGTACGATGAAGGAGTTCCTGACACTGCCCTCGGGCGGCGACACCAGTTACGCGGGTCTGGTGTGGCACGCGGATCTGCTGTGGGTCAGTTACTACTCGTCGCACGAGGGGAAGACGAGCATTTACCTGGCGCAGGTGCGGCTGCCCACGGTGAAATGAACGCGTCGGAGCGGCGGTTCATGCCGCGTGCAAGCGAAGGAAGCGGGCCATGGCGGATCCATCACTGCAGCGCTGGCTGCGGCTGGAAATTGATCCGGTGATTCGTCGTGCGGAGCATCTGGCCGCACAGGTGCAGCACGACTTGCCGTCGCACGCCGGCCTGGTGCGGGCGGCGGCGGGCGTGCTGCGGGCGGCGCAGGAGGCGAAACGCGTGTCCCGCGTGCTGCGTCGCCCCTGGGGCCTGCACCGGCTGCCCGTGTATTTCCTGGCGGCTGCCCTCTGCGGGTTCGCCGCGTGGACGTACTGGCAGTTCTTTCATGTCGCCACGCTGCGGATTGCTCTCCCTGCGGAAGACGCCGTGCTGCTGCACCAGCAGATGGACCGCAGCGGGCGCGTCCGATTCGCGCCGGTCGTGACGGAAGGCTCGCGCGAGAGCGCAGAGCTGCTCATGGCCGGCAGCGTCGATCTGGCGTTCGTTCAGGGCGGCATCGAACTGCCGCCCGCGCTGCCGCGATTGCGCAGTCCCAACGCCGAGGCCGTGCTGTATTTCGTTCGCCAGGGTGTCGATCATCCGGATGAGGTGCACCACATCATGACGTCGGCACGGTCACAGGGGAGCCACGTTGTGGCGCAGGTCTTCGCGCGCTACTGGCAGATCGCCGACCAGGTGCGGTTCTCGCATGATTGGCGAGCATTCGTGCAGGATCCCGAGTTCTCGCTGCCGGCCGACATCGACGCGGTGTTCGTGGTCAAGGATCTGGCGGAGCACGAGGCGATGTACGCGGCGGAACGTTTGTCGGCCGCGGGATTCCGTCTCACCACACCAGACCTCGGTGCTCACGCACTGACGCTCGACTACCTGCAACCGAGCGAGATCCCCCGCGGATACCTGGGCCAGGATCCCGCCGTTCCGGCGGAGACTGTGGCGACCTATGCGGTCAGCACGTATCTGGCGGCGCGGGCCGGCCTGACACCACGCCGGCTGGCCGCGGCCGCCCATCTGCTGGATCGGGACGCCAATTCGCTCGTCGGACGCGCAGTCGAACCTTCGCTCGAGGACGCGCTGAATGTGCTCCAGGGAGTCGAAGCGTTTTTCGGTGTTTTGATCTACATCGGCCTGGCATTTCTCGCGCTGCTGGGCCTCGAAGTGACCACGTATCGCCGCCGCTTCAACGAACTCAATACGCTCGTCAGTCTCCTTAGCATGCACCAGAGCGATAAGGATGTGCTCGGCTTAACGGAGCCGGCAGTGCGCCGCGAGAATCTCCTCTACCTTTCCCTGTGCAGCGATCTGCTCGGTTTGATCAGCGTCATCAGCGGCTATTACGCGCAGGAGAATCCGTCCCTGCTCTACGGCAACATGCTGGAGATCATCCATGCGCGGTCCGACGGGTTGAAACTGAATATTCAGACGAAGATCATGCACGCGTCCGTGGTCATCGATCCGCCCGCAACTGCTGCGCGCAACGCAGGCCCGCCGCCGGACGCAGAAGACGCGGGATGACCGCCCCAAGGGAGGCAATCGCGATGGGCCATGCGAACGAAAGAAGACTGATGCACCGCTTGGCAGCCCCGGACGCAAAACTGGTCCTGATCACGCTGGGCCTCCTGCAGTCCATGGCCATCGCCCAGACGGGACAACGCGGTCCCGATCGGCCGAATATCATCTTCCTGCTCACCGATGACCAGCGCGACAACACGCTGGGCAGCCTCGGGCACCCCTTCGTCCAGACGCCTAACCTGGACCGGCTTGTGCGGCAGTCCGTACGCTTCCGCAACACCTACATCGCCGAACCAGTGTGTGCCTCCAGCCGCGTGTCGCTGCTGACCGGCATGTATGAGCGGGTACACGGCATCGGGTTCACTTCGTCCTATCAATTGACGGAGGCGCAGTGGGCACGGAGCTACCCCGCCCTGCTGCGTCAGGCGGGGTACTACACGGGCTTTATTGGCAAGTTCGGCGTCGAGTACTACACGTTTCGCGGTGCGGCGGCAGAGAAGTTCGACTACTGGTGGGGTCACGACGGCTGGACCATGTTCTTCCCCAAGGAACACGACACTCCCAGCACCACGCCGTACCATGACGCCCGGGAAGACATCATCACCGCCATCATGGGCGAAGCGATGACGACGTTTCTTGAGCGGCGGCCCGCGGACAAGCCGTTCTGCCTGTCGGTCAGCTTCAACGTGCCACATGGCTCGCAGACTACGTCCATGTACACGGACTATCCCGACTGGCAACGGATGACGCGTCCGGCCAACGAGAACCCGAAACTGAAAGGAAACCCGTTCTACGACACGCTCTACCGCGATCGATCGTTCGCCATGCCGGAGGATACGGGCACGGACCCGTACCGTCATATCCCGCAGTTCTTGCTCGATCAGGACCGCGGGCGGCGCAACCTGGTCTACCCGTACAATTACGACCGCGACACGTGTCGCGAGCATCACGTGCGGTATTACCAGACGATCACAGGACTGGACCACGTGATCGGCCAGCTGATGGAGGAACTGGAACGCCGTGGCTTGACGGAAAGCACGGTGGTCCTTTATGCGAGTGATCATGGGCTGTTGATGGGCGAGTACGGCATGGGAGGCAAAGGACTGCTGTACGACCTGGTGGAGAAGATCCCCTGCTTCGTACACGATCCGACCCTGCCGGCGGAGCTGCGCGGTCGACAGCTCGATCAGCTCGTGTCCAGCCTTGACCTCACACGGACCATCCTGGACTACGCCGGTGTCGCGGCCCTGGAGTTCATGGACGGCGCCAGTCTCCGACCGCTGGTGGAGGGACGGGAAGTCGCCTGGCGAGATGAGCTGTTTCTGGAGAGCCTGTACACGGGTCGCGACAACCCGTTCCAGGAAGGAATCCGCAGCGGCCACTGGAAGTACATTCGCATGTACGACGGCCAGGACCCCTATGAGGAGCAGCACGTCGACTTTGCCGGCCGGTTGCCTGCGTTCGAGATGCTGTTTGATCTGCAGACCGACCCTGGCGAACGCATGAATCTCGTCGCCAATCTGGACCACCGCGAGATGCTTCAGACGCTCCGCCGCAGGTGCGCCGCGACATCCTCTGCCCTCAATGCGCGGCGCGAACAGTACCAGCAGGTAGTCGAAGTCCGGCGCAGGGAGCCCTAGCGCCGATCGGACCATCCTCGATCAATCCCCCGCGGCGGACAGCTGCCAGTGCTCGCCGGGAACGACGACTGCTCCGGCCGCAGCACTGCCGCTGGCCATCTCCAGCGCGGAGATGCGCCGTTCGAGCGCTTCGAGTCGGGCCCGCGTGTCCGCGGACTCGCGGTTGAACAAATGCAGACTCAGGCACCCAGCGTTGAGCCCGATGACCGTGACCAACGTCACGACGACGATGATTGCCCCGCGAGTCTTCATAGCGGAATTCCCTCGTTTCACATCTCCACAATATCCTCGCCAATCTGCCTGCGTGTGCACCCGCGAGTGGTCTTCGGACCCCAAAGTGGGTAAGCTTGTACCGAGACGTCGGTTGGTGTGTCAAGACGTCATTTCCCGGACCCCCTCGTTGAAGGCAGCTCGGCGGCCGGCCGATTCCTCATGAAACGACTCTGCATTGGACAAACCTGGTTCGGTCGGTTGTTCGGATCCCTCCTGCACCTGGCGCTGGCGGCGGGCGTGTGGGGGGTCGTGCCACGCGCCGGCGGCGACGACGCCGGGACCCGTGTGGAGGTGTCGCGCGACCTGTGGATTTCGGCCTATCCTGGGGAACACGAGGGCAACAACGGAGCTTCTGCCCGCTTGAAGCTCAAGAGCATCCAGGAGTTCTTCCTGATCGACTTCGATCCGGCGCCACTGCGCGGCCAGGTCTGCGTACAGGCGCAGCTGCACGTTCGCAATGCCGGGTCAGAGACGCTCGGTCGCGTGACCGTGTCGACGGTGGCAGCGCCGTGGTTTGAAGGCGACGGCGAAGGCTATGCGGTGACGGCCGCGGGGAGCAGCTTCCAGTGGCAACGCGGAACATCCACACCCTGGCCAGGTGATTCGGGCGACATCACGGGCGTGGTGCTGGGAAACGGCGGTTCCCGCTGGGGTTTTGGGGATCCGACGGCGCGGGATGCCGGGCAATGGCAGTCGATTCCGATCGATCCGGCGGTGGTGCAGCTGCGGCTCGACGGGCACTCGCACGGTTTCTTTGTCTTTGATGACGTGGGGAGCGAGTACACGCGTCGCGGCAATACGATTGACTATCACGCCATGCCGAATCGCTTTGTGTACAGCCGCGAGAGCTCCGCGTCGAGCGCCCCCTATTTCACACTCTGGCTGCGACCGCGGGGCGCCGCGGAAAGGTCGGCGGAGCCCCCCGTCGCGCACCGGCTGCAGGCCGTGCCGCCGGGCGTTCTCCCGCCGCTGCCGCCCAGGGCGGCGGACGAGGCAGCTGGCGACCAGGTGGCAGGCACCGATCAGCAGAACGTGCCAGCCGACGCGGGGCCGCTGCTCCTGCGTGATCTTGACGGCCAACCGATTCGCGACGGCAGGCTCTACGCGGCGCGAGGCGAATCCGTCGGCGTCTTCATCCCGGCGCAACCGGAGGAGATTTCGATCGAGCCGTCGCCTGGTATCGACGTGACGGTGTTTCGGACGCCGCTGGTCCGCGGACTTGTTGATCCGCTCGTGCCGCTGGCCTGGACGGGCCAGTACCCGGCTGCCGAACCGGCCGTGCAAGGGGATACCTATGTGGAACTCTACGTCGGCAAGACGGCGGCACCGGGCCGCCGCCAGCTGATGGTGCGTGCCGCCGGCCGAGTCCTGACGGTGCCGTTAACGGTGTGGAATTTCGCGCTGCCCGATCGACTGTCGTTCATACCGCAGATGAACGCTTACAGTCTGCCCGGCCACGAGTTCGACTACTTTCGTCTCGCGCACGAGCATCGCACGACACTCAATCACCTCCGCTATGGCTGGTCCGGCAAAGTCGACGCGGACGCGGTGCCACGACGAGACGCGGGAGGACAGTGGGACTGGTCGCAGTGGGACGCCCGGTTCGGTCCGCTCTTTGACGGATCAGCCTTCGCCGGCGCGCGGCGCGCGGGGGTTCCGGTCGAGGCGTTTTATTTGCCGTTGAACGAGAACTGGCCGATGGATCATGAGCGGTTTTTTCGCGGCGGCTACTGGATCGAGCACGCGTACGACGCGGACTATTGGCGCGAGTTCCGCGCGGCGGCGACGGAGTTTGCGCGGCACCTCGCCCAGCAGCGCTGGAATGACACGATGTTCGAGTTCTATCTGAACAACAAGATCTACTTCAAGCACGACCGGGACCGGCGGTGGGATGCGTGTTCCGCGGCGTGGATCTTTGACGAGCCGATGCACACGCAGGATTTCTGGGCCCTGCGACGGTTCGGGCAGGAGTTCTGGTCCGCCGTGCAGGACGTGCCGGGACCGCAGCTGGTGTTTCGCGTGGACATCTCGCGTCCGCAGTGGCAGCGTGACCTCCTGGACGACGTGGCCAACGTGGAAGTCGTCAGCGGAGCGCTGCGGACCTATCGCGACCGGGTGATCGCGCGTGCGGAACGACTGGGTCACCTGGTTTACATGTACGGCGCCGCGGGGGCACCGGCCGAGATGCGTTCGATGTCGGCCGCCTGGTGTGTCGAGACGTGGGCGCTGGGCGCGGACGGCGTCGTGCCCTGGCAGACGATCGGCACCGAGGCATCCTGGCGTGAACCCGATGCCCTGTCGCTGTTTTACCCGACCACGACAGGTCCCGTCCCCAGCATTCGGCTCAAGGCCTTCTGTCACGGCCAGCAGCTGGTGGAATATCTGACGATCTACGGCCAACTGACGGGACAACACCGGCGCGCCGTCGGAGCTGCCGTGCTGTCACACCTCGGGTGGCGCGAACCCACGCCAGAGCGCGGCAGTGCGGAGTCGGCGCCGTATGCCCGGAATTGCGTCATTGCGCTGCGCGACCTGCGACTCGCTCTGGGCAACTGGCTGGACGCTCAGGCTCCGGATGATCGGTCGTCCTGGCGGTCGCCACGTCCGCTTGGCCAGCGTGCCGCGGCAGAACTTCCCGGGTCGCGGGGGGTTATTTCAGTAGGGGGCACTCCATGAGTCAGCCGTCTGAGCTGGTGCCGTTCCCCCCCACGACCGGTTCGGATGCGTCACGCGCAGGACCATGCACAGGATCATCGACGGGTCTGACGGCAGCCACTACGAGCGGTCGGCCGAACTCCCGGCCGAACCGGCGGCGCACGGCACGACCCGCCCTCGAGGGGCACGCTTCCGCGGGTGGCGCGGCTGGCTGCTGCGAGTTGGATTGTGCGTGGGCGCCCCGCTGCTGGTCGTCGCCGTCCTGGAAGCCGGACTTCGGTGCGTGGGATACGGGTACCCGACCAGCTTCCTGATCGGTCCGGATGCGTGTGGGGACTATCGCGTGGACTACCAGTTCGGTTGGCGATTTTTTCCGCGCGCGCTGGCCCGCCAACCGGGTCCCATCCTGTTGACGCCGAAACCAGCCGGCACCGTGCGAATCGTCATTCTGGGCGAGTCGGCCGCCAAGGGCATCCCGGCTCCGGCCTTCGGGTTCGGCCGGATCCTGCACGTCATGTTGCGCGAGCAGTTTCCGGATACCCGGTTCGAGGTCATCAATGCCGCGATGACGGCGATCAATTCGCACGTCGTGGTGGAGGTGGCCCGGGAACTGGCTCGACACGACGTGGACATCTTCGTCGCGTACATGGGTCACAACGAAGTGACCGGACCGTACGGGCCGGGGAGCGTATTTCAGCAGTGGTCGCGGCGGCGGCAACTGATTCGGGCATCGATGTGGGCCAAGTCGCTGCGGGTGGGTCAGGCGTTGGACAGCCTGGCGGCCTGGTGGCACCGCGACGAGTCACCCGACTCGTGGCGCGGGATCGAAATGTGCCTGGAGCAGAAGGTGGCGGCGGACGATCCCCAGTTGACGCAGGTGTATGAGAACTGGCGTGAGAACTTGGACGAGCTCTGCGACATCGCCCGGGATGCGGGTGCGACGCTGGTCATTTCCAATGTCTGTGTCAATCTGCGAGATTTCCCCCCGCTCGCTTCGCTGCACCGTCGCGATGTGTCCCGCCCAGCGCTCGACCGCTGGGACGCTTTGTACCAGGAAGGGGTTGTGGCCGAGTCTGCGGGGGAGATGGCCCAAGCGATAGAGCGGTATGAGGCGGCGGCGCAGATCGATCCACAGTACGCGGAGCTGGTGTTTCGACTGGGTCGCTGCCTCTTGAAGCAAGGCCGCGTTGCCGAGGCGCGCGAACAGTTCCTCCAGGCGTGCGAGCTGGACGCTCTGCGGTTCCGGGCTGATTCACGGATCAACGAACTCATCCGGACCGTCACGGCACACCGCGAAGCGGAGCGGATCTGGTTTGTAGATGCTCAGGCCGCGATCGCGGCGAGCGAGCTCGTTGCCGACGGCATCCCCGGCGACGAGCTGTTCTACGATCACGTCCACATGAACTTCGACGGAAACTATCGGCTGGCCCACGCCATCGGCGAACGCCTGCCACTGGCGTTCCCTGACGCGGTCCAGTCCCAGCGCGCGGCGGACGTGCCGTCGCAGACGCTGTGTGCCCAGCGGCTCGCCTTCACGCGCTGGCACGAATTCAACATCCACTATCCGCTGGCCAGCATGATTTCGCGGCCGCCGTTCGTGGACCAACTGGACCACGCCGTACGCCGAGACGCCCTGCATCTGCGCATCCGCGAACTGCACACCGCCATCACCGCACCCGGAGCGATGGAGGAGGCAGTGCGGTGTTGCCGCGACGCGATTGACCGCTGGCCGGACAGCTGGGAACTGCACGAGCACCTGGCGATGTTGCTGGAGGAACAGGGAAACGTACCGGAAGCGATCGACCGCTGGCGTGAGGTCATCCGCCTCGTGCCGGTCAATTTGGACGCGGTCCATCACCTGGCGACGCTGTTGGCTACCAGCCCGACGGCGAGTGTCCGCGATGGAGCGGAGGCCGTGAAACTGGCGGAGCAAGCGGTCATGCTGGCAGGCAGTCAGGAACCGAAGTTGCTCGACACGCTGGCCGCCGCGTATGCGCAAGCAGGGCGGTTTTCCGACGCGATCGCCACCGCGGAGCGCGCGATGAAGCTGGCACAGCGTGAACGTAACACGAGCCTGGCCGACACGGTGCGCGCGCGGCTCAGGCACTACCGCGCGGAGGCATCTGTGCCGTGCGGCGATGTCAGCCGATGAGTCCTGAAGAGGTTTCGCCGCGGGAGATGCCGCGCATGGCGGCGGCCACGGCTTCCGGATTGGAGGCCAAGCGCAGCGCTTCCGTGCCGGAAATCTGCTGGCTGTTGTAGAGGTCGGCCAGGTGCTGATCGAACAGCTGCATGCCGCCGTCACGATTGGCGATCGCCTGAGGGATCCGGTCGATGCGGGCTTCACCGATCAGTTTGCGCACGATGGGCGTGCCGCGCATGATTTCGACCACCGGCAGGCGTCCGCCTGCGCGCGCCTTCGCCAGCCGCTGGCTGATCACCGCCTCCAGGTTCGTTTCCAGCTGCAGCAGCAGGAGATCGCGTTCCGCCGGCGGGAACATGGCGATCAACCGCTGGACGGTCAGTGCGGCGTTCGTCGTGTGCAGCGTGCTGAACACCAGGTGCCCCGTGTCGGCTGCCTGCAGCGCGGTGCGCATGGTCTCCTCATCGCGCAGCTCACCCACGAGGATCACGTCCGGGTCCTGACGCAAGGCCCGCTTGAGTGCTTCGGCAAAGCCGGGTGTATCAGCTCCGAGCTCACGCTGTGCGATCAGGCTTTTGTCCGACACATGGAGGAATTCGATCGGATCTTCAATCGTCAGGATACGAAGGCGTTGCGTGCGATTCAGGTGTCCGATCATGGCCGCGAGCGTCGTGGACTTCCCGCTCCCGGTGGTTCCCGTCACCAGTACAAGACCACGTTCGGCCGAGGCGATCTCTTCGACCGAATCGGGCAAATGCAGGTCCTCAAACACCGGGATCTGCAGCGGGATCAGCCGTGCGACAAGCGCCAGACTCCCCTGCTGGCGAAACACGTTGACGCGAAAGCGGCCCAAATCGGGGATGGCATGCGCAAAGTCGGCGCTCCACTGCGTCTCGATCTCTCGGTTCGCCTTGTCGGTGGCCACGCTGGCGATGAGCGTGGCGACATCTTCCGCACTGGTGGCCGGCAGATCCAGCGCGGACATCTCACCGTGGATGCGCAGCATCGGAGGACTACCGGCCTGGACGTGCAGGTCACTGGCCTTGAACTGGATCATGGCGCGCAGCAGGCGGTCGAGATTCATTGCGTCCCCCAAGTCGATCACTGGCGCAGAGGTAGAGGTGGCCCGTCAACAAAGTCTGTTCGCGGCAGGCTGTCTCGTCGTGACCGCGTGCAGCCGTCGCGCGCATGTGCTGAATATACTCGACCGGTACGGGAGAAAACACACCTCCCGGGGTCTTAAATTCGCCGGGCCACGAGCGCCCCGGGCAGGCGGGAAATCGGATACACTCCTGGGGGTCATCGCCGTCGTGCGGCACACTGACCCGGCATGCCGGAGAACTCGCCCGATGTTTCGCCACATCCTCGTCGCAGCCGCCCTGTTGCTGGGCTGGGCCGACCATACCCCCGATCTCGTTGTCCAGGCCGCGGAGGGACAACAAACCGGTTCCACCAGTCAACCGGCGGCGGTCACTGGCTGGGCAGACCTGGATCTCGGGCTCTTTGCGCGGGTGGTCACGTCCGATCCCATGCGCTCCGAAGGGGCACGAGCAGGCCGGCTGGAAGAATTCCACGCCGACGATGTCTTTCTGACCTCCGACGTCGCCCCGCAAGCCGACGGATCGTACGCGGTGGTCGCCGACCCCGTTCACGGAGCGGCGGTCGGACTGGAGTGGGCCGAACGCCGTGTGCTCCAGCGTCTGGAACTCGACTGCCTTGCGCCCCCAGCGACCGCCCTCCCCGTGGCTCTGGAGTACTGGTCGTCGTCCGGTCGGGAGGACTCGTGGGGGTCCATCGGCCAGACACCCTGGCAAGGTCGTTGGGAACCGTTGCCGGCAGACATTCAAGCGTACGGCAGCTGCTGGGTCGCGATGGTCCAGGTGGATGCCGTGCCCGAGTTGCATCGACGTGTCGGCATCCTGAAGATCCGCTGGAAGTTCCCCGCCGGCACACGCCCGATCGTCGTGCGCAGGCCGCGCGCGTTCGGGACTTCTGCCTGGCAGCGCGAGGCCGTGCGACTGGAAACCGCGGACGGCGGCGACCTCACCGTGGAAATCTACAACGGCCTGTTGCTGGTTGGCGACAAGCCGCAGCCGCTTGTGCGTCGGCCACCAGACTCAGAAAACCCCCGGCGGCTGGAGCTGGTCAGTCGCGGTGCCGGAGGGCATCTGGCCGATCGGACTCTGTTGCGCTGCCGCCGCCCGCTCGGCACGGCGACCGTGGCGTTGGACGACGTCCGCTCGGCAGGTCAAGTGTACGTGCGCAGCCTGGGGCTGTTGATCAGCCGCGTCGACGTGCCGGGGGGATTGGCGGAGTATCGCCGGCAGACGGCGGGGGAACGGACGATTCTGGCGCGAGTCCGCGAGATGCCCGATCAGTCCTTCGAGCAGGCGCTGCGGACGTTGTGGCGCCCAGCGCAGAACCATGGACCAACGATGCTCTCTTTGGCCTGCGACAATGCGAAGTTCATTGTGGAACGAGACGGCGTGCTGCGCGTCGGCCCGTTGACCCTTAGGGCCCGCTTCCCTGCCACGCGGATCGAGTTGACGCATATGGACTTTGGCTCGCTGGGAGTTGATACCACCGTGCGTCCGCCATCGGCCCAATCGCCGCTGCCGTTGCGCATCGCAGATAGGCTCTACGAGAAAGGCGTGGGGCTGCACGCCAACGCTGAACTGTGCGTGCGATTGGACGCGCAGTACGCGTCCTTCACCGCCGACATCGGCGTGCTGCCGGTCGATCAGGGGGGCGGCACGGTGATCTTCCAGGTCGACGTGGACGGTCAACGGGCGTTCGACAGCGGCGTGGTCCGACAAGGGGAGCCCGCGAGGTCCGTGCGCGTGCCCGTGGCGGGCGCCCAAGTGCTCACGCTGCGCGTGACGGACGGCGGCGACGGGATTCTCAACGACGCCGCCAACTGGGGCAACGCCCAGCTGCTGCCGCCCGGCGGCGACGACCGCGATCCTGATTACTTGAGTGACGTCTATGCTCGCGACGAGCAGCTTCCCGTGGCGCGGACCCGCGCGCTGGAGGACGGCTGGTTGCCGATTGTCGTGAACACGACGCGGGTGAGCGACGTCGAGTTGCATCAGCGTACGTGGGTGGCTCCGGCGGACGCCACCCCGGGAACCTGGGACACGGTGGGACGCGCGCGAGCCGTGTGTGTCGCGGAGTATTCGTGGCGCAATCGCGGTGCAGACGTCGTCGACATGACGACGGCCCTGGATCTGGCCTGGACGAGCGATTTCCCCGACGGCGAGCGACTGGAGGCCCGCGCAGACGCCGGCTGCGTACGGTACCTGCTTGGCGACCAGTTGGTCGCGTGGGTCGACACGACCCAGCTCCACGGGCTCCACGCGACAGTTCTTCCGTCGGGGCTTGTAATCAACGGCCGGATGCCGCCAGCCGGAGACTGTCGCGTGACAGCCTGCATTCCCGCTCAGCCCCGCGGCGCTGACGAGGGCAACGTGAGGGTCGACACGCAGGCGCTGCACGCGCGCACTGTGCGCTACTGGCGCGAGTTCCTCGCACCGGCCATGGACGTGGAGCTCCCGGAGCCGTTGCTGGAACAGTTCTTTCGCGCCACGCAAGTGCATGCGCTCATGGCGGCGCGCAACGAAGCCGATGGACAACGGATTGCCCCCTGGATTGCGGCGGACGCCTACGGACCGTTGGACACTGAAGCGCACGCCGTGATTCTGGGCATGAGCCTGGTGGGTCAACGCGAGTTCGCGCGGCGCGGTCTCGATTTCTTCATTGCCAGCTACAACCCGGACGGGATGCTGGCCCGCGGCTACACGCTGATGGGTACCGGCCAGCATCTGTGGACGCTGGGCGAACACGCCGCCGTGCATCCCGACCCCGCGTGGCGCGATGAGATCGCAACCGACGTCCTGCGGGCAGGCCGCTGGATCGCGCGACAAACCGAGAAAACGCGGCGCGGCGATCCGTCCGGCGAAGTCCGGCCCGAATACGGACTCGCGCCACCCGGCGTGCTGGCCGACTGGGACCGCTATGCCTACTACATGTACGCGAACGCATACTACTGTGCCGGCCTGGAGGCGGTGGCACGCCTGCTGGCGGAGACACGACCGCAGGAGGCCGAACAGCTGGGGCGGGCGGCCGCCGAGTATCGCACGCACCTGGTCCGTGCCTTTGACTGGCAACGCGCACGCATGCCCGTGGTACGGCTGCGTGATGGCACCTGGGTTCCTCCCTGTCCGTCCAGTCTGTACTGCTACGGGTTGACGCGCGAGTTCTTCGGCGGCATCAGCGCGATCGGTCACGATGTCGAGGTGGGCGGCCAGCATCTGATCCCCCTCGGGTTGCACCCGGCTCGTGGCGACGAGGCGGACGCGATCGTGGACCTGCTGGAAGATCGCTGGTTCCTGATGGATGGCATCTTCGACGAGTATCCGGCAGCGCAAAGCGAAGCCGACTGGTTCAACTACGGCGGTTTCGCCAAACTGCAGCCGCATTACGCGCGCACCGCGGACCTCCACGCGTTGCGCGACGACGTCCGCCCCTTCATCCGGACGTACTTCAATACGTTTCCCGTGCTGCTGAATCGGGAGAATCTGACCTATTGGGAGCACTTGAATCATGGAGGTGCGTGGAACAAGACGCACGAGAGCGCGTGGTTTCTGCAGATGACGCGCACGATGCTCGTGATGGAACGCGGCGATGAACTCTGGATCGCACCCTTCGTGACCACCGCGTGGCTGGCCGACGGCAAACACGTCGCGGCGCGGCAGGTTCCCACGCGATTCGGCCCGGTCAGTTTCCAGCTGCGCTCGGCTGTGGCCGACAATCACATCGATGCGTTCCTCGTTCCACCCGCCCGCATGGCGCCATCGCGCATTGTGCTCCGCGTGCGCCATCCGACCGGAAAACCAATGCACAGCGTCACCGTCAACGGCCGTGCCCATCCGGATTTCGACGCCGACGCACAACTGGTCTACCTGCCGGCGGACGCCCAGCAACTCGCGGTCCGCATCCAGTACTAGGCTCGTTTAGTCGAGGATGCGCCGCAGCACGCGTTCGTAGCATGCTGCATTGCGGAGAAAGCCGAGGTCATTGGGATGTGACCCGTCCGTCGCACCTTCGCCGTCGCTACCCAACAGGTCGTCACCGGGCAAGTAGTACAGCTCGGGCACTCCTGCGGCAATCAAAGCGTCGTACACCTCGCGCAGAGCGCGGTGATTCTCCCGATGAAACTGTTGACGTTCGGGCAGAAACGGCGCGTTCGTGAACACACGGTCTTCCACCAGCAGGATGGGGGTCTGCGGCCGCGTACGGCGGAGCCGCTCGACCAGCGGTTTCGCGCGCTCGCGGACCGCCGCGGGATCCATGTTCGGCAGGCAGTCGATGCAGTAGAGCGCCGGATCGAGTTCCGCCAGCAGCTCCACGAACTCCGGGTCCATGCGGCCATTGCCGGAGAAACCCAGGTTGATGGTCGGGCGGTGGAAGCGGCGACCGAGAATCGCGGGGATGGCCAGTCCCGGTCGGGATGCGCACGCTCCATGCATGATGGACGTGCCGTAGAAAACGATGGGTTTGTCGTTCCGCGGCATCACAGGTCGAAAGTCACAGTCGGCGGGGACGCCGATCTTGAGCGAATTGACCCCGTTGTAGAGCGGCAGATACACCGTGTAGGTCCGCAGCGCGCCATCCAGACCGGTAACGATGGCCTGACGCACCGTCTGGGACCCCGGGGCGAGCACCTGCACCCAGCGATCATCGCCCGCGGACAGCTCGCCGTACAGATCAAGTCCGCTGACACCGGTCGCCGGCATGTGCGGCATGGCCAGCGAAGCCGACAGCAATTCGTAGTCGGCGTGAATCGCGGGCGCATTGGTCGTGAACCGGACGGCCATGCCGGCCGAGTGGCGACTGAGTTCCCACACAGGCGGGCGAACGACCCCTTCGGCCTTGGCCGGCAGTCGGTCGAAATAGCGGGCACGCGGGAGCTCTTCCCAGCCGCGTCCCTCCACACCCCAGGCCGTGACATCATGCCAGACGAGATCTTCATCCGCGGTGATCGCAGCGCGTGGCGCAAACAAACCGACCGCACAGGCTGCCGAGCCGGCAAGGAAATCGCGTCGAGTCCAGGGCATGGCGGGATCCTCGTTTTCGCGGATGTGCCGTTCGACTCGGAGAGTCGAGCAACCTCGACACACGAACGTCGCCCAACCACTCAGTATCCGAGCTTTTTCCGGATGAACTGCCGACTGATTTTCAGGCTCTCACGCAGCGGCCGCGTCAGCTGGAAGTCCGCTTCATGCGCCAGTTCCACAACCACGTCGCCGCGAAAGCGGATCTCGTGCAGCGCGGCGGCGATCGCGTCCCAATCCATGTCTCCTTCACCGACCGCTTCCGACCAGCGTCCATCGCGCGCCTGATCGCGCACATGGAGAAAGACAATGTGCGGGCCGAATTCGCGTAAGAACTGAGCCGGGTCCACGCCGCCCCGGACCAACCAGTTCAGGTCAGGCCCCAGCTTGGCATCGGGCAGGCGTGCCAGCGTGCCTTTCAGATCATGCAATCCGTTTTCGACTTCGTAGGTGTGGTTGTGAAGATTCGGCACGACCTGATGATGTTCGCAGATGGCAAAGATCTTCCGCAGCAACTCCGCTTGCGCGTCAAGCTGTTCGGGAGTCTTGCGGAGCTGCGCGCCCCACTGGACAGCTCCCACCGAGATCCCGAGCGTTCGCCCCCCCAACTGCGCCAGGCGCGGGACGATCAGTTCCGCATCGGCCAGGATCGCCGCATGTTGCTCGCGATTCCACATGTCGCCGCCGAACGACGCGCCCAGCACCGCGACCTTGTGCTGGCGCGACAGTGCGCTAATCCGCTCTACCGCATCGTCCGGCCGCAGCGCCGAATGGATGAGTTCAATGGCATCGAATCCGGCATATTCGAGATCGGCGAAGATCTGCGGCAAGACGGGTGTGATATCATAGCCCGGCAGCTTCGCCGCGTAGACCCACGGGTGCGCCCCGACCACGATCTTACTCGCCTCGGCGTTCGGTGCCGACTGCGCTCGCGCAGGGCACTCCTGCAGACAGCCCATCCCAAGGATTGCCGCGAGCACCCAGTTCCAACCACACCGTATGTCCATGAGCCGCTCCACGTGTCACGATCTCTGCACGGGCCAACCTGACAAACTCACAGCCCGCAATACTACCAGGGACTCCGGGCATGGGACAGAGAGCGAGTCACCAATTCGCCTAACCCGCCCTCGTTTAACCCGCCGCCGCAGGCAAGGCGGGCGCTGTCGGCCGCTCGCGCTCGTTTAGCCCGCCCTCGTTTAACCCGCCGCCGCAGGCAAGGCGGACGCGCATCACTGCGGATCGAGCCCACTGCAACGCGTTGGATTCAGTGGTAGGTGATCCAACCGCCCAAGGGGATCCCGGTGAAGGGCGTCACAAACGGCCAGTGCTGTGCGGGCCGGCCCTCACGGTCCGGATTGCGCTCCACGTAACGGATCGCCTGTTCTATGGCCTGTTCGCTGTCCAGAAAGACCTTCCAGCATTTGTCGGCCCACATGGACGGCAACTTACCTTGCGGCTGACGAACGCGTTCCATCGGGTGCAGGTTCTGTTCGGCGACGGTTCGCGTCGCTTCGCCTTTGAGCAGGTTCACGGCCTGCTCAACCGCGTACCGGTGGCGTGCCAGGACCATGTGCACGTGTTCGTCCAGGATCGAACACGCCCACACGGTGAGTCCGCTCTTCTTGACGAATCGCTGAAATCCGTCAGCCACCGCTAGAATCTGTTCGGCCGTGAACGTCACGGCCGGATAGCGTAGAGCTTTCCGAGCTGCGTCACGCCAAGCCGCGTAGTCCTGCAACCGGCTCTTGTCGCGTTCCGAGGATCGGGTCGCGCGACCGAATCTTGCCAACTCCCAGGAGTACACGAACTCCGACCACGACCCACGTGGGTCATTCGGCAGCCAGAATCCGTACGCACCCCAGATAACGTGATAGCCGTGCACCATGGAAGTCCCCCGCATACTGCCTCTGGCCCACATCACCTGCCTGATGACACATCGCAATTCGGACCGACAATCCCTCACGCGTCGAAAAAAAGTCTTGATACGGGCGCGTCGCCGAGGGACACGAACGACGCGGCGGGTGAAACGGGCGCGAGGGGGCAACAGCGCTCGCCTTGCCTGCGGCGGCGGGTTAAACGAGGGCGGGTTAAACGAGGGCGAGGGGGCAACAGCGCCCGCCTTGCCTGCGGCGGCGGGTTAAACGAGCGCGGGTTAAACGAGCGCGGGTCAATCGAGGGGGGGGTGACGTGAGGGGATATCGAGCGACCTCATATTGCAGACTGGGGGACAATTGCGGACAATCAGGAGCAGTACCAAAGGGGAAGCAGACTGTGCGAAACGTGGTCAGCGACATGCTGAAAGGGAATTGCTCCGTCTCCGTGGCACTGTGGCTCGTGCCCGCGGCCGTGCTCCTGGCGAGCTCCGTGCAGGTGCGCGCCGAGACGCTGGGCCGGCTGCGGATAGGTGGTACGGCTCCCGAGCGGTTAGTGCTGGTGGACGAGCGTGGTGAGGTCGTCACCTTCAATCAGCCCGGCGAGCATGTGTCGCTTCCCGCCGGGCGCTATTTTCTGCAGGGGTTGATACTGAAGGGCGATTTCGAATGCTACGGGTCGTGGGGTGATCCGCGCGACATGCTGGAAGTCACCCCCGATCACACGCCGGTTCTTCAAGTCGGGCTCCCGCTCAGGTCGCACGTCGAGGTTGAGCGGACGGGACGGCTGCTGTCGCTCGAGTACAGCCTGGTCGACGGTCAGGGACGCCGTTACGTGCAGCGTCGTGATCGCGACATCCCGCCCACGTTCACGGTCACCAAGAACGGCCGGACGCTGGGGAACGGCTTGTTCGCCTATGGCTGAGGCGGCCACTGCGGGTGCTCGTGGCGAGTACCATTCACCGCCGGCGTGGGACCCTTGACGGTGGTCGCTTCGCAGGAGCTGGGTGAGCTGGGGTTGCGCGACAGCGACTCCGTGACTGTGGACTGGAAGTGGTACTACCACGTGCCTGCGCTCGGATTGTGGGCGCTGCTGGTCGTGCTGCTGGTGGCCGTGCCGTCGAATCACCACGTGCAGGCCTGGCTGATCCTGTTGCCGGTGGCCGCAGTCGGGATCGGCGTGTCGCTGGTGTGCCGATTGCTGGCGGTTCCACCCGACTCGGCAGAATTCGCGGGCGGAGCGCTCGTGGCGGTGGCGGCATCCTGGGCCGTGCTGTGGCTCGTGTCACCTTGGCTGGCCCGACGCAGCGTTTGGACGGCGCTCGTGGTATCGCCGCTGCTCATGTTCGCCGCGAGCCTCCTCTACTACGCCGCGTTCTTCGGCGGCGCGTCCGCGGGAGACTATTGGCCCTGGGGGATCTTTCATACGGTCGCGTCGGTGTCACTGGTGATCGCCCATGTGCTGGCGGCCATTGCCTGTCGTCGCGGATTCACCCCACGGCGGTTCCTGGCGATGTTACTGCTGGCGATGCTCGTGTTCACGCTCCTGGCCGTCCCCGCGACGGCCGTGGCGGTGATCTTGGCGCAAGGCGTGAGCCCGGTGGAGTTGGCGCTGCAGATCGTAATGATGATGGTGACCGGCCTCGTGGCGGGCGGCGTGCTGGGGGTAGTCCTGTACGTGGTGAATCTGCCGTTTCTCACGTTGGCCTGGCGGAACCCGTTTTATGCGGCGAGATTTCAGCAGGTGTTTCGCCTGGCGCCCGCGGCCACGGGGAGCCCGTTTGGGGCTGCGATCGTGGAGGCGAGTCTGGTGCCGGACGGGGTCACGGCGACCACCTGGAGGGATGCGTAGTTCATGACCGGCACTACAGCCCGAGCGCTGACGATTGTCGTGCGAGCGGCCATTCCGGCACTGCTGCTGGTGGGCGGGATTGCCTCGGTGGTCTACGGTGTCGCGCGGCACACGGCTGTCGTGGCTCAGGAGCAGGAAGTTGAGATCGACGTGGCGCCTCCTCCGGGTTTCGGTCCGCCGGGCATGCCGGGTTTTTACCCGGGCGGCGGTCCCGGCGACCCGGGTGGTGGGGGTCCGCCGGTGTGGATGGGACCGCCACCGGAAATGCGCAAGGTCAAGCAGAAGGTGATGATCAGCGAGACGACGTCCGAAGTGACGTTGATTCGCGAGGTGACGTTCGGCGGGGTGACGCGGCTGGACACGGGCGTCCTGTGGCGCACGTACACCGGCGCGCCGCCGTCGCTGTGCCCTACGTGAGTGAAGTGAGGCCGGTCATGGCGCCCATGACCAAGCACAACTCGATGCCGTTTACAGCGCGGCTGGCCCGCTGGCGGGGGTGGATCCAGGCCGGTTTTCTGCTCCTGTGGCTCGACCCATTGGCGTTGCGCCTGCACACCGTCTGTTCGCCGGTGTTTCACTGCTACTCGTGTCCGCTGGCGTTCCTGGCGTGTCCGATCGGCGTGCTGGCGAACTTCAGTGCCCTGCACCTGGTGCCGTTTGTGGCGCTGGGCACACTGCTGGCGATCGGGGCGGTCTTGGGGAGCTTTGTTTGCGGCTGGGCGTGCCCGTTTGGCTACGTCCAGGATCTGGTCGCCCGCGTGCCCACGCGGAAGTTCGAGCTGCCGGGCTGGCTGGGGTACGGGCGGTATGTGGTGCTGGCGGTACTGGTGCTGGCGATTCCTTACTTCTTCGGCGAAGCGCATCCCCTGTTCTTCTGCCGGGTGTGCCCCGCGGGCGCCTTGGAGGCGGCCCTGCCGCACACGGCCAGCACGGCGTTGACCGGCCCCGGCATCGCCTGGCCGAGCGCGGCTAAGATGTCGGCATTCGGGGTCGTGACGGCCGCGATGTTCTTCACGTGGCGACCCTGGTGTACGGTCCTGTGCCCGTTGGGCGCCGTCTACGCCCTGTGCAACCACGTGTCGCTGTTCTTTCTGAAGTTTCATCCCCAGCGCTGTAACGACTGTGATCTCTGTCGCCGACTCTGCCACTACCATGCGCGCTCACAGCGGCGTGGTGACGATCAACGCTGCATCCGGTGCCTGGATTGCACGCGATGCAGCGCTGTAACGATATCGCATGTATTTGACTCCACCCGCGTCGATCCGGCGGAGGCCGCATCGGAGCGCGAGGACGTCGTGACGATCCGTCCGGCGAATCATCCGTGAAGAAGGGAGAAATCTATGGGACGATGCCTGATCCGCCAGGCCAGCCGGCTGGCGACCGCAGTGCTCGTGTTGTCTGCGCTGACAGCGCGGGCGGAGACGGTTTCGCTGCAGCTCAAGAAGATCGAAGGGAATCTCGACCGCATGCGTGCTCCCGCCGGAGACCAGATGTTCCGCGGTCTGTATCCCCAGCAGTTCTTCCGCCAGACGGGACTCGAACAACCCTTCCGTCAGGAGCAGGACCACGAAGCCGAGTTCGCCCAGGTGATCACGAAGGAGCCGCCCGCGTACAAATCGAAACAGCCGTTTCGCGCCGTCGCCAAGCTCGGTACGCAGCGGTTCGGCTTCGTGCTCGACAGCGACCAGCCCGCGGAGGAACCCAAACCGCCGGCAGCGGACGAGGAACCGCTGCTGCCAGCGGACGCCGCCGACCAGCTGCCGTCCTCCCCGCGCTACAATCGCCTGCTGTTCGATCTCAACGCCAACGGCGACCTGACCGACGAGACCGCCATCGAGGCCTTGCCACAGGTCGGTGTGGGGTACCCCCGCAGCTACACGCCCTTCTCGTTTCCTCGCGTTGACCTGACGCTGGACGTCGGAGGCACGCCCGTCGATTTCGCGTTTGCGATCTCGGGCTACAGCAATGCTCAGTACCTGACGGAGCAGCAGCTGTACCAGTACACGAACGTATCGCTCAACAGCGCCGCGTATCGCGAGGGCGAGCTGACCCTGGACGGCCGGAAACTGAAGATCGTGGTGACCGACTTCAACAGTAACGGTCGCTTCGACGACGTGTCGGTGATTGACGCCAACGTCCAGGGCGCGGGAGGCACACTCTACCCGCAGTACGGCGACATGATCTTCATCGACCCCGATGCCGAGTCGGGCGGATATCGGTTCGGCTACGACCCGACGGCCGGTGACGCGCAGCACCCGCTGGCCAAGTTGCTCTGCCTGGGGGACCGCTTCTACGATCTGCACATCACTCCGGCCGGCGATACGCTCACGCTGACGCCATCGCCAACCGCGATCGGACATGTCAGCAACGCCAACCAGGGATACCGGGCATTGGTGTACAACGATCAGATGCTGCTGAAGGTCCAGGGGAACGCCGAGGGTCGTGCGCCGCTGCCGGTCGGTTCGTGGAGGCTGCTGAGCTACACGCTCGACCGGACGGGGTCGGAGACCGACACACCGCAGGCCGGCGCGGAGCCGTCGTTGTTCCAGGCGCTGGCCAATGCCGTCCTGCCGGGCAGCCGGATGCAGGGCCCGCAGCTGACGCTGATTTCGGCCCGCGCAAAGGGCGACTACCCCGCCTTCACGGTCCGCGAGGGCGAGTCGGCGGAGATGCTGTTCGGCCCCCCCTACAAGCCGGTCGTGTCCGGCAATTTCGTGCAGGGCGGCATGCTCTCGCTCGGCATGGATATCGTCGGTGCCGGTGGCGAAGTCTGCGACAATCTGCTGGTCAACGGCGGGCGGCCCGGCAAGCCATCCTTCACCATCACGACACCCGATGGCGAGACGGTCGCCCAGGGTAGTTTCGAGTATGGGTGAGGCTTCACCTGCCGGTACTCGTGGCGAGTACCAACGGAGCGTGCACCCGAATATCGTGTGAAAGTCAAGATGAGCGCGGGCCCGTTCGAGGTCGATGCCGACCACGAGAGCGTGCTGAAGTCCGCGGAGTGGCGGGACGTCGACATGCCGGCCGGCTGACGCGGGACCGCCTCGTGCGTGCCTGAATGGAATTGCGGGATTCTGGGAACTTCGCCTTGGGGTGGCCGGGGCCGAGCGCAGCGCACTCCCGGAACGCCGAAGGCTGGGGGCTCACTTCGTTCGTCCCCAGCCACCCGGAAATCCCCGATGTCGGACAATCCCATTTAGCGCGACGGCGTACGTTCACAACCGAGCGGGCGGACATCGCGGCCCGACGCGCAAGCGAGGGAAGCTGATGGCAAACACTTCCCTCGTCGCCGTCACCGCGGGTCCCCTTTGAGGAAGCGGGTGTTGCCGTCGCGCCGCAACAGTCCGACTCGATCGAAGTAGTCGAGTAGCGGCAGGGCGTACTTGCGTGACGTGTCCACCAGGTACTTGAACTGCACGCTTTCCAGCCGTCCTTCCCGGCGGAGGTATTCGACCAGGCGGTCGCGCGCGAGCTCGACGGTTTCGCAGTGGAACAGCAGTCCCTGTCCCACCCAGATGATGCGTCCGTGCTCGCGCAGCCGCTTGACGGCCTGCTCGACGGCCAGGAGCGGGAGCCCCGTTGCCTGCGCGAGCTCGGCGGTGCTGGGCGGGGCAAAGGCCCGCTGGCGGAACAGCGCTTCGACCTGGGTCAGGTGCTCGGCGTCCTGCTGCGAAAACGTCGCATGATGCGTCGGCAGCGCCAGATGCTGGTGGCGCTCGACCAGTCGTTCGTCGCGCTTGAGCATGACGATCAGGGCATCGAGCACAACCTTGTCCCACCGCGTGGCCAGTTTCAACTGTTCCCAGGTCAGCCCGGGACTGTCCGGCGCTTCCTGGTGCCGCTGGGTGATCAGTTCCAGCAGCCGGCCGCACGCCTCGTCCGCCGTGTCCCGATGCAGATACCGACCCGCGGTGATGCCCATCACCTTTCGCTCGCGCATCAGTTGCGCCAGGATCGTCTGCAGCCGTGCCGGCAGCACTTTGGCGCGGCTGGCCAGCGAATTGTCGTCGACCGTCAGGGAAGGTGCCGTCCGGATGCAGTATTCGACGAAACGGGCGTCATCGCCGATGGCATCAGCCCGCTGCGACAATTCCTCTTTCAGGTGCGGCCGCGTCCGCTTGAGTCGTCCCGGCACCGCTTCGACGATCACGCCACCGCCGATCGTCAACGTGGGCGAGAGGGAGCGGAGAATGAAGCGATCCCCCGGCCCGGCGACGAGCGGCGTCTGCGTGCGCACCTGGATCAAGTACTCCCCGGGTTCGGACAACTCGCCCGGTTCAAGACTGTAGACAGCGGCGTTCACTTCGCTGGTCCCGGTGTGGAAC
>JALOQX010000237.1 GCA_025459265.1 Pirellulaceae bacterium | reverse complement strand
ATCACGCAATCAACGCGTCGATCACGGTTCCGTGGACGTCCGTGAGTCGGAAGTCGCGGCCGGCGAAGCGGTAGGTCAATCGCGTGTGATCGAACCCCAGCAGCTTCAGGATCGTCGCGTGCAGATCATGGACGTGGACGGGATCCTCGACCGCCTTGAAGCCGAACTCGTCGGTGGCTCCATACGTCTGTCCGCCTTTGACGCCGCCCCCGGCCAACCAGACGGTAAAGCCCCAATGGTTGTGGTCCCGGCCGTTGATCTTGCCGGCGTTGGCCCCTGCCTGCGGCAGCTCGACGGTGGGTGTGCGACCGAATTCTCCACCGCAGATGACCAACGTTTCCTCGAACAATCCCAGCCGCTTCAGGTCGGTCAGCAGCGCGCCGATGGCGCGATCACACTGACCGGCCAGGTTGCGGTGATTCACTTCGATGTCGTCGTGGTTATCCCAGGGCTGGCCGGCACCGTGCCAGAGCTGCACGAACCGCACGCCGCGTTCCACCAGGCGCCGCGCGATAAGGATCTGTCGCGCCTGGACACCCGGCCCGTACGCGTCGAGCACTTCCTGCGGTTCGCGGCGGACATCGAAGGCATCGGCTGCCTCCATCTGCATGCGGTAGGCCAGTTCGAACGAATGGATGCGAGCCTCGAGCGCCGGATCGTGGCCGCGCTGGTCGTTGTGCAGCCGATTCAGAGCGGCGAGCGCATCAAGCTGGCGCCGCTGGGGTTCCAGCGCCAGCACCGGATTGCGAATGTGCTCGACCAGCCGCTCCACCGATTCGTGCTGCGAATTGATGTACGTACCTTGGTACACGCCGGGCAGAAACGCAGACTGCCAGTTCTGGGTTTCCTGGATGGGATAGCCCCCGGGGCACATGGCCACGAACCCTGGCAGGTTCTGGTTCTCGGTGCCCAGGCCGTAGGTGAGCCACGACCCCATGCTGGGACGCACCTGGATCGAGTCGCCACAGTTCATCAGCAACAGGGAGGGTTCGTGATTTGGCACATCGGCGTGCATGGAACGAACCACGGCGATGTCGTCGATGTGCTGTGCCGTGTGGTGAAACAACTCGCTCACCTCGATGCCGCTCTCGCCGTACTTCTGGAACTTGAAGGGTGACGGGAACGCGGCGCCGGTCTTACGTTCGGTCCGCAGGTTCTCCATGGGGAGACTCTGGCCGGCGTACTTCGCGAGCGCGGGTTTCGGGTCGAACGTGTCGACGTGCGAGGGGCCGCCGTTGAGAAAGATGTGGATCACATACCTGGCCCGCGCAGCGAAATGCGGTGCGCGGGGGGCCAGCGGGTTGGCATAGGCCTCGTCGCTCGCCGCGACCCTGCTCAATCCGTCCGCGTCCCTGAGCAGCGAAGCGAGGCCGAGCATTCCCAGCCCGGTTCCGCAGCGCCGCAGCAAGTCACGTCGTGTAAGGAAAACGTCGGGAGGCATGTATTGCATATTCGTCAGTCCACAAAGGCAAAGGTATTGCTCATCACCAGCAGCTGGGCGTACTGCTGCCAGGGATTCAAGCCGGCAGCCGACTCGGTCTCGGGTACGTCGGCCTCGAGGAACGCCTGGCCGATGCGCAGTTCGTCCGCGTCCGGCGCACGCGCAAAAACCGCGCGATACAGCGCCTCGATGCGTTCGGCCGTGGAGGCGGCTGATTGCACATCAGCCCGGTTGACGATGGTCTTGGCCCGCTCGAGGACAAAGCTGGAATTCATCAAGAACAAAGCCTGCTGTGGCACCGTCGTGCGAGGGCGCTGCGGGCAGCTCTGATCGGGGCTGGCCAGATCGAACACGCGGAACAAACCCGGCAGGTCCTGACGATCGATGAACCCATAGACGGCCCGCCGCAGCGAAAAGGGTTCCCGGGTCAGGTCGACCGGTCGGCCGCCCATGGTCGTATCCAGCTCGCCGCTGACCAGCAGCAGGGCATCGCGCAGCGCTTCGAACTCCAGACGCCGGCGATTGGTCCGCCAGTAGAGCGCGTTCTCCGGGTCGACCCGCTCGCCGTCGTCGCGCGTCAGGCTGCTCTGCCGATAGGTGCTCGACAACACCAGGTGCCGATGCAGTGCCTTGAGCGACCAGCCGTGATCGATCAGGAACGAGGTGAGATGATCGAGCGTATCGCGCTGGATCGGCGCTTCGCTGCGCAGCCCGAAATCGCTGGGCGACGTCACCAGCGGCGTGCCGAAATGGTGCATCCAGACGCGATTCACAATGACCCGGGCGGTCAGCGGGTTGTCAGCGCGCACGACTTCCCGGGCCAGTTCCAGCCGCCCGCTTCCCTGTTGGAACGGCTCCCGCGCGGCGCCGGTCAGGGCCAGCAGAAACTGGCGCGGCACTTCGTCGCCCGGTCGATTGTGATTGCCGCGGAGAAACACCCGCGGTTGGTGCGGCGTGGGATTCTCCCGCACAATCATCGCCCGCGGAGGAGCGCCCGGCGAGTCGACCTGGAAGGCCGCCACCTTCCGCTGCAACTCGCGGTACTCGTTGCCCTCGGCCCGCGTCAACAGTCCGGGAATCTCCGCGACGGGAATGTCGGTCAGTGAGTCGGGCCCGGTGAGGATGGCGAGCAGCTGCTGCGCCGCCACCTCCGGCTCGGCCGTCGCCGAGGTCCCGTCGGCATGCGGCACGTGGGCTGCGTAAACGGCCGAAAACAGTTCGCCGTACTGCCGCGCCAGATCGAGTCTGGTCTGTGGCACGTTCTCCGCCAGGGCGGCTTTGACGAGCGGGTTGAATTGTCCGGGGTCGGTGCCTGCCGGCAACGCGCCCCATCGCGCCAGTACCGCTGCGGCCTGCTGTGAGAACTCCTCATCCGAGACGGCGGCCAGCTCGTGGAGTGGGCCGAGCACCGGGTGATCCGCCCCGGCCAGCGCAGCCAGCTTCTCGCGCCACCGCTGAACCAGCCGCGGCTTGAAGTCCTCCCCCTTGAGCGCAATGAACGGCAATTGCTGGATCTCTTCTTCGGGCTGCTTCGTCAGCGCACGCACCAGGTAATCCGCTGCATGCCGCCGCGCACTTTCGAGAATCTCGCGGTGCTTGCGCTCCCGAAACTCCGTCAATTCACGTTCGAGTCGATCGAGTTCCTTCTTGAAGTCGTCATAGCCGGGCGTCTGCTGCGGGTCGCCGACGGTCGGCAGGTCGGACGGTTCCTGCGAACTGGCGAAGACACCGTACAGCGAGTAGTAGTCTTCGATGGGAATCGGATCGTACTTGTGGTCGTGGCAGCGGGCGCACGCGATCGTCAACCCCAACACTCCCCGTCCCACAACATCGATCTGGTCATCGATATCCAGGTGCCGGTTGTTGTACTTGCGGCCAACCGTCAGAAATCCCAGAGCGGCCAGCGCGGGATCATTCTCTTCGTGGGGGAGCAGATCGGCCGCCAGTTGTTCGACAATGAACTGGTCGAACGGCACGTCGTCGTTGAGCGATCTAATCACGTAGTCTCGGTAGGTGTACGCATACGGATAGCGCCGCTCACCCGCGAACGCATACCCGCGCGTATCCGCATAGCGGGCCACGTCCAGCCAGTGACGACCCCACCGCTCGCCGTAATGTGGCGAACTCAGGTAGCGGTCGACCAGCCGCTCGTATGCGTCCGGGGCTGGGTCTGTGACAAACGCCTGTACCTCGTCGTACGTCGGCGGCAATCCGAGCAGATCGAACTTGAGTCGGCGAAGAAGCGTGAATCGATCTGCTTCGGGCGAGGGCGGCAACCCGGCACGTTCCAGTTTGGCGAGGACAAACGCATCGACGCTTTGCGCCAGCCAAGAGGTCTGCGAGACCGGCGGCGGAGGTTGAGGCGAAACGGGTTGAAACGCCCAGTGCTGCCGCGCCTGCTCGAGCAGCTGCTCCGCTTTGCTCAGCGTGCGGTCAGCTGCTGCTGCCTCGTCGGTGGGCCAGGGAAGTCCCTGCCGAATCCACTCGCGCATGGCCTCCAGTTCGCGCTCGGGCAGCCGTTCGTCCGGCGGCATCGCCACGTCATCCTCATGCCGCAGCACGCGGAGCAGGAAGCTCGACTCCGGATCCGCACCGTCGATTAGAGACTGCCCGCTTTCCCCGCCCTGTTCGAGTCGCTCGCGCGAGTCCAGCCGCAGCCCGCTCTCCTGCTCGTCCGGACCGTGACATGCCCAGCACCGCTGGGCCAGAATCGGCCGGATCGATTCCCGGAAAAACTGCTCACCGTCCTGTCCTGCCGCCTCAGACGCACACAGGCCGCAGGGCGAGAGCAAGGCCACCAGAGGGCCGATGGCCCAGCTGGGGATGCATAGATTCTTCATGAGATTCCCCGGTGTTGTGGGCAGGGGCGGGTGGTTCAGGTGTGCGGGCCTCGGGCGATCGAGCCATCTAAGTATTTTCTAGTTGGCGGGATTCGGCAAGCAACCCGTGCCGTCATCATTTGCCCGGGTTTCCATCGGTGGGGATTCGGACGTTGGCCCTTACCTCCATCCGTAACGCCAGCCGCGGGCATCCACAGCCGTCGCCTGTCCATTGAGCGTGGTTGACACTTCCTGATCCTGGAAGTTCTCGATTACCCAGCTCCCGTCAGCAAAGAGGTAGAGTGCCACTCGATTGGGCGCTGCGAACTGGCAGGTAAACGGCTGAAGCAATGGCTGGCGGAGCTTTGTCAGAGTCTCGGTCGGCATGTCGAGCAGGGACTTCGGGTCGCCATGCACAGGCAGCACCTGGACGTTAGGGCCGCTCAGGTCCACGGTGGATCCGAGCCGCTGGGCCAGACCGTCCGTCACAAGCGTCGGCTTGCCCGCGGCCACGAACGCGGCCAGGTGTGGAGCCAGGTCCGGGTCCTTCAGGGCATGGAGCGAGAAGAACCCCGCGGCCGCGTCATGCGGAAACGTATGGCACGGCACCAGCGGAATGCCGAGCATGCCCACGAAGTCGAAGACGCGTGGTTCGTTTTCGGGATGGCTGTTGGCCGGCTTGTACGCGGCCACACCGACGATGGCGCGCCGCTGCACCTGTTGGGCCACGGCCAGCAGTTCCGGGATATGTTGGCGCAGCGTGGCGACATTCTCCGGGCCGGTCTGCTCCTGCAGCGAGCCGTAGCAGAAGAGGACCGATTCGCGGGCCCCGCCGAGCACGGTTTGGCGCGCCTGCTCCACGTACGTGGCCGGCGTCGTGCCGTACGGGTCGTACCATCCGCCTCCACATTTGTCGCCGCCGATGCCGCCGAGCCAGCGCATGATGAAGTACGCTTCATATTGCGGCGTACCGCCCCAGCGTTCGTCGGTATAGTCGCGCGTCTCCGTGCCGACCCAGATGCGGTCGAAGTCGTCCGTCTGACGCAGCACTTCATAGCCGCGCTCGTGAAAGCGATCATACCACTGGGGATACTTGATGATCAGCGTTGCACGTGGATTGACGCGTTTGGCCGCCGCGAGCACGTGCTGGCGAGACAGTTGCACCAGCAGCTCGCAGCGGTAGTCTTCCCACGTGTCGCCAGAGACCGGATAGGTGTCCGGGCCGATGGTGACGATCTGTGCCTGCCGGGCGGCATCGCATGCGGGACATGCGCAATCGGTGAACCAGAAGTCGTCGATCATGATTTCGTCGAACAGACTCGCCGTGAACTCGAAAATCTTCTGCAGCGCGATCTGCGTCGGCGGGTCCGTATAGCAGGAGATCAGGTTCCACCCCGTCGAACGCTTGCCCACGATCGTGGTGGTGACGCAACCCGACACATCGAATCCGGCCTTGCGGAAGCGGTCGCGTGCGTGCACGAGGGTATCGTGGGGTGCGGTGTAGTTGCTGCGAAAGGTCTCGATGTAGACCTTCGTGACCGCCGTCTGCCGGCACCAGTCGATCGCCTGGTCAATGCCGGCGTCGGTGCCCAGCAGGTCGCGCACGTTCTGCGCCGTAAAGAGCGTGGAGAAACGATGCACGGCTTGTTGTTCGCGCGCGAGCTGCCACAAGTCGTCGGCGGCCCGTGGGGAGCTCGCGATCGCGAGCGCCAGTCCACAACCCGCCATCACGATCCGCTGATAACGGTGTCGAGTCATCGGTAGGCCCTCCCGCGCCGATCCTATCCAACCTCGTCCCCTGCTACAAGCACGGTGCCGGCGAAAGGTAGAATGCGCGAGGAGAGGTCCACTGGCAGGAGACGCGTAGTAGGGTGATACACGATCGATATGGCAGGGCCGGGGGCGTGCCAAAGGAGAAACAGTCATGATGTGGCAGCTGGTGGTGAGTATGGTGGTCGGGAGCGTATCCCAGACCAGTGAGTCGCTCGACGAGTTCACGTATCGCACGGTGACCGACGCGCGGCGAGCCTGGCAGACCCAGGCGGATCGCGGGGTGGCTCAGCCGGTCGAGGTCGTGCAGCAGGAGGGACGCTGGGTGCTCGAGTTACCGGCGCCGTTTGCCGCCCGGCAGCAGTTGGAGCGCGTGTACATGGACCGGGAGGTGACGCTCGATCTGGCAGCCGCAGGCGAGTTTGCGTTGGAGCTCAGGCCGACCGTCGACGCCGCGACCGCCCGCATCTCGCTGTATTTTCGCAGTGGTGACGGCTGGTACGCCGGCGGACAGGAACTCAGCGCGACCACCTGGCACACGCTGCGCTTTTCCAAAGCGGGGTTCGTAACGGAAGGACAACCGGCGGGCTGGCACTGCGTGGACCGGATCCGCATCGCCGTCTGGCGGCAATCGGCGACTGACTTTCGAGTACAGCTGCGCGGCCTGCGAGCGCTCCAGCACGCCGTGGCGCTGGTGATTCCCGCAGGCCAGGGTCAGCGCGAGCGGGAGACCGCTCGGCAGGCTGCCGACGAAGTCGGTGAGCTGCTCGCGGAACTGGGGCTCGGCAGCGACGCGGTGGACGACTCGGCCCTGATCCACGGTGCGCTGGGCCACCGCAGCGTGGCCATCCTGGCCTACAACCCGGACATGTCCGCAGAGACGGTCGAAGCACTCGTTCAGTACGTGCAGCGAGGTGGCAAGGTGCTCGCCTGTTACCAGCTGCCGGCCGACTTGGCCACGGCGCTCGGTTTTGCGGAGCTCACCTACGTCCGACCCGCGCGTACCGGTGAATTTGCCGAGATGCGGTTTCAGGCTGAGGACATACCGGGTCTGCCGGCCGCGGCACGCCAGGCGTCCTGGAACATCACACGCGCGCAGCCGGTGGCGTACAACGCCCGCGTGGTCGCCCACTGGTATGACGATCGCGGTCAGGCGACGGGCCAGCCCGCCGTGTTGGTGAGCGATCGGGGGGCCTTCGTCACGCACATCATTCTGCGTGACGATCGAGAGCAGAAGAAACAGATGCTGGCCGCACTGCTGGGCCACCTGGCCTCGCCACTGTGGCAGCAGATGGCCGACCACGCCGTGGCCGCCAGCGGCCGCGTGGGACATCTCGACAGTGCCGCGGCAGTCGCGGAATTCCTCGCGGCGTCCGACAGTCCGGACGTGCTGAGCCACCTGCGCGAAGCTCAACAACTCCAGGCGGCCGCCGCCGAGCAGCAGGGTGCGGGGCAGTACGCCGATGTCGTGCGCCTGGCCGGACTGGCGCACGAACAGTTGGTCCAGGCGTACGTCCGCGCACAGCCCAGCCTGCCCGTCGAGGGCCGCGCCTGCTGGAACCACTCGGGAACCGGCGCGTACGACGGCGATTGGGATCGCACCGCCCGCGAACTGGCGGAAAACGGATTCAATATCGTGCTCCCCAATATGCTCTGGGGTGGGCTGGCGCACTATCCGAGTGACGTGCTGCCACGCAGCCGCACGTTCGAGAAACATGGTGATCAGATAGCACAGTGTGTCGCGGCGGCACACAAGTACGGCCTGCAGGTCCACGTCTGGAAGGTGAACTGGAATCTGTCCACAGCACCGCAGGACTTTGTGGCCCGCATCCGCGCAGAGCGCCGGAACCAGGTGTCGGTCCGCGGTGAAACGGAGGACTGGTTGTGCCCGTCGCATCCGGACAACTTCCAGCTGGAACTTGACAGCATGCTGGAAGTCGCCCGGCGCTACGAAGTCGACGGGTTGCATTTCGACTACATCCGCTACCCGGATCGGGACAAGTGTTACTGTGACGGTTGCCGCGCGCGCTTCGAACAGGCGACAGGCAGGACCGTCACCCAGTGGCCGGCGGACTGCTACAGCGGCGCGCTGAAGGATGAGTACAATCAATGGCGCTGTGACCAGATCACGCGTCTCGTACAGGCGGTGCACAGCGCAGCACGCCAGGTCCGACCCGGGATCGCCATCTCGGCCGCCGTGTTTGGCGATTACCCCGGCTGCCGCGCGTCGGTCGCCCAGGATTGGGTCGCCTGGATCCAGGCCGGTTACCTCGACTTCGTCTGTCCGATGGACTACACGCAAAGCGATCAGCACTTCGTCGGTCTGGTGACCAGTCAGGTACGGTTAGTCGAAGGACGGATCCCGATTTATGCGGGGATCGGGCAATGGCGGCTGCCCGTGGATCGGACCGTGGGGCAGATCTACCACGCGCGCCAGGCCGGCGCGGCCGGCTTCACGATGTTCGACTTGACACGCGAGTCGATCGAGTCGGCCGTTCCTGCCATCGGCCGCGGGGTGGGGCGGGCACGTGCCGAGCCACCCCACCACCGATGACCTTGTCGTGTGCCGCGACGAGGGCTGTCCGCCTTGGATCGTTTAACCCGTCGCCGCAGGCGAGGCCGCAGCAGCGATGACTCTGTCGTGCGCCGCGACGAGGGCTGTCCGCCTTGATTCGTTTAACCCGTCGCCGCAGGCGAGGCCGCACCAGCGATGACTCTGTCGTGTGCCGCGACGAGGGCTGTCCG
>JALOQX010000236.1 GCA_025459265.1 Pirellulaceae bacterium | reverse complement strand
GAGCCGTGCGACAATGCTCGATTTGGCAACCTATTCCTGTGCGCGCCCTGAGTCCTTCGTGCGTCGTCATTGTCCTCCGATCTTCACATCGACTCTCAGGCCCAGGACCAGGCCGTCGGCTTCCTGCAGGTCGATCCAGATCTCGCGCGTTTTCGTATCGAACTGTTCGTCGGGCGCATCGGTCCAGTGCTGCTTGCGATCCATGCGCGGGCTCAGCTGGCTGACGGTCCCAGCGAACACGCGGCCGGGCAGCCCGTCGGCGGTAACCGTGGCCGGCATCCCGACGCTGACGCGGGGCGCATCGAACTCCTCGACAAACGCCCGGACGCGGTACTGCCGCGTGTCGGTGACCACGACGGAGGGCAGGGCGGACTGCGGCCCGGCGAGTTCGCCGACGCGGGTGTCGATCCGCACGACCTGGCCATCGACGGGGGTCGTGAGCCGGGTGCGGGAGAGCTGCAGCTGGGCCGTCTCCAGTTTCGCGTGCGCGGCGGCGATGGCCGCCTGAGCCAGCTGCACGTCATCCTCGCGTGCCGGGGCCTCGAGCAGTTCGTACCGGGCCCGCGCCGCGTCGACGGCCGACTCGAGTGAGCTGACCGTCATCCGCTGATCGTCCGCTTCCTGCTGCGTGACCGCGTTCTGTTCGCGCAGCTGCCGGACGCGGTTCCACTGCAGGCGTGCTCGTTCCAGCTCGGCCGCCTTCGACTTCCACAGGGCTTCCGCCTCGCGGCGTTCCTGTGCCCGCGCGCCGTTGACCAGCCGCTGGAGGCGTGCCTCGGCCATCTGCACGTCCGCCTGGGCGAGTGCCACCGCGTGCTGGTACTCGCGGTCGTCCAGGCGCAGCAGCACGTCGCCCGCGGTCACGTGCGCCGCTTCCGCCACCGCGAGCTCGGCGACCCGACCCTCGAACTGCGGCCGCAGCTGGATCTCTTCCGTCGCCCCCTCGACATGCCCCGACGCGTGAATACTCTCGGGCTCGGCCGGCCCCGCGTCGCGCACCGGGGCGCTGCGCGACCGGGTGTCAATCGACAGC
This sequence comes from Pirellulaceae bacterium, assembly GCA_025459265.1. Classification (GTDB taxonomy): domain Bacteria; phylum Planctomycetota; class Planctomycetia; order Pirellulales; family Pirellulaceae; genus JAAYDI01. Next base: position 7,757 of record JALOQX010000236.1, on the reverse strand, counting down.
CCGAGCCACACCACGGCACCGACGGTCAACAACGTCACCGCGTACTTGATCATGTTCTGCCCCCTTGGTCCTGCAACTGCCCCCCGTCGAGCCGCAAGATGCGGTCGGCGTAGCGGAAGATGCGCGCATCGTGGGTCACCACGATGGCGGTCTTGTGATACTGCTGGATCAATCGCCGCAGCAGCTGCATGATTTCATCACCCGTGGCGATGTCGAGCGACGCCGTCGGCTCATCGGCCAGCAGAATCAGCGGATCGTTGGCCAGCGCGCGGGCAAACGCCACGCGCTGGCACTGCCCGGCGCTCAACTGCTGCGGCAGCGCGTGCGCACACTCACCCAGCCCGACGGACTGGATCAGCTCCAGCGCCCGCTGTCGGGCCGCACTCGGCGGCTTGCCTTGCAGCCGCATCGGGACCAGGACGTTGTCCAACACTGACAGGCCACGAATCAGCTGAAACCGCTGGAACACGAACCCGATCACGTCGCGGCGGAGCCGCACCCGCGCCCGCTCGTCAATCTGACCCACGTCCCGCCCCACAATCCGCAGCGTGCCGCGATCCGGGGTCAGGATGCAGCCGAGAATCGAAAGCAGCGTCGACTTGCCGCTCCCCGACGGACCTACGAGAAACACACACTCGCCGCCGTGGACCTGCAGATCAATCCCGGACAGGACGCGCGTATCCGCCCCGCCGCGACGGTACGCCTTGTGCACGTCGCGCACGTCCAGGACCGGGTTCGATGCAGCGGCAATGCTCATGACTTCTCCCGCGTGCCCCTCGCACGCAGACCGCTCCCCACGTTTCCTATTGACTTAACACCATCACCGGGTCCACGCGCCGGATCCGCAGGTACGGCAAAACTGACGACACCAGGCAGATGATCAGGACCAGCGCGCAGCTGCCCAGCGACAGCCACCAGGGGACGATGATCGGCGCCTTGGGCGAGCTGAACTGCTCCTGGACCACATACACCACCGCCAGGCCGATCGCGCTGCCCAGCAGCGCCAGCGCCGTCGCCTGGCTCACCAGCAACCCGTACACCTGCGCCTCCGTCGCACCCATCGCCTTGAGCGTGCCGTATTCGGGGAGCCGATCGAGCACCAGCGCGTAGAGCGTCTGGGCCACCATCACCAGACCGACAAACAGGCCCAGCAGCGTCGCCGCTCCGAAACTGATCCCCAGCCCCGTGCGCGTCATCCAGAAATCAACCGACACCCGACTGTACTCATCCCGCTCAAACGCCTCGGCGTCCGGCAGCCGCTCTTTGATCGCCGCGCACACGCGCTGCCGATCTGCGCCCGGCGCCAGCTGCACAAGAATGTACGAACACCGGTCGGCGGGCTTGCGCAGGAACCGCAGCGCGCGATCGTACGTCGTGAACACGTACGGCGTGACGAGGAAGTTCATGATGCCCTCGGTGCGGGCCACAACCCGTGCCCGCGTGCGCCCCACCTCCCGCAGCTCGCCCACCGCCGGGTCGTCCAGCTTGTCCCCTTCACACACGTCCACCACGATCCCATCGTTCGCCAGAATCGACTCGGGCGTCCCGTCCCGGTAGTTCCAGGCCGAACCCAACCGGCTGGCACGATCCACACCCACAACGAGCACTGTCTCGAATCCGCCGCCTGGCAGCGTCATCTCGGTGAAGCCCAACATGTACGGCCGCGCGTCCTGCACCCCAGGCACCGCGCGCACGCGATGCACCCAGCGCCGCGGAATGTCACGCGGGAAGTCCACGTTGTGGATCCGATGATGACCCACCCAGATGTCCGCATCGCCATAATCGACCAGCATGCCGGCCTTGCGAATCAGCCCGAGAAACAGCCCACCCTGGACGTCGACCAGCACGATCGAGAACACCACGCCGACCAGCGCAGTGCAGAGCTTGCCGCGATCGGCAAGTAACGTCTTGATGGCGACGGACCACATGACGAACGCTCGACAGTATGCCTGTGACGTCTGTGCCGACCATGGCTGATGTGCGGGCAGTGCAGGCCGACGCGCGCAGTTCGGCCCCAGGAGAAGCTTAGGTCGGGAAATGAGGAAGGGGGAAGGGAGAAGGGGGATTGGTGATTGCCGAACATTGAACATTGAACATTGAACATTGAACATTGAACATTGAAGGAAGGGGGGCAATTTGAAATCGGGAGGGCGAGGCTCCTGCCGGGAGGGCGAGGCCGGACTGAGCGAGAGAATAGTGAGGAGAGAGGAGAGCATGAAGGGAGGGCGAGACCGGACTGAGCGAGAGAATAGTGAGGAGAGAGGAGAGCATGAAGGGAGGGCGAGGCTCCTGCCGGGAGGGCGAGGCTCCTGCCGAGCCGGGGAGGACGGAGGGACGAGTGACGAGCAAGGATCTCCGAGCGACGAGGGGTTTTCCGTTCTGAGCTCGTCACTCCTTGCTCGTCACTCGTCCCTCTGGCCTCCCGGCTCGGCAGGAGCCTCGCCCTCCCAACCGTCCTCCGCCCTCTGGCCTCTGCCCTCTGGCCTCTGCCCTCTGGCCTCATCCTGTTCATCCTGTCGAAAAAAACGTGAGACAGGATCAACTTCGGCACTAGCAGCTCACGCGGCGCGCTGGCAGCGTTCTTGCGGTTCGTGCGAGGCGCGGCTCGAGAGGTACACGTGGTCGCGATAGGAGATCGGACCGGACTGAAATTCGAACGCCGCGATGGCCGGATGCGTGTACCACTGATACACGTCATGCGGGACCAGGTCGTCCACGGCGTGCAGGTCGATGCGGCAGGCGATCGCGGGCTGACCCTGGACCCGCTGGTACGGGCGGCAGGGCCCGAAGCGGTAGACGCGGAACCAGCGTTCGTAGAACTGCACATGGCGCGGATGGACGGCCAGCAGCAGGTCGTCGTACTGGCACCAGCGCGCGTACTGGAACATGAACCGCGTGAGCGAAAAGAACGCGCCGTTCTTCGGCTCGCCCGCCTGCGGCTCGATGGCCAGGCATGTGACTTCGGCCAGCGCGCGCTGGCGGGCGCGCAGCTGCGCCACTTCCGCGCGGAATGTCGACTCGAGGTGCAGCCCGTGGAAGTTGTCGCCCACCAAGGTCACCGTGCCGGCCAGACGCCCGTCGTGCGTGGTGACAATCGTGCGGCTCGCCGGCAGCCCGAACGTCGGATGGTACACCAGACCTGCGGGATCGGGCGGGACAAAGCCGCGTGCGACATAGCGGCGATACACCAGCTCGTAGGCACACACCAGCTCCGGCTTGCCGCGGGCGATCCCGGTCCGATAGCCGGCCAGCAGTGCAGCCAGACGATGTTGGAATGAGACCGACATGCTGCCTCCTTGACCAATGTCGGTGGACGTGCGGCGGACAGGACACGGTCACAGCCGGCGGGCCGGCCAGCACGTTGACACTGTCAACTTCTCGTCATGCGCTGTTTCGCGTCCGGTTCCCCCCTGTCCTTATCGAGGGACGTCGCGCGGGTTCCTGAACAAACTGCCGCAAGTTCCATCTGGGCAAGGATAAACAGCGGCTGATCAGTACGCCGTCGACGGCTCGGCGGGACTTTCCTGCAAATCCGTGTGCGCGTCAACCCCACCGTTTGCGGTCCGTCAGACGCTCACCAGCGTCCCGACCGGTTCCCCGCAATCCGCGACGTCCACCTCCGGCACGAACCGCTCGGGCGGGCACTCAAACGTGCGGTCGACCATTCGCCGGAGGACGGAGCGTTCCAGCGGCCCCATACGACTGGGTCGTAGTTGCTCGTCCGGCAGCCAATCGCCAAAGAACCGCTGATAGCAGGCGGGCGGATGGTGGTCGACGTAGTCGAAATCCAGGCACAGCGGCACCGCCGGCTTGTTCTGCACGTGCGGGCATTGGGCGATCGATCCGATCATCTCAAACCCGAGATAGCGCCGGTAGAAGGCCGAATGCTTGGGGTGACAGACCACCAGCAACTGGTGGTAACCCTGCCGGCGCGCGAATTGCGCCAGGACACGACTCAGGCCACAAAAGATGGACAGGAAATTGTGGCGGTCGTGCAGGCGGTCGGCCAGGCACGAAACCTCGCTGATCCGCAGCCCCTCCATCCTCCGGCGCATCACTTCCTCGCGGTAAACTGACTCCATGGGCAGGCCCAATGGTCCGTCGCCCACCAGCGACATCGTCGCGACAATCCTTCCACGCTCGTACGCCACGAACACGTGCGTCGTTGGCAGCAGATGGAAGGGCGTCACGCGCACCCGATGCCTGTTGGGCGGCGCGAGGCCAGCAGCCAGGTACTGGTCGTAAACGAGCCTGAACGCGTCTCTCCGTTCCGTGGGTGAATCGGCAACCTTGAACTCGACAGTGTGAATCTGCCGATCGCGGCTGCGGCTCCTGAGAGTCGCTTCGCTCATGTGGTTAGTTCCGACATGTATGCGCGGCGATGCTAGCGCACTCCGTTCGACCTCCTTTGTCCGAAGAGTTCGCTTCGCACCACGACTGCAGAACGACCAACTAAGGGTTGCTGCCGCCGTCCGCACCAGACCAGATGAGAAGACAAAAAGCTTGGGCGAACGCCCATCGGCTTTAGCACGTGAACGGAAACCAGTGAACCATACGTTATGAAACGGCCAAGTCAAACTGCAACGAATAGGGAGAGTCTACCAACGGACGCTCGGGCGCAAATGGGTAATACAGGAAATTGACAGAAAACAGTAACTCTGAGGTTTTTGCGAAATACAGAGGTGGTACACACTGCTGGGGAGGGGTTGCGGCGGCGTAGAGATGGCACCGGGCGGAGCACTGCAGAGACGAGATTGAACACGGTACCCGGATGATCTTGACGTGGCGTTTTCCAGAAGGAGCACCAAGCGCACTCAGGGAGCCAAAAACTCGTCCCCAATGGGGGTATAACCTTATGCTGCTGTGGGGTTATAGTGCCCGCCAGCTGGTCGGCGAATTCTGGCTGAGAAACTGTGTGGCCTGGCGCGCTCTAACGTGTCAGGAAATCGGGACTTCTGGTCAACCACTTGCAGAAAAGCCCGATTTGGCTAGGCGCGAAGATCCGGTTTGGATACATTGTGGCGTACGATTTGCGGCGCAGGGAAACGGACTTCGGGAACCAGGGAGCCGTTATGAATCTCTCCCGTTACCGCGGCAAGCGCATTGCACTCGTCATGGATGTGCAAGGACGCGAGGTAGTGCTACACGGGACCATCGACCTCCGTCTCGATGCCAAACATGGCCACGTTCTGAAAGTGACCGTTGCGGACGACGATCGTGCCCTGCCAGGGCACCCCGTCTTCTACATTACGGAGCAACGGTGGCGTGACCGGATCAGCAGCGGCGAGACACGCGGCTGCGATTACTGTCTGGACTTGTCCACGGCGACGACCGTTGGGGCGTGTCCGTGACGATCAGTAGATGAACCTGGCCAAACCGATCGTGCCTCGGGTGGGTGGGGGTGTTTTCGTACTTGCTTCGACGACGACCTTCGCCTTGGCGTTCTGCGGTTGGCTCTGGGTAGCGTTTTCCGACGGCGTCACGGCCAGGGCGTGTGCGACTGAGCGGAACAGGTCTTGTGCCGCCGCGTCGGTTGCCAGCCGGGTATCTTGATCCTCCGAGCGAGTGCTGACCGGGCGCACTTGTCGTGTGCGGGACTGCCGCAAGTCGCTGGCGGGTTCTGTCGCCGGCGGAGCGGCAGGGGGCGCAGCCGGCTCGACGGCAGGGGGCGCAGCGGGTTCGGTGCCGGGCGCTGACGCTGGCTCGACCGCGGGCGGCACAACTGGCTCGACCGCGGGCGGCGTGGCGGCGGGCGGTTCCACGGCCGGTTCCTGGGGCATCGCGGGTGGCGGGTTGTCCGGCAGTGTCGGCTGGTCGGCCGGTGGGGTCGCACCTTCCAGAATGCCGCGCAGCACGCCCGGCACGCGGTTTTCGTCGGGTGGTGTGGTTTCCGTCTCCGGCGCGGCGTCCGGTTCGAGCGGCACCTGGTCGTCCGGCGTGCGCTCCAGAGCGGGCTGCGCCGGAGCGGGTGCGGCGGCGGGCAACTGCACGACTTCGTCCGGGATCATCCGCACCGCCTGTTCGCAATCGCCAGGCAGGGAGCGCCACACGGTGGGCTCATAGCCGAAACAAGCCTGCTCCAGCCGCCCATAGTGCGGTTCAGCGGCGTGGTGCGAACGCACGTAATGACAGCCTGTCGTCAGAATCACCATCAGGCCGGCACCGGCGCAGCAGACCAACCACTGGCCGCGACGGGCGGACGTCGACCGTGACGAGACAACGCGCGAATCGGTGGTGACATCGGCTTTCACAGTAGCCCCCCACAGGCAATCTTGTCGGCTTGCGCCGGTTGTTGGCAGGTCGTTGCTTGCGATATCCGTCAGTTACGTCCAGCATTCCACGGGTTGCCGCCGCCCTTGAGCACCGAGCCCGAGAAGCGGGTGACGGTTCCGACACCAAGCATGCTGAAGCCCATGACGCGCTCGAACGGCGCCAGCAGCTTGCCGAGGTTGTTGTCGAACGCGATGAGCGAGTCTTCCTTCACGAAGATGCGATCGCCCGGCATCAGCTGGTAGTTCGTGCCGGTCGAGGCCTGTGCCGTGATCGCCCGCCAGTCGACGGGGAGGATCTGCACTTTGGTCGAGTCACTGGTTGGCCGGGCGACCCAGATTTTCTTGGACGATACGTTGTCCAGCCCGTTGACGTTGGCGATGGCGTCCAACACCGTCTCGTTACCCGTGATCGGGAACATGGTGACCGTGTCGCCCAGCCCGGCGCCTTCGGTGATGACGTAGTACTTCTTGCTATTGAAGGCGAAGACGTTGACCGACACTTGCGGGTCGGTCAGGAACTGCGACAAGTGCCGTTCGATCGTCTGCCGCGCTTCGTTGACCGTCTTGCCGACGACCGACACGCTGCCGTACGACCCCAGATTGATCATGCCGTCGGGCCCCACCAGGTGCTCGCCGGCAATTGGCTGAAGCGTCGGCAGGGCCGACACGCGCAGGCTGACCTGAGCCGTGCGGACTTGCTGGCTGACCGCCCGTTCAACTGCCGCACGAGCCTCGGCGACCGAGAGCCCGGCCACCGGCACGGGGCCGTACGTCGGACCGAGATCGATCGTGCCGTCGATCCCGACCACGAACTCGGCCGGATCCACGTTGAACAACGGCGTCTCGGCGGACACAAAGACCGTGACCGTCAACACGTCCTGAATGTGCAGCTTATAGTCCGGACCGGGCAGCAGCCGGACGGCGTCGATCGCCAGAATGTCCGGCGGCTCGATGCGATACTCCGGCAAGGCCGCCTTGTACAGCTCGCGCGGCGTATCGTCCGGACACACGTCCGGCGCCTCAACCACCGGCGCGTGCTTGTACATCAGGTGGCACCCGGTATTGAAGCCGAGCAGGATGGTCAACAGCGGGATGACCATGACTCTGGAGCATAACATTGCACTTATCCGTCCGTGTTCTAGCGCAATTGCTGAAACCCGCCACGTCGTGACATATCACCTCATCGGATCGTCAATAGCCAAAGTCGCACCTTTTTTCCGAACAACGAAGCCGGGAAGGAAGAATGGGGAAGGTGGAGAGGCGGAAGGGGGATCGCCGAACTTTGAACTTCGAACATCGAACATTGAACATTGAACATCGAACGTCGGAGGAAAGAGGAGGGGAGAAGGGAGGGCGAGGCTCCTGCCGGGAGGGCGAGGCTCCTGCCGAGCCGGGAGGGCGAGGCTCCTGCCGAGCCGCCGGGAGGGCGAGGCTCCTGCCGAGCCGCCTGACGATTACCGATCAAGGATCTCCGAGCGACGAGCG
>JALOQX010000038.1 GCA_025459265.1 Pirellulaceae bacterium | reverse complement strand
GCGGTCGCGATCCACCGGGCCGATTTTTTGCGGGCAGCCATGTGCAAACTACCTGACACGGCCGCCACGGCAGCGGAAACCCCACCTGCAGAAGGACCTTCACCCCGCAGGCACGGTGCTGGCCGAAAGTCCTATCGCGCCGCCCCACCACCGCAGCGCTTGCACCGGCTTTTACGCAAGATTTACATGCAGACTGGTGGATTCCGAGGTCAACTCCGCTAGTTTATCCGTAATACACACCGTTGGCCGGGGTCGGGTCGGGAGAGCGAGTTCGGAGGGGCGATGTGCGAACCCCCGCGGCTGGCGGCGGATGGCTTGATGCGGAACGATCTCAGAGACTTCAAGGACTGCCCGATGGTGCATAGACGTGAGCCGATCATCATTCAAGGTGGAATGGGAGTGGCGGTATCCGGCTGGCGGCTGGCGCGTGCGGTATCGCAGACCGGCCAGTTGGGTGTGGTCTCCGGCACCGCACTGGATGTCGTCCTTGCGCGGCGGCTGCAGCTGGGAGATCCGGACGGGCATTTGCGGCGGGCGATGGCCGAGTTTCCGCTGCCCGGCGTGGCTCAGCGGATTCTTGACCGCTATTTCATCGACGGGGGAAAGCGTGCGGAGGCACCGTTTCGGCCGATTCCGGTGCCCTCGGCTCATCCCACGCGAGAACAGCTCGACCTGCTTGTGATGGGGAATTTCGTCGAGGTGTTCCTCGCGCGTGAGGACCACGACGGGCTGATTGGGGTCAACTTCCTGGAGAAGATCCAGCTGCCGACCCTGCCGTCGCTTTTCGGCGCCATGCTGGCAGGCGTGGACTACATCCTGATGGGGGCTGGCATTCCGCGGACGATCCCGGGAGTGCTCGACAGTCTATCCCAGGGGGAGTCTGTTGAGCTGGCGTATCATGTCACGGGTGCGGGCCCGGACGAGCAGCACGTGACGACGTTCGACCCGGTCGCGTATTGTGGCGGCGAGCTACCCTGGCTGGAGCGGCCGAAGTTCCTGGCCATCATTTCCTCGGCCACGTTGGCCACCATGCTGGCGCGGAAGGCGACCGGCTATGTAGACGGGTTCGTGGTGGAGGGCCCGACAGCGGGCGGGCACAACGCGCCGCCGCGTGGAAACGTGCAGCTGAACGAGCGTGGCGAGCCGATGTACGGCCCGCGCGATGTGCCGGATTTGGCGGCGATCGCCCAGCTCGGGCGGCCGTTCTGGCTGGCCGGCTCATATGGGGACCCGCAGCGGGTGGTCGAGGCGCTGGAGGTGGGCGCGGCGGGGGTACAGGTCGGTACAGCGTTCGCCTACTGCCACGAATCGGGGCTGGATGAGGAGATTCGGCGGCAGGTCATTGCGCTCAGTCGGGCCGGGCGACTGGATGTCAAAACCGATCCCTTGGCCTCGCCGACCGGTTTTCCCTTCAAAGTGGTACAGCTCGACGGCACCATCTCGGACGACGACGTGTATGTCCAGCGGCACCGCGTCTGTGACCTGGGGTACCTGCGGCACGCCTACAAGACTCCCGAGGGGACCATCGGCTGGCGCTGCGGCTCGGAAGATATCGACGCCTACCTGCGTAAGGGAGGCGATCGGTCGGACACCTGCGGGCGCAAGTGCATCTGCAACGGCCTGCTGGCGAACATTGGGATCGGCCAGTACCGCAAGGACGAAGGACCGGAGAAGCCGTTGGTTACCAGCGGCGACGAAGTCCGCGACGTGGCACGTTTTCTCCCCTCGCCGGATGCCGACGGATACTCGGCCGAAGATGTGGTTGCATATCTTCTCTCGGCAGTGGAAACTGGCGTCGTGGCGGCGCGCTAATCGTCCATCCGAAACACTCCTTCCCCTCGCCCCTGTTTCAGGGCGGCGCCATGTTAGCCGCGATTTGGCACAGAGAGTCGCCTTTCGCTCCGCGAAAGTAGCGCTACTTTCGCGGAGAAAGGCGACTTTGGCGGCCCGTGAACGGTTACAGTTTTTCTTCCGGCCCGGTGGCAGCCATGTTCGAACGTCGGTCCCTCAAGCTGCCGATCACGCTGGGCGTGTTGATGATCGTGTCGGTCGTCGCGCTGACGGTCGGGTGGGTGCTGCTGTCCACCTTCGGCGCGGTCGGGAACAGCCGCTGGGCCGCGCTGTACTGGACGTTATTGACCGTGGGCAGCGCGTTTCTGGTATTCGTGCTGGTCGGCGTCGTGCTGTATCTGCGGCTGTCGGTCGAGACGATCAACCTCAACCGCCGGCAATCGAATTTTCTGGACAGTGTCACGCACGAGCTGAAATCGCCGCTGGCGTCGCTCAAGCTGTACCTGCAGACGCTCGAGCGCTGTCGCGTGCGTCCGGAGGAGCAAGCCAGTTTCGTACGGTTCATGCTGGACGACGTCGAGCGGCTGGACTCGCTGATCAACCATCTGCTGGATGTGGCGCGGATGGAGCATCGCGAGGCCCGTGCGTTTCAGGGCCATTCGGATCTGGCGGAGGTGCTGGAGTGGACGGTGGAGGCCGTCTGCCTGCGGCATCACGTGGCGCGCGAGATCGTGCGGTTGGATGTCGAGCCGCTGGCGGTGCCGGCCCGCCGCGTGGATCTCGAGCTCGTCTTCCGCAATCTGATCGACAATGCCCTCAAGTACGCCGCGGATCAGCCGCAGGTGGAGGTCGTCGCGCGGCGGAGGGACGGGGACCGCGCGGTGGTACGGATCAGTGACAACGGCAAGGGGATCCCCAGTCCGCTGCGGCGGAAGATCTTCGGGCGGTTCTTCCGCGTGGGAGAAGAGCTCGAGCGGGAGACCCCCGGGCTCGGCCTGGGCCTCTACATCGCGCGCACCATGGTGCGTCGCCTGGGCGGCAGCATCCGGGTCTGCGATCGCGAGGCTGGCCCCGGCACCACCTTCGAAGTCCTTCTGCCCGTGCTGCCGGGCGAGCCCCCGCGCGGCACGGTCTCCGCCACGCCTCCTACCACCCAGGAACTGGACGTAGCATGACCGTCAGGCGGCCACACATCGCCATCCTCGAGGATGAAGAGCACCTCGCGGTCGGGATTCGCTTCAACCTGGAGGCGGAAGGGTACCGCGTCACCTGCTTTCGCGACGGCGGCTCCGCGCTGCAGGCCATCGGCGCCGCGCCGCGCGACATCGACCTGTTGATCCTGGACCTGATGCTGCCCGGCATGAGCGGGTACGCGGTGTGTGAGGCCCTGCGCGGCCAGGGGTGGGACCGGCCCGTCTTGATCCTCAGCGCCCGCACGCTCTCGGACGACCGGAAACGCGGGTTCGACGTCGGGGCAAACCAGTACTTGAGCAAGCCCTTCGAACTGGACGAACTGATCAGTCGCGTCCGCAATCTGCTGACGCACTACCGTCCCCGGCCCCAGCCGCCCGCGCACGTCGTGCGGTCGACGTTCGGGCAGGCGGAAGTGGACTTCGCCACATACCAGGTGACCTGCAACGGTGCGCCCGTGCGAATGACGCAGCTGGAGATGAAGCTGCTCCAGTACTTCATTGAACACGAGGGGCGCGTCATCCCGCGCCAGGAGCTGCTGGAAAACGTCTGGGGCCTGCACGGCCAGGTGCAGACGCGCGCACCGGACCAGTTCATCCGCCGGCTGCGGAAGGCCTTCGAACCCGATCCCGCCCAGCCCCGTCATTTCCTGACCATTCGCGATGCGGGGTACCGCTTCGTCGCCCATCCCACGTAAGCGCTCGGGTGGCTGGGAACGAGCGCCGCGAGCCCCCAGCGATTGGGTGGTGGCTGGGGACGAGCGCAGTGAGCCCCCAGCGCTCGGGTGGCTGGGGACGAGCGCCGCGAGCCCCCAGCGCTCTGTCTCCCGCTAAAGTCGCGCCTGCTTCTCCAGTTCGCCAGACGGATGCGGGGCGCAGACGAGTTGAGCAGTCGCCGCCTGCGCGCGGGTTGCGACTGTCGTGCGGTTTGCGTGGACTTCGACACGAAGTTCTGCCGATTCTACCAAGTGTCCGGCGGATTCCGGTTGTGCCGGTCCCACCAAGCTGCATCACGCCCAACAGCTGGCGATCGAGCCAGCAACGGCAGGCTGTCCGTCTCTTCGCTTCGCCGCTGGCGGAGAAAGCCCTACAAGCCAGGAGGAGCTTGCGATGCCCGACTCTTCGTTTCTCACGGACGCGACGAGACGACTTCCGGCACGCACCGGACGGTCCGCATCGGGCGAGTTCCGCCGTGTGCGTCTCCTGTGCGTCGCGATCGGCGTGATGATGCTGAGCGGCTGCCACGTGCTGCACAACTGGTATCACAACGGCTTCAAGGTCGGCCCGAACTATGGTCGGCCGGCCGCGCCGGTGGCGGACGCGTGGATTGACGCCGAAGAGGCGCGGATTCGCGCCGAGCTGCCCAACAACCCGCTGTGGTGGGAGTCCTTCCAGGACCCGACACTCAATGAACTGATCGCCACGATGTATGCCCAGAACCTGAGTCTCCGGGTGGCGGGCATGCGGGTGGTGGAGGCGCGGGCCCTGCGCGGTGTGGCCGTCGGTGGGTTGTTCCCCCAGAGCCAACGGGCACTCGGACAGTACAGTCGGACGCAGCTGAGCGTAACGACGGCGGGGATTGGACAATTGATCGGAGGCCCGGGCCCGTTCGCGATCGATCGGATGCAGGACCTCTGGACAACCGGCTTTGATGCCGCCTGGGAGCTGGACATCTGGGGCCGGTTCCGTCGTTCGATCGAAGCCGCCGACGCCGAACTGGACGCGACGATCGAAGACTACGACGCGGTACTGGTCGCGTTGCTGGCCGAAACCGCCGCGGCATATGTCGAGTACCGCACGGCCCAGCAGCAACTGGCGTTTGCCGAGGCCAATGTGAAGACGCAGCAGGGATCTCTCGAGATCGCCACAGCGAAGTTTGCGCAAGGTGCCTCGAACGAACTCGATCCCCAGCAGGCGTTGGCCAACCTGAAGAACACTCAGCAATTGCTCCCCCAGTTTACGGCCCGGGTGCGCAACGCCAATCTCCAGCTGTGCACGCTGCTGGGGATCCCGCCGCGTGACCTGACGGGCGAACTGGGCGACGGACCGATCCCCACGGCCGGACCGGATATCGTCGTCGGCATCCCCGCGGACCTGGTGCGGCGCCGTCCCGATGTGCGGGCGGCCGAGCGGCGTGTCGCGGCCCAGTGCGCGCGGATCGGCGTCGCTGCGGCCGATCTGTATCCGCACTTTTCCATCCACGGCGCGCTGCGGCTGGATGCCGAACGGTTCAAGGACCTGTTTTCCCAGGCCAGCAGCTTCGGCGCAATCGGCACCGGGTTCTCCTGGGACATCCTGAACTACGGCCGGTTGATCAACGCAGTGCGCGTCCAGGACGCCCGGTTCCAGCAACTGGCCTACGAATATCAGCAGATCGTGCTGGAAGCGAACCAGGAAGTCGAGACGGCGCTGAACAACTTCCTCAATGCCCAGGAGCGGTTGCGGTACGCCGAGGAGGCGGTGGCCGCCTCGCAGCGGTCGGTGGAGATTGTCGAGCTGCAGTACCGGGAGGGGGTTGCCGACTTCAATCGCGTCTTCGTCGTGCAGCGTCTGCTGGTACAGGACCAGGAGCGGCTCGCCTTGGCGCGCGGCGAGGTGGCGGTGTTCCTCATCGCGGCCTACAAGGCCATCGGCGGCGGCTGGGAGATTCGCACGGGCGCGACGAACCCGGCCGCTGTGGCTGCGGCCGAGGGTGCGCCGTCTGAGGCCGTGCCTGCACCGGCCGATCCGGCACCTGCCCCGGCCGACACGCTGGATCCCGCGTCCCTGTGAACTGGCGCTGACTCGCCGAGAGGACCTTCACCGATGTTGCGGAAAATCAGCCTTCCCATCCTCCTGGCGGTGGTCGCGTTGGCCGCTGCCCCTGCGCGGGCCGCGGACTGGGGCCTGTTTCTGCCGCCCCTGTGCTGGCCGGAGTGTTTTCGCAAGCTTTGTTGCGACGACTACTGCCCGAAACCGCTGCCGTGTGTCCCGCGCGTCAGCTGCTTCGGCTGTGACGACTATCAAGGCAAATGCGCCCCCTGCGTGCGCCGCCTCGGCTGCTTCGGCTGCGATGACTACTGCCCCAAATGCCCACCCGCGATCCGCTGCGCGCCCGCGGCGGACTTGAAGTGCGTGCCCCTGCGCGAATGCCGCTAGGCCTCAGGCGCCGTACTTGCCCAGGCGACCGGCGTTGGCCAGCGCGAGGGCCATCAAGTACTTGGCTTCGAACTGACCAAGCCCCCCGTGGATGCAGTCGCGTTCGGTCAGTCGCCGGCAGGGGTCGGGACGGCAGCAGTCGGACACGAGCAGCGTGGGCACGGGGTGCCAGCTGTGGCTCTGGAGCCACGATGGCGTGCTGTGATCCCCCGTGACGATGAGGACCTGGGGCTGCAGGGCGGCGATCCGGGGCAGCACCGCATCCAGCTCTTCAATCCGTTTCACCTTGGCCTCGAAATTGCCGTCCTCGCCCGTGCTGTCCGTGTACTTGAAGTGCACGAAAAAGAAGTCATAGTCCGCCCAATGCTGCTCCAGGAGCGCGACCTGGTCATCCAGTGTGGCGGCCTGCCCGACGATGTCCATCCCGACCAGCCGTGCCAGCCCCTTGTACATCGGGTAAACAGCAATCGCGGCGGCGCGCAGTCCGTACACGTCCCGGTAGCTCGGCAGATCTGGTTTTCCGGCGAACCCGCGCATCGTCAGGAAGTTCGCCTTGGTCTGGCCAGCCAGCAGATGGTGCGCCTGGGCGAGGAATTCGCCGGCGACCTCCGCCGTGCGGGCGCTGGCGGGGTTGAGCGGAATCGGGTCCAGCGGCGGGACGCCCGTCGCCTGGGGATCGGTGTCCGCCACGTCCCCCTGCAGCGCATCACCGCGGAACACGACCACGAACCGGTGTTCCTTGACCGGTTCAACAAACAGCTCGATGCCCGAGATCGACACCTGACGCAGCGAGATCGCCAGTGGGGCACTCTCGTGCGACGCGATGCGGCCGGCGCGGCGGTCCGTGATCTTGCCCGCGCGGTCGATCGTGCAGAAGTTGCAGCGGACGGCCACGTCACCCGGCTGCAGCTGGAAGCCGACGCCCGTGGCCTCCAACGCACCACGGCCGATGACGTACTTCAGGGGATCGTAGCCGAAGAGGCCCAGGTGTCCGGGGCCGCTACCCGGCGTGATGCCCGGCAGCACGGGAATACTCGCTCCCTGCACGCCGCGGGTGGCAAGCTGGTCGAGATGGGGGGTCCGCGCCGTTTCCAGTTCCGTCTGGCCGTCCGGCGTCCGGGGCAGGCCGCCCAGGCCGTCGGCCACCAACATGACGATTTTCGAGGCGTTCTGAGTGTGTAGTTGACGGGTCAGATCTTGAATATCCATAACAATAGCGTTCTCCGGCAGGGTGCAGGGAGCGGCCACTGATCCCTGTGGTACGCCAAAGCAGGCGGCAGTTCAAGGGACGCGCGTGCTGAATTTCGCGGCGCGGCGTGGGCCGCACCCGACCCTGGTCGGATGGAAGGCTGCCGGAGGTACAGACAACCGTGACAGGAACCTTCACAATGCACGACACTCCCGAGCTGCTCCGCTTCGATCCGAACGGAGCGTTTTTGGACACGACGGGAATTTCGCGAGCGCAGTTGCGGGCCTTGGCGCCTCAGCTTGAGGCCGCCCGGCACACGGTGCTCCACGAAGACGTCGATCAGTATGCTCAGCCCCAGACGATCCCGCCCGAGAAGCAGCCGTTGGATGCCGCGTTCTTTCCGTTGCCGGAGCAGATGCTGGCCGAGTATCGCGCCCAGCGCGCCGCGAGCGAGGTGGGTCGCATCCTGGCCACGGCACAACGGTTGGGCGAGCTGGTCGATCGCGTGGTCGTGCTCGGCATCGGCGGCTCGTACATGGGCGCGCTGGCGCTGATGAACGCCTGTTGCCAGCCGCATTTCAACGAACTGGATCGCGGTCGCCGCGGCGGTCGGCCCCGGATGTATTTCGCCGGCAACAATGTCGACAATGATGCGACCCAGGGTTTGCTGCAACTGCTCGGCACGGCTCGACCCGCCAGCACGTGTGACGAGCGGTGGGCGATCGTCGTCATCAGCAAAAGCGGTGGCACGTTGGAGACGGCCGTGGCCCTGCGCCAGTTTCTGGCGGCGTTGCGGGCCTCGTGCGGGAACGATCCGGCGCTGCTGCGTCAGCTGATCGTGCCGGTGACCGGACGCAGCGGCCGCTTGTTCGAGTTGGCCCAGGCGCTGGCCTGTCCCGAGCTCTACTACGTGCCGGACGGGGTCGGGGGCCGCTTCTCGGTGCTCTCGCCGGTCGGTCTGCTGCCGGCCGCCATCCTCGGACTCGATGTCATCCGTCTCCTGCAGGGTGCCGCGGCCATGAACGCGCATTTCCGCACGGCCCCGGTCGGCAGCAACGTCGTGCTCGATTTCGTCGGCGTGAGTCATTTGCTGGAGCGCGAGCGCGGCTGCACGGTGCGGGTGCTGTCCGTGTGGTCCGCGGCCCTGGAAGCGGCCGGTTGGTGGTACGACCAGTTGCTGGCGGAGAGCCTGGGCAAGTCCGCACGTGGGGCCACCCCGCTGACCGCCGTCAACACACGCGATCTCCATTCCCGCGCGCAACAGCACCAGGAAGGGCGGCGCGACAAGCTGTTGACCAACGTCATCGTCGACGCCTGGCGCACCGATCCGCTCGCGGTCGGCGCCAGCGAACTGGACCAGGACCGCTTGAACCAGCACGCGGACCGCACGCTGCCCGAGATCATGGCTGCCGCGATCGCCGGCACCAACGAGGCGTATCGGGATGCCGGTCGCCCGACGACCAACCTGCATCTGCCGCGCGTCGACGAATACTGCCTGGGCCAGTTCTTCCAGATGATGATGCTGGCGACCGTGGTGGAAGGACGCGTGCTGGGGATCAATCCCTACGGACAACCGGGAGTGGAGGCGTACAAGCGGAACATGAACCGGATTCTGGCCGGCGGGTAAGCCGCGCGTCAGGACCGGCCGGCGGCCCGATCCGACCCGCAGCGGCGCAGGGCGATGGGAGAGACTTGACATGACCACGGAACTCACTTGGCTGGGACACGGCAGCTGGTCACTCCGGATCGGGCAGGAACGGGTGCTGCTCGATCCGTTTCTTGACGAGTCGCCGACGGCGCCGGTCAAGGCGGCCGACGTGGAGGCCGACTATGTGCTGGTGTCCCACGGCCATTTCGATCATGTGTCGGATGTGGCAGCCATTGCCAACCGGACGGGCGCCACGGTCGTGGCGAATTTCGAGATTGCGCAGTGGTTCGCGACCAGGCACGGCGTGAAAAGCACGGTCGGCATGAACCTGGGGGGTCAGCTCGCGCTCCCGTTCGGCACAGTCAAGCTGACCGTCGCCTGGCACAGTTCGCAGCTGCCCGACGGCACGTACGGCGGGAGCGCCGGCGGCTTTGTCGTGACGACGGCCGACCGCCGCATCTACTTCGCGTGCGACACGGCGCTCTTCACCGACATGCGGCTGATCGGCCAAGGCGGGCTTGATCTGGCCGTCCTGCCCATCGGTGACCTGTACACCATGGGCCCGGACGATTCGCTGGAAGCCATCCGGCTGCTGAACCCGCAACGGGTGGTCCCCAATCACTACAACACGTGGCCGCCGATCGCCCAGGACGCGACGGCTTGGGCCGACGCGGTGCGCGCCCACACGGGCGCCACACCGATCGTGCTGGAGCCGGGCGGGTCGCTGCGGCTCTGATCCCTCACGGCTCGGGCGGCACGCGGACCTGAATGGCGTCGCCCTGGACGCGCACCTCGAACCGGTCGATCTTGATGCGGCGGTTATCGCACCATGTGCCGTCATACACGCAGAACCGCCACGCGTGCCACGGACAGGCGACGACCCCCTCCTGCACGCACCCCGCGGCCAGCGACGCCCCCATGTGCGGGCAGCAGTCGTCGATGGCGAAGTACTCGCCCTGCACGCAGAACACCGCGACCATGCGCCCGTGCACCTCGAACGCGGCGCCGCGCCCTTCAGGAATCTGCCCCACCTTGGCGACCGTCGTATAATCCGACATATTCTCAGCACCCGCGGGACGATCCTCTGGTGTCCGGCCGGGAGTTTGTTGTCTCGCAGTTGCGTGTCCGCGTCAAGCTGGCTGGGAGCGGGACACCGGGAGGCGCGGGGGAGTCGCGACCGTGGTGGGAGACGAGCTGAAGCAGTATCTGGTGCGCACGGTGCTCCCGGCGGTGCAGACTCCGGCGCAGTACGTGGGAGGCGAACTCCACGCCGTCCGCAAGGATCACGCGCAGGTGCGTGGCAAGTTATGTCTGGCGTTCCCAGACCTGTACACGATCGGGATGAGCCATCACGGGCTGCAGGTGCTCTACGGCCTGATGAACGCCCGCAGTGACTGGGTGTGCGAGCGGGTGTTCGCACCGTGGCTGGACATGGAGCAGGCGCTGCGTGCGCACCGCCTGCCGCTCTACAGCCTGGAGTCGTTCACGCCGCTGCGGCAGTTCGACGTGATCGGTTTCTCGCTGCAGTATGAGTTGTGCGTCGCGAACGTGCTGACCATGCTGGACCTGGCCGGGATCCCCTTGCGCGCGTGCGACCGGACGCTGGCCGATCCGCTGATTCTGGCCGGCGGCCCGTGCGTCCAGAATCCCGAACCGCTGGCGGCGTTTGTGGACGTGTTCGTGATCGGCGACGGGGAACCGAGTCTGCCGCAGGTGTGCGACCTGTGGCTGGCCGGGCGTGAGGCCGCTGCCGGAGCCGGGCAGGGCAGGGGAGGGGCAGGGGACCGAGCGGCGCGCTTGCTCGAGGTGGCCCGGTCGCTTCCTTTCTGTTACGTGCCGTCGTGCTATGCGCCGCGGTACGCGGACGGCCGCTTCGTGGCGTTGGAACCGCGGCATCCCGCCGTTCCCGCGTCGATCGAGCCGGCGCGGCTGGACGATCTCGACGCCAGCCCGCTCCCCACGCGCCCGGTGGTGCCGTATGTCGAGTGCGTGCACGATCGGATCGCCCTGGAGATCATGCGCGGCTGCCCCGGCCAGTGCCGCTTCTGCCAAAGCTCGGTCATCAAACGTCCCGTCCGGTTCCGCTCGGTGGACACCCTCGTGCGTGCCGCCCGGGAAAGCTACGACCAGACGGGCTACAACGAGATTTCCCTGCTGTCGCTCTCGACGAGCGATTACCCGCACTTCGACGAGCTGGTCCGCCGGCTGCAGGCCGAGTTCGCACCGCGGCACGTGAACATCTCGGTGCCCAGCTTGCGGGTGAACGAGCAGCTCCGCGACGTGGCCGCCTTGATCGGCAACCAGCGCCGGTCGGCCCTGACGCTGGCCCCCGAAGTCGCGCGTGACGACATGCGGGCACAGATCTGCAAGCAGATCCGCAACGAGGATCTGTACGAGGGGTGCCGGCAGGCGTTCCGGCAGGATTACGAGAGCGTGAAATTGTACTGCATGTGCGGCCTGCCCGGCGAACGCCCGTGCGACCTGGACGGGATCGTGGAGATGGCCGAGACGATCGCGCGGATTGGCCGGGAGGAGCGCGGACGGCTGGCGCACGTCACGGCCAGTGTCGCCAACTTCATCCCCAAACCCCAGACGCCGTTCCAGTGGCATGCCATGGCGACTCGCGCGTACCTCCACTCCGCGCAGCAGCACCTGCGGCGACGCAAGGCGCTGCGATGCGTGCAGATCAAGTGTCACAACATTGACACGAGTCTGCTCGAGGGGGTGCTGTGCCGGGGAGATCGCCGGGTGGGCGAGGCGATTGAGCTGGCATGGCGCCGCGGGGCCCGCATGGACAGCTGGTCGGAGCAGTGCGATCCCCAGCGCTGGTGGCAGGCCCTGCAGGATGCCGGCATCGACGTCGACGCGGTGCTGCATCAGCCGCACGACATCGCGGCGCCCTTGCCGTGGGACCACGTGCAGGTGCGACAAGGTCGGACGTTTCTCGCCGAGCAGCATCTGCGCGCCGCGGCCCAACAGCGGGCGCTGCAGGCGGCTCCGGCCCCGCCGTGACCCGACAGGAGTCCTCCGATGAGCGAACGCGACCCGCCGCCGACCGAGCCGGTGACGCTGGCCGGTTTCCAGCAGCTGATTCGTCACATGTACTTCCGCAAGGACCTGGCCCGCGGTGTCGACGGCACCTTCATGTGGCTGATGCAAGAGATCGGCGAGCTGGCGACGGCGCTGCGCGAGGGCAATCCGCACGGTCAGGAGGAAGAGTTCGCCGACGTGCTGGCCTGGCTGGCCACGATTGCCAATGTGGCCGGCGTGGACCTCGACGCCGCCGTGCGGCGCAAGTACGGCAGCGGCTGCCCGGGTTGCGGCCAGTTCGTCTGCCGCTGCTCCGACGCCGGGAAACCGTGAGCGGCGGCGGTGCTTGGTGATTGGCGGGTGGGTCATTAGACTATGCTGTGGGCTGCCAGTTGCGGCATCGCATGTGCTGTCGCGGTGCCGCAGCCTCAATCGGCCTCTTGCTCCTGGATTGTGGCGTGTCCGACCGTTGCCTCAAGTCACCTCAGCGCCCGCAGCACGCTGGCGAGACCTGCCCGGCTGTACCCCCGATCCGCGGCGCGCCGCCGGGTGGTGGCCGTGGCCGCCTGCTGCGCGCCGGCGCCGCCGCAACGCTGAGTTGGCTCCTGGTAGTGCTGACTCCTGCTGCGCTCGTCGCCGAACCACCGTCCATTGCCGAGATCCGCCTCGGACTGGGCGGGAAGTTCAAGGTCGGCTGCTGGACGCCGGTCCGCATTACGCTCCACGGCGGCGCGGCCGATTTCTCCGGCCGGCTCGAACTCGTCGCACCCGACAGTGACGAGCTTTCCACGCGGTTCACCGACGCTGCGGAGGCGACCCTCCAGGTCCCGGCCGGCGGACAGTGGACCGGCTGGCGCTACATCAAGCTGGGCAAGATCCGTGGCCGCGTCCGAGTCCTGCTCCGGTCCGCCGACGGGCAGGTCGTGCGCGAGTCGGTGGCCGACGACGCCGTGGCCCAACCTGCCACGTGGCAATGGGTGGTCAATACGGGCCCGGACGTGGGCATCGAGCAGGCGACCGGTTTGCTGGCCCGCCTGCGGGGCGAGAAGCTGTTGACGAGCACCGTGCGGGACCCCGCGGAGTTTCCCGACCGCTGGTTCGGCTATGAGGGCGTTGACGTCCTGGTCGTACCGACCGCGACCACCAATCCGCTCGAGCAGCTCAGCGAACCTCAGTTCGCGGCCATCCTGCAATGGCTGCGACTCGGTGGCCGGCTGCTGGTGTCGGCCGGGCGACGGGCGCCCGAACTGTTTCGCGCCGAACACCGCTTCGACATCCTGCGCCCCGGCACGTTCGTGGAGCTGGACGAGTATTGGAAGGCGTCGGGACTGGAGCACTTTGCCCGCGCTGCCGAGCGGCTGACGGCTGATGGCGAGGCGTCGTTGGCGGTGTTCAGCGACTGGCGTGGCACCGTGCTCTGCTATGAGGGTGTGGGAGGACCGAACGACCGGGGACTGGTCGCGCGGCACGCGGTGGGTTTTGGTGACGTGACGTCTGTGGCGCTCGATCTCGAACAGGGGCCGGTAGCGCAATGGCCTGCGCGGGCACGTCTGTTGGCCCGGTTGCTGCAGACCCGCAGCGACGAGGAGGAATCCGCGATGGCCAGCGAGGGACTGGGGCAGGTCACGCATTTCGGCTACGACGACATCGCCGGGCAGCTGCGCGCCGCACTCGATCGTTACTCGCGCGTGACGCTGGTCCGTTTCTCCTGGATTGCGGCCATTCTGGTGCTGTACCTGCTCCTGCTGGGTCCCCTGGATTTCTTCGGCCTGCACCGCCTCCGGCGACTCCAGTGGACCTGGTTCACCTTCCCCGTGATCGTGCTGGCCTTCTGCCTGCTGGCGGCCGGGCTGTCGCGCCACTGGCAGGGAAACCGCCTGGAATTGAATTGTCTGGATATCGTCGATGTGGACGCGACGGACGGGTTGCTGCGCGGCACGTCGTGGGCCAACGTGTACAGCCCGCGTGCCGAACGCCTCGATCTCGACCTCGACGTGCAGCCGGCCGTGGCAATGGGCTCGCGCCCCGGCGTGCTCTTGGGCTGGAACGGGCTCCCCGGCACCGGGCTGGGCGGGATGAACACCGCCACCAGCGTGGAAGTGCTGCGGGACGAGTATCAGATCGTGCTGACCGCCGCCGACGGCTCGCCGGCACACACCGCCATTGCCGGTCTGCCGCTGCAGCCGTCGGCCTCGCGGAGTCTGACCGCTCGCTGGTGGGCGCACACACGCGCGTCCTTGGCGGCGAGCGAATTGCAGGTCACCGAAACCGGCCTGCTGCGCGGACTGATCGTCAACCCGCTCGATGTGGAACTCGTCCAGTCGTACTTGTACTTCGGTGACTGGGCGTTCCCGATCGAAGGGCGGTGGGGTCCCGGAGACCGCCTTGATGTGGCCGCCCTCACGCCGCTTGATCTCCGCTGGCACCTGACGCGGCGGCGCATCATTGAAGCCGTCGACGTCACGACGCCGTGGGATCGTGCCGACTTGTCGGATCCGGCGCGGGTGGCGGATATGCTGATGTTCTACGGCGTGGCCGGCGGCCGCGCTTACACGCGACTTTCCCACAGGTATCAGGCCCACGTGGATCTGAGCCGTCACCTGCGCGGCGGGCGGGCGATCCTGGTGGGCCGCAGCAAGACGCCGGCCACCGTTCTGCGCCGCGGCGGCGCGTCGTTGGCCGAGCACGTCGATCGGCAGTGGACGATTTATCGCGTGAGTATCCCGGTCAGCGGGGACCAGCGACGGGATTGGGGGGAGCTGAAGGGGGAGAGAGTAGAAAGTAGAGAGTAGAAAGTAGAGAGTAGAGAGTAGAGCGGGGAAGGCGGACTGGTGATACGAACTCATGACCTGACGAAGAAATACGGCGACTTGTACGCGATCCGCACCATCGAACTCGACCTGCGCGAGGGGGACTTGTTCGGGTTCATCGGGCCGAACGGGGCCGGCAAGACGACCACGATGCGGATCATTGCCACGCTGCTCAACCCGACCTGGGGTGAGGCCTACGTGTGTGGCCACTCGATCTACACCCAGCCCAAGGAGATCCGCCGCCTGGTCGGTTACATGCCCGATTTTTTTGGCGTGTACGACGACATGCGGGTGATCGAGTACCTGGAGTTTTTCGCGGCGGCGTACCGGATTCGGGGCGCGGCGCGGCGGAGGGTGTGCGACGAGAAGCTGCAGATTGTCGACCTGGATTTCAAACGCGACGCCTACGCCAACACGCTCTCGCGCGGCCAGACCCAGCGGTTGGGCCTGGCCCGCGTGCTGCTGCACGATCCGCAGGTGCTGCTGCTGGACGAGCCCTTGAGCGGGCTGGATCCGCGCGCCCGCATCGAGATGCGCAACTTGCTGCGCCGGCTGGGCGAGATGGGCAAGACGATCATCGTGTCGAGCCATATTCTGCCGGAGCTGGCCGACATCTGCAACAAGATCGGCATCATCGACCGCGGCGTGATGACGGTCAACGCGCTGGTGGCGGACGTGATCCGGCAGGTCCGCCAGCGGGTGGAACTGCACATCGAGGTGGCGGCCGACCGGGAAGGCGCCGCCCGCTTGCTCAAGACGAGTCCGCTGGTCGAGCAGGTGCAGAGCGACCCTCAGCGGCTGAATCTGACGCTGCACGAGGGCGTGGAAGACTACAGTGATCTGTCGACCTTGCTGGTGCAGCATGGCTACAAGCTCACGAAGTTCGCCGAAAAGGAAGTGAATCTCGAGTCCGCGTTCATGGCCTTGACCAAGGGCATGGGCGCGAAGATCTGAGTCTCGTCCATGCCGCGGCAGGTGCCGTCGGGATGCGCGTAGCCAAGGGGCCGCCGCATGAGGAGTCGTTCCGCCGGGTTCTGGTGCGTGGTGCTGGTCTGCGTGTGGACGACGGCGCGCGCGTCCGGCCAGTCGCGCGCCGCCTCGGACGCGGCGCGTCAGCGGATGGTGCAGACCGCGGTGATCGACGCCGGCATCACCAACCCGCGCGTCATTGACGCCCTGCGGGCGACGCCGCGTCACGAGTTTGTCCCGGCCGAGTCCCTGCACCTGGCCTATGACGACATGGCCCTGCCGATCGGCGATCAGCAGACGATCTCCGCGCCATACATTGTCGCGTTCATGACGGAGGCGATTGACCCGCAGCCCACCGACCGTGTGCTGGAGATCGGCACGGGCAGCGGCTACCAGGCCGCCGTGCTCAGCGGCCTGGTGCAGGAGGTGTACACGATCGAGATTGTGGAAGCGCTCGGTCGCACGGCCGCACGCACGCTGCAAGACCTGGGCTACGCCAACGTCCACGTGAAAATCGGCGACGGCTTTCAAGGCTGGCCAGAGCACGCGCCCTTCGACAAGATCATCGTGACCTGCTCGCCCGAAAGCGTGCCGGAACCGCTCGTGGCTCAGCTCAAGGAAGGGGGCTTGATGATCATCCCGGTCGGGGCGCGGTATCAGCAGGTGCTTTATTTGATGCGCAAGCGCGGCGGGCAGCTCGAGTCGCAGGCGCGGCAGTCCACCTTGTTCGTCCCCATGACCGGCACGGCCGAGGCGGCACGCAAGGTCCAACCGGACCCGCGCACACCGGCCCTGCAGAACGGCGGGTTCGAAAAGGAACTGCTCGACTCGGGCTCGCTCCCCGATTGGTACTATCAGCGGCAACTGGAGCGGGTGGCGGAGGCCAGCGCGCCGGAAGGACAACACTGCATCGTGTTCCGCAACAGCGAACCGGGCAAGCCCGCGATTGTCATGCAGGGCTTCGCCCTGGACGGCCGGTATGTGACACGCCTGGAACTGTCGGCCTGGGTGCGCTGCCCGCGCGTCCGCGCGGGGCGGGAGGCCGATGAGCAGCCCACGGTGGCGGTGACGTTCTACGACGAAAATCGCGCCCCGTTGGGAACCCGCTCCCTGGGACCGCTCCGCAGCCCCTCGCCATGGCGGCAGCATCGCACGGAAGTGCGCGTGCCACCTGCGGCGCGGGAAGCGATCCTCCGCCTGGGATTATTCGGCGCCGTGGGTGAGATCGCGTTTGACGATATCCGCGTGCAGGCCGTGGCGCGAACCGAACCCTCCCGGAGGTAGCCGATTCAGCGGCCGGTGCGGGGGCTCGAACCGAACGACGACTGTCAGACTGGCATTTGAATTAAGTGGTTCAGTCAAAGCCAGTTTGATCGACCTGGACGCGCCCCCAGCGGATGTGAAATTCGCGTTGGCTTCCTTGAACTGCGTGCTATGGTTGGTAGACTGGGGCGTTGACACAGTTTTTAGCGGCAGCGGTGCCGTGTTCAGGGGTACGGGGGAGAATCAAACCATGAGTCGTGCGTTGTTGCGCAAAGGTCTGTTGTGGGCGGCGTTGACGCTCATCGGGTCGGCCATTCCGGCCACGGCGGAGGCGGGGTGGCGGCATTGGGGCTGGTACGGTCCGCCGGTCTTGGGTTGGACGGGTTACAACTACAGTTTTGCGGCGACACCCTGGATCGGCGCGGGATGCTGTGACTACGGCGTGCTGCGGCCGGCGTATGTGCCCGTATCGACCGTCTGCTGCGATCCGTGCTGGGGCACGGTGTACCGGCGGCCGTGTCTGCTGAGCCGTGTCAACTATCGCTGGAATGCACACCACTGGAATTACTACTGGGGTTGGCGAGCGCCCTTGTGGAGCATGACATGCTGCCCGAGTTGCGGCTGCACGCTGGCGGACTGCTGCTGCGGTTCCACCACGGGGGACGTGCTCTATGGCGAGCCGTCGATCATTCACGAGGGTGCACCGGCGACACCGACGCCCGCTACACCGACGCCGGCGGTACCGCCGGCCGAGGGCGAGCAGGGGCTGCCGACACCCGCGCAGCAGACGTCTGTCGAAGCGGCCAGCGCGCTTTTGAGCGTGCAGGTGCCGGCGGATGCCCGCGTGCGGGTCAACGGCATCCCGACGCGCAGCACGGGGGAGCTGCGGCGTTACGTTTCGCGCGATCTGGCGCCCGGATTCCGGTACACGTACGAGGTGACGGCCGAGGTGGAGCGCAATGGGCAGCCCGTGACGCAGACCAAGACGGTCCATCTGCGGGCGGGTGAAGAAATTGCCCTCGCGTTCGACCTGTCCGCCGGCAGCGCGGTCGAGACGGCGTTGACGCTGCATGTGCCCGGTGACGCCAAGGTGTTCCTGGCGGGCAACGAGACGAAGGGCACGGGTCCGGTCCGGACGTTTCGCACGACGAAGTTGGCCGGCGGCGACGCGTGGTCCGAGTATTCGGTCCGCGTGACCGTCGAGCGGGGCGGCGAGCAACTGGAAAAGGAAGAGCGGATCACGCTGCGGGGCGGGGAGCGTGCGGAGTTGACGTTCGACTTTGACGTCGACAAGATCGCGGCGGCGCGTTGAACGAGTCCGCCACGGTGTGATACAACACAACCCCTGTGCGGCCTGCCGGTCGCGCAGGGGTTGTCGTTTCCGCGATGTGCAGGACGCCGCTCGATGGCCTGTTACCGCCTCACCCTGGCTTACGACGGCACCGCCTACGCCGGGTGGCAGGTCCAACCCGGGGCGCGCACGATCCAGGGGACGCTCGAGCAGGCGTTGGCGCGGATCGTGGGGGCTGCCGTGCGGGTCACCGGCAGCGGCCGGACGGACGCGGGGGTCCACGCGCTGGGCCAGGTGGCCAGCTTCAATTGTGACACACATCTGTCACCAGATGATCTGTGCCGAGCGCTCAACGCGTGTACGCCGCCGGACGTGTGGATCCGGTCACTGCACGTCGCCCCGGCAGGATTTCACGCCCGGCGGGACGCCGTCGCGAAACGGTACCGGTACGTGCTCCAGACCGGCCCGCAGCGGGACGTGTTCTGTCGCCACCTGGTCTGGCATCTGCCGCGCGCGCTGGACGTGGCCCGCATGCGGACGGCCGCGGCGGACCTGGTGGGTTGTCACGACTTTCGGAGTTTCGAGGCGGCCGGCGCGCCGCGGCAGACGAGCGTGCGGACGATTCACGCACTGACGCTCGAGCCGTATCGCTGTCACGAGATTCCGTCCCTGGCAGTCGAGGTCGAGGCCGACGGGTTTCTCTACAATATGGTGCGCAACATCGTCGGTTCGCTGGTGCTGGTGGGGCGGGGCGAGCAGCCCCCGGAATGGCTGCGCGACGTACTGGCGGCGCGCGACCGAAAGCTGGCGGGCCCCACGGCACCGGCCCAGGGCCTGCTGTTGCTGCACGTGTCGTACGCCTGACGGCAATCGAGGTGGGAACGGGCGACATGCGGATAGCGCACATCATTACGCGGATGATCATCGGCGGCGCGCAGGAGAACACGCTGCTGTGCTGCCGGGACCTGGTCCAGCTGTTCGGGGACGAGACGCTGCTGGTCACCGGCCCGGCCCTTGGTCCGGAGGGGGACTTGCTGACCGGAGCGGGCGACCTGGAGTTCCCGGTGGAGCTGGTGCCGAGCCTGGTGCGGCCGATCCATCCATGGCACGATCTGCGCGCCTCCCGCGCCTTGCGGCGGATCCTGCGGTCGTTCCGGCCGGATGTGGTCCATACGCACAGCGCCAAGGCGGGGTGGCTGGGACGGTGGG
This sequence comes from Pirellulaceae bacterium, assembly GCA_025459265.1. GTDB lineage: Bacteria > Planctomycetota > Planctomycetia > Pirellulales > Pirellulaceae > JAAYDI01. The sequence continues at coordinate 11,593 of JALOQX010000038.1, read as the reverse complement.
CGGCGTGGTCCCTGCGGGTGCCGGTGGTGGTCCACACGGTGCACGGCGCGCCGTTTCACCCCTACCAGCCGGCGCCGGCGCGGGAGTTCTTCCGCCGCTGCGAGCAGTTCGCGGCCCGACGCTGCCACCATCTTGTCAGCGTGGCGGACGCCATGACCGACCAGCTGGTGGCCGCGGGCGTCGCGCCGCGCGACAAGTTCACCACCGTCTACAGCGGCATGGAGGTGGAACCGTTTCTGGACGCGGCGCGCGAGCGTGCCGCGACGCGCGCCGCCCTGGGGCTGGACGCTGCGCACGTCGTCGTGGGGAAGATCGCCCGGCTGTTTCACCTTAAGGGACACGGCGACGTGATCGCGGCGGCGCGCGCGGTCATTGCGCAGTGTCCCGACGTGCGGTTCGTGTTCGTGGGGGACGGCGTGCTCCGGCCCGCGCTGGAGACGCAGCTGGCCGCCGCAGGTCTGACACCCTACGTGCGTTTCACCGGGCTGGTGCCCCCGACGCGGATCCCGGCACTGCTGGGCGCCATGGATGTGCTCGTCCACGCCAGTCTCCGCGAGGGACTGGCCCGCGCCCTCCCGCAGGCGCTGATCGCGGGCAAGCCGGTGGTCAGTTACGACGTGGACGGCGCGCGCGAGGTCGTCCGCGACGGCGAGACCGGCTACCTGATTCCGCCGCGCAACGTACAGGCGCTGGCCGCGGCGCTGATCCGCCTGGCCCAGCAGCCGGATCTGCGTGCCCGGTTCGGCGCCACCGGCCGAGCTCGCTGCACCGACCAGTTTCGCCACGAGACGATGACGCGGCAGCTCCACGCCCTGTACGAACGCCTTCCTTCGGCCGGGGGCTTGGGGTAGACTGGAGCGGGCCGAGTGGCGGCCCAGCGGCGCGGGGCGCCCGCCGCCGGCGACGGCAGACGAGGAAACCAAAAGGGCACCCGTGGCTGGTGGTCGTGACTATCTCGGTTCCTATCGCCTGGTCCGGTTGATTCGGACCGGCGCCACCTGCCAGGTCTGGGAAGCGGTGCGCGACCACGAACGGGTGGCCATCAAGTTCCTCCAGCCCGAGGTGCGCAACGACAAACTGGAGATCGGATACCTGCGGCACGAATCCGAAGTGGGCCGCCGGCTGCATCACCCGAACGTCATCGAGATCCACACCTTCCACATCGACCGCTCGATCGCGTTCCTGGTCATGGAATACCACCCGGGCAAGAACGTGAAAATGCTCATCCGCCAGGGATTCGACTCGTTCGGGTACCTCGTGCCCAAGATCATCGAGCAGGCGGCGCTGGGTCTGCAGTACCTCCACCAACAGGGCTGGGTCCATCGCGACATCAAACCGGACAACTTCCTGGTGACCGACAACGGCGACGTCAAGCTGATCGACTTCGCGCTCGCCTGGCGCATCCCCACCGGCCTGGCACGCCTGTTCGCACGCCGCACGCGTGTCCAGGGCACCCGCAGCTACATGGCCCCGGAACAGATTCGCGGCCGCGCCCTGGACGGACGCACCGACGTGTACGCCTTCGGCTGCATGATTTACGAACTGCTGACCGGCCGGTTGCCGTTCACCGGCATCAGCCCGGAAGACCTGCTCCGCAAACACCTGACCGGCGCCATCCCGGCGGTCATGAGCGGCAACCGGAACGTGACGCCGGATTTCAACGACCTGGTGAGCCAGATGATGGCCAAAGAACCCGCGGAACGTCCGGCGTCGATGGAGGAGTTTCTCCGGTACTTTCACGCGGTCCGCGTGTTTCGCTCCTTGCCCAAGCCGCCCAGCGAGCAGAGTGCGGGGGCCTACCCGTGACCGCCCCGGTGGTGCGGCCCCGCGCGGGACGCCGCCGGGGCCCCCTGTTGTTGCCTGCGTGAGGAAACCACTGACTGCCATGGAAATCCCGACCCCCGGCCTGGCGTTCGAACAGCCCATCTACGAACTGGAAGCCCGCCTGCAGGAGCTGCTCCGCCCGGAAAACCAGCGACCCGGGATCGACGAGGAGATCCGCCAGCTCCGTCGGGAACTGGCCGAGACCATGAAACAGGTCTATGACCGGCTCAGCCCCTGGGAGACCGTCCAGGTCGCGCGCCACAAAGACCGACCGCACTCGACAGACTACATCGGGCTGGTGTTTGACGAGTTCGTCGAACTGCATGGCGATCGCAAGTTCGGCGACGATCGAGCCGTGCTGTGCGGCTTCGCCAAACTTGACCAGCGCAAGGTGCTGGTCGTCGGCCACGAGAAGGGGCGCACCTACAAGGAACGCACCGCCTGCTATTTCGGCTGCGCACACCCGGAAGGGTATCGCAAGGCGCTCCTCAAAATGCGTCTGGCCGCCAAATTCGGACTCCCCATCATCTGCTTCATCGATACCCCCGGCGCGTACCCCGGCATCGGCGCCGAAGAACGCGGCCAGGCCTGGGCCATTGCCGAGAACATGTATGAGATGTCCCGCCTCCGCACCCCCATCATCTGCGTCATCATCGGGGAAGGGGGGAGCGGCGGGGCGCTGGGCATCGGCGTGGGTGACCGCGTGGCCATGCTCCAGCATGCCTGGTACTCGGTCATCAGCCCCGAGGGCTGCGCCGGGATCTTGTGGAAGAGCCATGAATACGCCGCCCACGCTGCCGGCGCACTGCGGTTTACGGCCCCCGACCTGCTGGAATTCGGCATTGTCGACAGCGTACTCCAGGAACCGCTCGGCGGCGCCCACCGGGACCCCCACCAAATGGCCGCCCGGCTGAAGATCTACCTGGTCAAAATGCTTCGCGAACTGGCTCCGCTCGACCATGCGATGCTCTTGGCCCGGCGCTACGACAAGTTCCGCCGCATGGGCGTGTTCTTGGAGACGACCGCCGGTTCGGCCGACGCGCCGCGCGGTTGACCTGGTGCGCACCTCGCGGTTTGCGTGCACTCAGAGAGGGGACAGAAACATGCGAGACAGAAAAATGGATCTTGCGTGAGGTCCCCTTTCTACCATCTTCGTGTCTCCCATTTTTCTGTCCCCCATTTGTCTGTCTTCCGTTCCTGCCCGTACCGCCCGGAGCAGGCGCTCCCCCTGACCGACCGGCCTCCGGACCTGGTACAGGTCCGAATTTCAACCCGGCCAAACACCCAGTTTAATGCTATGATTTAGTGGCCAGAGTGGATGTCGACCGAGTTGTGCGGTGAAATTGGTCGGGTTGTCACCGGCGCTCGGTCCCGCCACCTGGCCATTCTGCTTGGTGCTGCTGCGAAATCCTCACGGTAGAGCGGACCTCCCGCTCCGCCATGACGTGTTTCCAGCGGCACGCTTGGGACGCACCTCCCGGTCCATCACGCGATCTACGGATCGGCACCGCGTCCAATCCTCACAATCCCTGTCACCAGCACTCCACGAGACGCGAGGGCAGGGGAGTCCGTCGTCGGCGCGGAACGGCTACGAACGAACTCGCCGCTTTTTTTTTCCGGTGAGCCGCCACATGCCCTATCCGTAAACTATGTTTTCCAATGAGCGACCAGTGGGTCGTGAAATTCCCGTCTTACTGTAAGCGTTCGCTACACCTCGTCACCTTTGCGGCGGAGTAAGTCCCTATGAGCCTGTCTTGCAGTCGCGGCCCGGAGCCGTCAGTCCAACCACGTTTGCCTCGGCGGCGTCGACGAGGCGTGATCATCGTTCTGGCCGCCGTGCTGATGATCGTCATGATGGCCATGCTGGCCCTGAGCATCGATACCGGGTACATGTACACGATGCAGACCCAGCTCGATCGCTCAGTCGATGCGGCGGCCCTGGCCGGCGCGGCGGTGCTGATTGACGGCACCGAGCAAGCGCGGGAGGAGTCGCTGGAGTATCTGATCCGCAATCCGGTGGGCCAGCAGCCGACGACGGTGACGGATGACCAGTTGGTGGAGCTCACGGCGCAGTTCCTGGCCGAGCACGCCAATGACTACGAAATCCTCTGGGGCGAATGGGATCCGGTCCAGAACCGCGTGAACCAGACGGACCAGCTGCCGTCGGCGATCTCGGTCTCGATGACCTATCCCAATCTGCCGTACTTCTTCGGCCGCGTGCTGGGCCACGACACGTTCGACCTGACGTCGACCGCCGTGGCGATGTACCAGCCGCGCGATATCGTCCTCGTGCTCGACTTCTCCGGCTCGATGTCAGACGACAGCCAACTGACGGCCATTCCCAAGTTCGGCAAGACGGCGATCGTCAACGGGTTGTCCCAGTTCTACCAGGAACTGGGGTCACCCGTGTACGGGAACATCCCGGGGTTTGAACCGCAGTACATCACGGTCAATGGCGTGGCGCCCGCCGGGCCCACCAAGCCACAGATCTCGGTGGAATACCGCTTCAAGTCCGTGCTCGTCAACTCGACGCTCCCGTTGGAGAACGTCGTCCTGAAATTCTCCAATGGAGCCGTCCAGACGTTCTCGGGGCTGTCGGCCACGAGCGGCACGTTTGCCGGCACCGGCGTTAACGCCGGGAAAGCGATCTACCGCGTGTGGGTCAAGTCGGGCGACAACCTGAGCGGCGAAGGAACCAACTACGGCGAACCGTTTGATTTCGACGCGAGCACGATTCGGGCGACGATCAAAACGGCGCTCGGCCTCAACGCCGTGGCATATCCCTATCCGGCAGGCAGCTGGAACGAGTACATCGACTTCGGCCGGAACAACGCCGACAACAAGAGCGCCGGCTGGGAGTACAAGTTCGGCTACGCGAACCTGGTTGCGTACTGGCTCGCCTCGCGCAATGGGTACTCGGAGACGCCTGTTCTGTGGAAAGTGAGTGCCCAGCCGGTGACCGCGCTGAAGGACGCCACCGACATGTTCATGGATTACATCCTGGAAGTTGACACGAACGACCGCGTCGGCCTGGTGATCTACAACGCGTCCAACGGGAATGCCAAGCTCGAGACGCCGCTGACCACCAATCTGCCGCTGGTGCCGCAGATCGTGCGGCAGCGACAGGCGGGTCACTATCACGATTACACCAACATTGGGGCCGGGATGCAGTCGGCGCGCGAGCACCTGATTGCCAACGGCCGCACCAACGCCTTCAAGATGATCGTGCTGATGACCGACGGCGTCGCGAACTGGAACAACGGCGCTTACAACATCACCGCGGCCAAAAACCATGTCCTGTCCGAGGCGGCGGCCAGCGCGTCGCTGAACTACCCGATCGTGACGATCAGTCTGGGGGCGGGCGCCGACATCGCCTTGATGGAAGACGTGGCCGAGATCACGGAGTCACGGCACTTCAACGTGCCGGGCGGTGCGGCCATCGGAGACTACCGCGCCGGTTTGATGCAGGTGTTCCGGGAGATTGCGGATGCACGTCCGCTGAAGCTGGTGCAGTAGGCATCCGCTGCATCCCGCGTTGCTTCCGAGCCGCTCTCCCGCGAGAGCGGCTCGTTGCTTTGCGTCGCGGGCAATTACGACCTCAACCCTGGGCGCGGCGACGGACGAGGACGTCCGTCCTATGGTTTTTTCCGGCCCCCCGGGAACGTCTGATAATGTTTCTTATGTTCGGTCAGCCACCTGATTTTCCTCGATCGATTCCCACCCCGGCACCCCGGCCCACCCTGCCCCCCGGCGGCGCAGCACATCTCCGTCGAACACCGCTTGGCCGACCGCCTGAGTCGCCCGTCCCACCGCGCCGCGCTCCCGCAGCGCACCCCCGCTTGTATCCGCCTCCCCGCGCCGCCACGCCCCCCCTGCCCCACCTTCGCTGTTCGCTGTTCAGCTTTCGCTGTTCGATGTTCGCTGTTCGATGTTCGCTGTTCGATGTTCGCTGTTCGATGTTCGCTGTTCGATGTTCGCTGTTCGATGTTCGCTGTTCGGCCCCCATTTTCCCTCTTGGCACCGACCGGCTGTTTCCGGTACAGTCCCGCCGCTGTACCCCACCAGCGTGGTGCTGCGCCGTCGGATGGCGAGCCCCCTGGACGTCCCAAGGACTCGATCATGGCTGATTTCAAAACGCACTTCTGGGGCGCGACGCTGGTGGGCACCGGCGTGGGCGCGGCAGGTTACAGTTACGGGATTCCGCTGGAGTCCTGTGTACTGGCCACGGGCTTGTGCGGCGTGTCCGGGATCCTGCCCGATCTGGACAGCAGCTCCGGGGTGCCGTTTCGTGAATCGGTGGCGTTCATCTCCGCGTTCATCCCGATCCTGTTGATCCAGCGTTTCGAGCATCTCGGGTGGGACCGCCAGACGATCGTGCTGGCGGCGGCGATGATTTATATTGGGTTTCGCTTTGGTGTGGCTGAGCTCTTTCGCCGTTACACGGTCCATCGCGGCATGTGGCACAGCATTCCGGCGGCCGCCTCGATGGGTCTGCTGGCGTTCCTGATCACCGAGCATCAGAATCTGCTTCTGCGCAGTTACTGGGCGGGAGCCGCGACGATCGGATTCCTGACGCATCTGGTGCTGGACGAGTTCTACAGCGTGGACTTTCGCGGCGTGCGGCTCAAGAAGTCGTTCGGCACGGCGCTCAAGTTCTGGAGCGACATGGGCCTGTGGCCGAACCTCTCGACGTACGGCAAGCTGGCGGTACTGGCGTTTCTCGCCTGGAGCGACCCGATGCTGATGGAGTATGCCGCGCAGCGCGACGCGGGGCTGGCCCGCACGGCCCAGGAGGTGCCGCAGGCGACCACGTCGCTGCTGCCGCGTGAAGCGCACGTGGCGCAGCCTCCGGCGGAGCAGGGGGAGTCGGGCTGGTTTCGCTAATCCGCGGCGGCGCGGCTATCGAGGATCAGTGTCACCGGACCGTCATTGACCAGCGTCACGTCCATGTGTGCGCGAAATTGGCCCGTCGCGACCCGGATGCCGCGCTCCTGGACGGCGCGCACGAAGTGCACGTAGAGCCGCTCGGCCAGCGCCGGCTCGGCTGCGCCGACAAAGCTCGGGCGACGTCCTTTGCGGCAATCGCCCAGCAGCGTGAACTGGCTGACCACGAGCATCTGGCCGCCGGCTTCTGCCAGCGCGCGATTCATCTTCCCGTGGTCGTCCTCGAAGATGCGCAGGTCGACCAGCTTGCGCGCGAGGAACTCGGCATCGGCCTCCGTATCCTGCTGGGCCACCCCCAGCAGCACCATCAGACCGCGGTCGATCCGACCCACGACTGCGCCGGCTACGGTGACGTGCGCGGCATGGACGCGTTGCACACACGCTTTCATGGCCTTCTCTCGCGACCTTACACCTGTCCTCGCTCGACTCTACAATGCGCCGCATGAAACCGCTGCTGGCCATCACCATGGGCGATCCGACGGGCGTGGGTCCGGAGACCATTGCGCGGGCCTGGGAGCACCCCGCCTGGCATGCGCACGTCCGGGCCGTCGTGATCGGGCATCCGGCCATTATGCGCCGGGCGCTCCAGCTCGTGCAGGGCAGCGCCCAGATCGTGGAGGTCACGTCGGCCCGGGAGGCGGCATCGTCCGTGACACACCTCCCCTGCCTGGCCTGTGGGGACGACCGCGTGGTCGCGCTGCCGCCCGCGCGGGTCGATCCCGGCGGCGGCGAAGCGGCCTATTGCTGCGTGACGACCGCGTGCGAGCTCGCGCGGGACGGGCAGGTGGACGGCCTGGTCACGGCCCCGCTGCACAAGGCGGCGCTGGCCGCTGCGGGACATCACTATCCGGGCCACACGGAGCTGCTGGCCAAGCTCTGTGGCGTCGCGAACGTGGCCATGATGCTCTACCTCGGACCGGGCGAACTTGTCCGCGGCTCCGCAGGACTGGGCGTGGCGCACGCCACGCTGCACTGTGCGCTGCGCGACGTCTTCGCGCAGCTGACGCCGGCACGCATCGTCCAGACCGCGCAGCTCGCGCATGTCGTCATGCGCGCGATCGGGTCCGGCACTGCGGCGTCGGCCCCGCCGCGCGTGGGCGTCTGCGCGCTCAATCCGCACGGCGGGGAAGATACCCTGTTCGGTGATGAGGAAGCGCGGATCATTCGACCCGCCGTGGAGCGCGGTCGGCGGGCGGGGTTGGACTTGCACGGCCCGTTCCCGGCCGACACGTTGCTGGCGCGGGCCGCCGCGGGAGAATTCGATGCGCTGGTGGCCATGTACCATGATCAAGGCCACATTGCCCTCAAGCTGCTGGGCATGCATCGGGCCGTGAACATCACGCTGGGGCTGCCCGTCGTGCGGACAAGCGTCGCTCATGGGACGGCGCATGATCTCGCCTGGACCGGCCAGGCGCGCTGTGACTCAATGCTGGCAGCGATCAGCGTGGCGGCGCAGCTGGTTGCGCGCAAACACCTGCTGGCGTGGCAGGGACCGACAACCACGTGACGCGGCGATCGCCGTCGGCGCACGCAGCAGGACCGATCCGAACACCCCACCAGGCTCGTGAGTGATATCATGACTTACGCCGTTGCCCCGGACGCCTGTCTGATCTTCCTGGTGCGCCACGCCGCCACGCTCCACAACCTGGCGCGACCGCCACGTATTCAAGGGTGCGGCGAGGACCCGCCACTCTCCGACGCGGGACGCGCGCAAGCGTCGTGCGCCGCGCGGCTCCTGGCGCGGCAGCCGATCACCGCCGTCTATGCCAGTCCGCTGCAACGCGCTCTCGAGACCGCATCGATCATCGCTCAGCCGCACGCACTGGCGGCGACGACCGTCGCCGCACTGCACGAAGTCGATGTCGGAGACTGGGAGGGACGCTCGTGGGAAGAGATCGAACGCGACGATCCGGCCGCCTACGCGCGATTCCTCGATGACCCCGCGCAGTGCGGGTACGCCGGCGGCGAGAATCTGCAGCAGGTCCAACAACGGACGCTGCCGGCACTGCGCGTCCTTGCGCAACAGGATCTCGGCCAGCTGGTGTTGATCGTGGGACACAATGTTGTCAATCGCGTCCTGCTGGCGACGTGGTTAGGCATCCCTCTGGCGCGGGCGCGCGGGATTGATCAGGACAACGGCGGCGTGAACGTGATCCGCTACAGTCAGGATCAGTTCAAAGTGCTGACGGTCAACTCGGCATTCCATCTGTACGACGCGGCCGAGCCGCAGTGATCGCCTGCCGCGGATCCCGGTCAGCGGGTGGCATTGCCAGCGGCCTGGCGGGCATCTTCCGCAGCGGGCGGGACCTGTCGCGCCGCGGGCATCGCCGCCTCGAGCCGCGCGATGTACTGGTCCGTCCGCTCCTCCACTTCTTGATTGTCGTGGGGGCGGTAGTCGAACATGCTGGGCTCGAGATCCTGCCGCAGCCGGACCTCGAACAACTCCCAGGTGACCATCGCCTGCCGCCGCGTGGCGCCCGGGGTCGAGGGGTCCACGGCGACATGCCGGAAGTACGAGATCCCATACGGGAAGAGGGGAATGACTTGATCCCGACCCAGGATGAGCGTCACGCCGTGGGGCAGGTGCGGGGGGAGCTCGGCCAGATCGAGCGGCTCGCCGGCGAGGATGGCTGCGCCCTGATCAGGCAGCAGACTGGCCAGCGTGGCCGGTTTCCAGTGGCCGTCGACGCGCCATACCGGCAGATCGCCGATCATGCTGGCCTGGGGCGGATCGAATGTGAAGTGCGACTCGAGCGCAGAAAGCAGTTTGGGGAGTCCACCCAGCGCCATCCACAGCGTGGGGGGCGGCGGCAGATCGGCAGGCCCAATCCGACTCGCCACGTCGCGCAGTCTGCGCACATTCACGCGCGTCAAGCTGGTCCGCTGGTCCTCGGTGCGGGACACCCAAAACGTGTCCCCGTCGCTGATCTGTTGCCAGCTGACCGACCGCATCCCGACCTGGAGTTTGAGATCGAGGCGGAGCATCATGCGGGGCCCGCGCGTTAACTGCAAATAGGTTCCGGAACCGACCAGCGACTGGCCGAAGAGATTCACGCGCTGCCGGGTCCGGGCTTCGATTCCGGGCAGCAGGAGCAGCCGTTGGGCCGCCTGCGCCACAAGATTCTGGCCGCTGGGTCCGGTGGCCGCGTCTCCGGCAGGCCGTCCATTCGTGTGCCGCAACTCAGGCGCAACCGTTGGCGGAGCAACGGGTTGGGACAGCTGCCCCAGCGTGACACCGGGTGCGGCGAGCAGACACACCGCGGCCGAAATAGCAAGCGGAAACAGCTTCATGGTGCGGTTGTGTTGGTTTTGCCAAAGAATCTTGTTATGTCACGCCGATCAACATCCCAAAGAGACGTTATTCCCGCACCTGCTGCGCGGAATGACCGAGCGGCTCGAGCCCGGGTCTGAATTCGACGATTCAGCGGGCGAGCCGCCGGACGAGCCAGACCAACCTGGGCGGGCCATTTTAGGGTGGCATGCGAGGTGGTGTCCACGCCAAATGCAACGAGGAGCTCGCACCCGGATCGGCTGACCGCGGGTAGGAGCGCCGCGTAGGGGGGAGATCATGAAGATCAGCATGACGCGTTGGATCCCGCTCATCGCCATCGCCGCCATTGCGATGGGATGTGCCCACCACCGATCGTACAACCTGCCGCCCGCGCAGCGGTTAATGGAACCGGGCCCGGGGGTCGGAGGTCCTGGCCCCGGCGTGCTCGCACCGCCGCCCGCGCCGACCGTAGGTCCGGCCATGATGGGCGTCGCGCCGGCGGGCATGATGATGCCGGCCGAGGGCATGATGGGTAATCCGAATTGCGGTCCCCTGGGTGGCCTGCCCATGGGTCCGCCGCCCACGGTCCAAATTCTCTTCGCCAGACCCGAGGCCATGATGGTCTCCTGGGACGTGGGGGGAGTGGGCTACTTCGATTCCGAGCCACTGGTCGTTCCCGGCCGCTACAGTTTCCCGACGGGCGGCATCTACCGGCTGAAGGTCACAAACCTGGCAGGCCGCGACGGTGTGGAACGCTACCCGACGCTGGAAGTCGGCCCGATCACGTACCGCACGGAAGCGTACCTGGCACACAACGCGATCCCGATCCAGTTCACGGACGAGGATTTCGATCAGGTCGCGGCCGGCAATTTTGTGACGAAGGTGATTTATCTGCCGGATCCCGAGTTTCAGGAACTGGCGCTGGCTGGGGTGGAGACCCTCGTGAGCACACGGCTGGATCCGGGAATTGATCCGATCGTCGAAGCAGATCGACGGGGGTCGATCCTGGCGATCATCCGCATGGGCAACAAGGACCTGGAGGTCCCGGGGGCGCTGAACGCGGGTGACGCGGGTGTCGTCCCGGCCGGTGGCTGGGCCACCAACGGCGCGATGAACCCCATGGCGTGCGGCACGATGGGGCCGTGCGGCCCGGCGGGTCCGTGCTACCGGGCGGACTGCCTCCCAAGTGTGGGCCTGTATCCCGGCGGTGTCGTCCCCTACGGCAACGTGCCCTCCTATCTCTCCGGGGTCACAACGCCGCAGTGGGGCATGCCGATCAGCGGCACGCCGATTGGTCTGCCTGGCCCGCCGCACGTGCCGTTGGGGGTACCGGCTGGTCTGCAGAAGCACGTGATCAAGAACCACACGCGCATGCACATTCCCGAGCCCGTGGAGAAGTTCAAGGTGCATGTCCGCCAGCAGCCGGGATACAGTTATCCGGCGCCGCCGACGCGGATGCGGATTCTGGAACAGAACATTCATCCGCCGCTGCGGTACGGACAAACACATGACGACGCGCATCAGTGCGTGCGCTGAGTGACTCACGACCACGGA
>JALOQX010000519.1 GCA_025459265.1 Pirellulaceae bacterium | reverse complement strand
GAACCTGGAGCGGATCACGCCGCCGGAGCTGCGGTTCCACATCATCACGCCGCAGCCGATCGAGATCCAGCAGGGGACGCTCATCGAGTACCGGCTACGACTGTTCGGCGTCCCGTTTTCCTGGCTGACGCGGATCGCCCAGTGGAACCCGCCGCACGAGTTCGTGGACGAGCAACTGCGCGGGCCGTACAAGCGGTGGGTGCATACGCACTGCTTCTCCGAATCTGATGGCCAAACCGTGATTGACGACCAGGTGGAATACCGCCTGCCGCTGTTCCCCCTGGGCGAGATGGCGTATCCGCTGGTCCGCTGGCAGCTGGGCCTGATCTTTGCCTTCCGCCAAAAGGCGGTGCGAAGGATCTTACGGGCGGGGCGGCCGTAGGGGGCGTCCCCGTGTTGGTTCAATCTGCATCTCCCATGCGGTAGAATCACGCATGGCTGAATCGACCGACTTGCACGTCTGGAGGAGAACTCGTGAACCGCTCCGTGCCAACTGTGTTGCGTAGGCCAAATATGGGAATAGCACAATTTATCCTCGCGGTGGCGGCCACTCTGCTGTTCTTGCCTCGGCAAGCACCTGCCGAAGAACCGCCGGTTGGGGGAACGCCGGCGATCCCTGGTGTCCAGTACCGCGTCCAGCTCGATACGATCTGCTCAGGTTTTGATAAGAAGACCTGCTGGGTCCACCCACGGGCGGGCGCGGTCCCTGGCACCCCTCCGCGCGTAGTGCTCACGATGCAGAAGCTGCTCCTGACCGGGAGCGACGTCTTCTACGCCTTGAACGAGATGCGGACCGACGATCTGGGGAAGACGTGGACCGGTCCGGTCGAGCACGGCCAGACGCTCGGCCGGCGCCAGGAATCGCGAGGCACGATTGTCGCCGCCTGCGACTTCTGGCCCAAATGGCACGCCAAGACCGGCAAGCTGCTTGGTATCGGACAGACGGTGCGCTACCGCAACGACAAGGGTCCCGATAAGGGAAATCGAGAAACGTGCTACTCGGTCTACGACGAGCAGAAGCATACATGGACCCCGTGGACTGTCCTGGAAATGCCCGATGCCGAGAAGTTCTACAACGCCGGCGCCGGCAGCGTGCAGCGGGTTGACCTGCCCAACGGCGATATTCTGTTGCCGATCTACTTCCGGGGGAGGCAAGAGAAGTTCTGCCGCGTCAGCGTGCTCCGCTGCGTCTTCGACGGGCTGCGGTTGAGGTTCGTCGAGCAGGGCAACGAGCTGAGCGAGGACACCGATCGCGGCCTGGCCGAGCCCTCGTTGGCCCGGTTCGGCGGGCGTTTCTACCTGACCTTACGTCACGACAAGGCTGGCTACGTCAGCACGAGCCAGGACGGGTTGCACTTCGACGCGCCCCGCAAGTGGCTGTGGGACGATGGCACCGAGCTGGGCAACTACAACACCCAACAGCACTGGGTCACTCACGACGACGGGCTGCTGCTGGTCTACACGCGGCGCGGCGCCAACAACGACCACGTCTTCCGCCACCGTGCGCCGCTGTTTATCGCGCAGGTCGATCCGCAGCGGCTCTGCGTGATTCGGGCCACGGAACGAATCCTGGTGCCCCAGCGCGGGGCGCGGCTTGGCAATTTCGGTGTGACCGCTGTCAGCCAGGAGGAGACCTGGGTCACGGTAGCCGAATGGATGCAGACCACCGGCCCGAACCCGTACGATTACACCGTGCCTATGAAGTACGGTTCGGACAATGCGGTGTTTGCGGCGAGGATCGTGTGGGAGAAGCCCAACCGCTGCTGGAACCAGCGATAGCTTCACTTTCGCACAGCGTAAGGCGTCCGTGAGCTATGTCAACTTCGGCCAGCATGACCTGTGGGGATGCCGCTAGACGCGATGTCCTTGGCATGGCGCCTTGTGGTACTCGCGAAGGGAAATCCAAATCAGAGCGAGCAAATCGAGATGAACAGGAAACCGCTAAGCCGGAGAGAATTCCTGGAAGTGGCCGGGCTGGCAAGCAGTAGCGCGCTGAGCATCGGCCTCGGACAGGCGGAGGCGGCCCAGGATGCCGGGGCGGACGCCGCGCAGCCCTGGTTCGTCGAATCGTTCGAGAGCCAGCCGCCGAAAGGCTGGGGAAACATCTGGAGCGCGTGGGGCGAGAACATCACCACCGACGAGGTGGAACCGCCTCCCGGCGGCGGAAAGCGCAGCTATCGTCAGATTTGGGACCAAGGGAAAGGCTGGAGCGGACTTGACCTGGAGTTCAAGCGGGTCCCGGGGATGCCCGCGAAGTTCGGCCCGGGATCCGAGTTCTACCTGCGTTATTTTCTCCGGTACGATCCCGATTTCGATTTCCCCGACAGCACCGGCTTCAAGCAGATCATCATTCAGAGCGATTCCATCGTTCACGACCGGCTGTATTTCTGCCTCCTGGGCAAGGACGCACGCCTGGGACTTTTCTTTCAGACCGTGCGCGGCGCCTCCTGGCTCCACGCCAACGTCAATGGAGGCCCTTTCGCCATGCCCAGGGGGGCGTGGGTCGAGTTCCAGTGGTACCTCAAGGTCTCGCCCGAGTCCGAGAAGAACGGGGCGGTAAAAGGCT